>CAZOTO010000040.1:0-21450 GCA_964582775.1 uncultured Myxococcales bacterium
CGACAGCGCCTTGTGTCCGAGCGCGATGCCGCGCCGCAGCTCCTTAACCGCGAGATCCATGTCCCAGAAGGGGACGATCACCTGGCCTACGAGGCGCCGCGGGTCCACCGCGCACCAGGAATCCGCGAGCCAGTCGTTGTACGTCTGCAGACAGCGATACGCGAGATCCTTGTCGTCGGCTTCGGCGAACACCTGTCCCGCCATCCCGGGAACGCTCGGGAACAGGATCTGTGCCTCGACGCCGTCGAGGTCCATGTCGCGAAGGCGCTCGTGGGGGTCGTAGCAGCCGATGCGCATGTCCGAGAAGCGCAGCGCGGCCGGTGAATAGTCCTCGTACTTCTTGCCGGCCATGGCGGCGAGGCCGACGTTCACGAGCTTGCGGTTCTCGAAGACCCAGCGCTCCTCGCCGTCGACCTCCATGATCCGCGGAGCGCGATCCTGGTACTTCGCTTCCAGCCGTCCCTCCCACACGTTGGCGGGCTCGATCACGTGGTCATCCGTGGAGATCAATCGATACGATCCGTCGTACGCCATGGCCGTCTTGCCTCCTGGTTCGATGTTCGCCACCGCGCGGTGTCGGTCGATGTCACCGATCGGTGTCGCTCTCGACCATGAACGTAACGGAGTTCGACTCATAGAGTAAAGACGAAAATTATTATCTCCTGGATAGGCAATCGTTATCGAGCTCGGGGAGGGGGTCGTGGCCCCCTCCCCGCAGGGAATGCTTCCGCAGACGATCCGGGCCCCGCCCGGGTTGACCGGGGGGGCTGCGTCGTGAAAGCCTGCACGCATGACACGAAATCGCGGGGATCTCGCGGAGCTGGGCTCGTGCGAGGGGGAGATCGAGGCACTCGAGCGCGAGCTCGCTCGCCTCCCGGTACAGATCGGGCAGGCGATGGAACGGTCCCGGGATGCGCGCGACGCCATCGCGCGCCTGCGCGAGGACCTCCTGGTCCTCGAGCGTGCCCGCCGCCAGAAAGAGGCGGAGATCCAGGACTGGGAGGCGCGCCGGCAGAAGCTCCATGGCCAGACGGCGCTGGTGAAGACGAACGTGGAGTACACCGCGATCCTCCGGGAGATCGACGCGGCGGCTCAGCAGATCGCGCAGATCGAGGACGAGGTTCTCGGCCTGTTCGAGGCCGTGGACGAGCGGGCCCGGGATCTCGCCCTGCGGGAGAAGGAGCTCGAGGAGCAGGCGGCGGGCTTCGACGCCGAGGCTCGGATCCTCGAGGAGCGCCGGGCCGAGCTCGAACGTGCGTGCGCGGGGCAACGCGCGCGGCGCGAGGGCTTGGTCGCGGCTCTCGGCGCCGAAGCTCGCGTCCTGTACGACCGGGCGGTGAGGTCGCGTGGCTCCGGGGTGGTGATCGTGCGGGCGGGGAGCTGCTCGGGCTGCCACCGGGCCATACCGCCGCAGGTGATCAATCTGGTTCTCTCCGGTGAAATCGGCATCTGCGAGAACTGCCGCCGGATCCTCGTCGTACCCGAAGGCTGAGGCGAGGTCCGGGACTCGGGCCGGACCGCACGCGCGCGGGTACCGCGGCGAGGCAGTCGGCGATCATCGCTATTTTTCCTATTGATATCGGGAACTTGTGAGCCTCTCCGTCGATGGCGCATCTCTTCGGCCACGAGCGCCGATTTGCTAGACTGCCAGCCGCGGGGGCGCGAAGGGGATCGAGTTGCTGGATCGGGATCGATACTGGGACTGCCTGGATCAGGCGTTCGAGGCCTCTTCTGGTGGAAGGGTCGAAGAGGCCATGGCGTGGCTCGACGAGGCGCTGCGCGCGAATCCCCGCGGTGCCGAGGCGCACAACGGCCGGGGCGAGATCCTGTGGGACCACGGTCGTTGCGAGGAGGCGCTCGCGGAGTTCGATCGGGCCGTCGAGATCGAGCCCGGCTACTACCCGGCGCGGCTCAACCAGATCGAGATCTTCATCGAGGAGTTCCAGGACTACGGGACGGCCCTGGAGTTCTCCGATCGCATGCTCGAGGAATCGCTCGACCGCAGCGTCGAGGCCGAGGTCTACTACCTGAAGGCGAAGTCGCTCTTCTACCTGGACGACCTCGAGGGGGCGCTCTTCCTGCTGCGACGCGCGATCAAGGCGAACGGCGAGGTGGGGATCTACCGTGGCTTCGAGGGACAGATCCTCTTCGAGCTGGGCCAGTTCGTCGAGGCGCGCCGCAGCCTCGAGCGCTCGCTCGCGCTCGAGCCCGAGTGCGCCCACAGCCTGTATCACATGGGGCTCGTCCTCGAGCACATGGGAGACGTGGCGCGCGCCGAGAAGCTCTTCGCGCAGGCCGCGAACCTGATGCCCGATCTCTACCCCCTTCCGATCCGGATCACCGAGGACGAGTTCGAGTCGGCGGCACGAGAGGCGCTCAACAGCATTCCCGACGAGATCCTGCGCTACGTCGAGGGTTGCCCGGTCCTGATCCAAGATCTTCCTGATCCCGGGCTCTTGCGCGACGAGCACCTTTCTCCCCAGATCCTCGGTCTGTTCGAGGGAGTTCCCGCGACGTCTCCGGGTGCGGCGCCGTCGGTACAACGCACCGACATGGACCGTATCCTCTTGTTCAAGCGCAACCTCGAGAAGGTGGCGACGACGCGGGCGGAGCTGATCGACCAGATCCGCATCACCGTGAAGCACGAGGTCGGCCACTTCCTGGGGATGGACGAGGACGAGATCGAGCGCCTCGGGCTCGTCTGAGGATACGCCCGTGTGGCGTCGCCGCGGCGGTCGTGAGGGTGCGAGCGGCCGGTACGCGTCGAGCTCCGACGCGAAGCGCTTCGCCGCTCGGCTGCGTGCGTTGCCGGGTGTGACCGAGGTTCTCGACACCGGAGCGGACCGCTTCGCCTACGAGTGCGACGGCTTGGCCATTCTGCGCGGGAATCCGCTTGCCATCGCCTTTCCCGACTCCGCGGAGGGCGTGCAGGGCATCGTTCGGGCGTGCGGGGAAGCCGGCGTGCCCTTCGTCGCGCGCGGAGCGGGGACCGGGCTATCGGGTGGTGCGACACCGATGGGTGGCGCGGTGATCGTCGAGTGCTCGCGGATGGATCGCATCCTGTCCATCGACGCCACGAACCGCACGGCGACCGTGCAGCCGGGCGTCGTGAACGCGGATCTCTCCGCGGCCGTGGCGCCGCTCGGCCTCGGCTTCGCGCCGGATCCCTCGAGCCAGGCGGCGTGTACGATCGGTGGCAACGTCGCCGAGAACAGCGGGGGCGCCCATACACTGAAGCGCGGCACCACGAGCGCGCACGTGCTCTCGCTCGAGGTCGTGCTGCCGGACGGCGCGCTCGTCGAGCTCGGCCGCCGCGATGGGCACGCGCATGGCTACGATCTGCGCGGCGTCTTCGTGGGCTCGGAAGGGACGCTTGGCATCCTCACCGCAGCGACGGTGCGTCTGGTGCCACGGCCCGAAGAGGTGTCGACGTTGCTCGTGGGCTTCCCGTCGCTCGGGGCGGCGTGTCAGGCGGTGTCGGACGTGATCGCGAGCGGCGTGCTGCCGTCGGCGCTCGAGCTCATGGACGATCGCACCATCGCGGCGATCGAGGCCTCCGTGTATGCGGCGGGCTATCCGCGCGACGTGCGCGCGCTGCTCCTCGTGGAGCTCGATGGCTCCGCGGCGGCCGTGGCATGCGAGCGGCGCGAGGTGGAGCGCATCGCCGCCGCGCGCGGCGCGATCGAGGTGCGCGTGGCCCGCGACGAGGCCGAGCGTCTCGCCTTCTGGCGCGCCCGCAAGAGCGCATTCGGTGCGCTGGGCCGGGTGGCGCCCGATCTCTACGTGCACGACGCGGTCGTTCCGCGCACGCGTCTTCCCGACGTCGTCGAGCGCATCAACCGCGCCGCCGCCGCGCGCGGCATCCGCATCGCGAACCTGCTGCATGCGGGCGACGGAAACCTCCACCCCAACATCGCCTTCGATCGCCGCGATGCGGACGAAGCCGAGCGCGTGCGCCGGGTGGGCGAGGACATCCTGCGCATCTGCGTCGATGCGGGCGGTGTGCTCTCGGGCGAGCACGGCATCGGGCTCGAGAAGCGCTACGCCATGCCGCTGCTCTTCGAGGAGCACGAGCTCGAACCCATGCGCTGGGTGCACGATGCGTTCGATCCCGAGGATCGCTGCAATCCCGGAAAGGTGATCCCCGAGCCGCGCGCCTGCCGCGAGGGCGATCCCCGGCGGCGCGGCGACGACGCGCGAGGAGAGTCGTGAACGTCGCATCCGTGTTTGCGTCGCTCGTCGGTGCGCCACACGTGCGGGCGGCGGATCGCCCGCGGATCGGGGACCGTGTGCCCGACGCGATCGTGTGTCCGGCAAGCGCCGAGGAGGTCGCCGCCTGCGTGTCGGCCGCGCGCCGGGAGCGCGTGGCGATCGTTCCGAGCGGCGGCGGATCGAAGCTGCACTGGGGGAATCCCGTCGATGCCGAGCGCGTCATCCTGCTCTCGCTCGCGCGACTGCGCGGCACGGGCGGGCTCGACGCGGACGAGGGGATCGCGCGCGTGCCGGCGGGTGAGCCGATCGACGAGCTATTCCGCGCGGCGGCTGCGGTGGGACGGCGCGCCGCGTTCGAGCCCTTGCACGAGGGCGCGACCGTCGGGGGGACGATCGCCGCCGATCCCGTGGGGCCGGGCTACGGCCTCGATCGGCGCCTGCGCGACGAGCTGCTCGGCCTTCGCGTCGTCCTCGCGAACGGGGAGATCGCGCGCATGGGCGGCGCGGTGGTGAAGAACGTGACGGGCTTCGATCTGGTGCGGCTCCTGTGCGGTTCGCACGGGACCCTCGGCGTGATCACCGAGGCGACCGTGCGCCTGTGCGCCCGGCCCGAGGTGACACGCGTGCTCGCACGCGACGAGCCCGATGCCGAGCGCGCCTTCGCGGACGCCGCTGCGCTTCGCGAGCTTCCGGGCGAGCTCACGGGAGCCGCGCTCGCCGCCGGACACGATGGACTGCGCCTGCTGTGGCGGCTCGAGGGGCGCGAGGCGAGCGTGCAGGAGCTCGAGACTCGCGTACCCGGCGAGGACTCCGGGGGGAGCTGGTCCT
This sequence comes from uncultured Myxococcales bacterium, assembly GCA_964582775.1. Taxonomy (GTDB): domain Bacteria; phylum Myxococcota_A; class UBA9160; order SZUA-336; family SZUA-336; genus CAZOTO01. Next base: position 5,041 of record CAZOTO010000040.1, read on the forward strand.
CCGTGCAGAGGGGCATCGGATCTGCGCGCCTCGCTCCGGACTCGGGCCGTGTCCGCGTGCGTCTCGGCGCTCGCCCGAGCGATACGGCGGCGCTCTGGGACACCATGCTGCGTATCGCGGGTGCGCCGGCGCCTCGCATCGCCCTGCCGCTCGGGGGCGTGGTCTTCGCCGACGTCCCCCTCGATGCCCTGCACGAGGTCCAGGCGCACGTACATCGCAGTGGATGGGGGATGCAGGTCGAGGGCCTGCCCGTGGAGCTCGCGCAGTCGCTCGACGCCTTCGGTGCTCCGCCGGCGGGTCACGCGCTCCATGCGACACTTCTGTGTCGATTCGATCCGGATTTCGTGTTGTCGCCCGGTCGATTCGTGCGGAAGATCGACGCGCATCCGTAGTACGCTGTTCCTGATCGCCGCCTGTTCCGGGTCGTTCTGTCGGCGGTGGTTGGGGAGATGGGTTGCACTCATGAGGACGAAGCTGCCGCTCCAGTCCGCGAAGGCGACCCGTCCCGTCGTGCGAGGCGCCGTGCCGCGTCCTCGACTCTTTCGCCTGCTGGATGCGATGTGCGAACGGCACCCCGGTGTATGGGTTCAGGCACCACCCGGCGCGGGAAAGACCGTGTTGGCGGCGAGCTACGCGGACCAGTGTCGGTTGCCCGTTCTCTGGTACCGCATGGACGAGGCAGACGCCGATCCAACGGTCTTCTTCTCGAACGTGAATCGGCTCGTCCGGCACGAGCTGCGCCGCCGCTCGGTGCTTCCCTCGTTCTCGCCCGAGCATCTCGGTGATGTCGTCGCGTTCACACGTGCGTGGACCCGTGCGGCGTTCCGAGCGGTGAGGCGAAGGGACGAGGCAGTGCGCGGCCGCCTGATCGTCTTCGACGATGTGCATGCGCTGCCGGCGCATGCACCGACGCACCACGCCCTCGCCGTCCTCTGCGAGGCGATGCGACCCGTCGATCGGTGCGTGCTCCTGAGCCGCGCGGTTCCTCCCGCGCCCTTCGATGGCCTGCTGGCGCGCCAGTCGCTGCATCTGCTGAAGGCGGAGCTGCTCCACTTCGATCTGCCCGAGACCCAGGAGCTCGCGCATCGGGTCGGCGGTGAGAGGCCGGATGCCACCGAGCTCCGCACGCTCCTTGCGCTCACGGATGGATGGGCCGCGCCGCTGGCCGTGCGGCTGCGCCAGCGGGATCCCCTTGCGGCCGTGCCCGACGATGCACCCGTGATGCAGGAAGCCCTGCAGATGCTGCCGTTGCCGGCGCGCGAGCGGCAGCGTCTATCTCGATTCCACGCAGAGCGCCGGTGCCGACGACGTCTGGTCGTGCCCCATCGGTCCCCCGGGGGCACGTATTTCCAGGCGGCACGCTTCGAGGCCTCGTACGGGCCCGATGGGCTCACCACGGTCGGATACGGCCCGTTCGAGGAGTACGCGTGGCCCGCGGGGACGACCGGCGATCCGTACGGCGTGTTCGTTCCGGTCGAGGGCGCGCAGGTCGTCTCGACGAGCGGCTTCGACTGGGGAGTCGCGCCCCTTGTCCCCGAGCCCGCGACGACGTGGGTGCTGCTCGCGGGCTTGGGCGGAGGGGTGCTGCGCAGGTGATGAACGAGTCCGGAGCGTTCGTTCGACGTGTTTCCGGGCATAGACGAGAATGTGCGTACCAAAAGGAGTGTCGAATGACTCGCATTCTTCTTTCGTGCCTCGTCGCGACTGGAGTCTTGCTCCCGATCGCGAAGGCATGGGCGATCGATATGTATACGGCGACCGAAGTGCGCGATGGCTACTTCATCGAAGCCGATTCCGACGAGCGGGAATCCCGATCGTCCCTGATCGGGTATGGCCTGGAGGGAGACTTCAGCGAAGGCGAAGCGCTGGCGACAGCGGATCCCGCGGTCCGGATGCCGGGGAGTCGGACCGACCTTTCCAAGGTGGAGGTGCCGGCTCGGGTGTTCGCATTGGCCAACTCCATCATCGATATGGCTCAATCGCGCGAGGACTGCGGCGCGGGGCAATGCTGGGGGGGGTATAGCCCGTGGGGCAGCATACAAGCGAGTGCATATGCGAACGCCAACTATGACATGACCTTCATCCTGGCTCCGGATGCACCCGCGGAGGCATATTCGACGCCCATCCCGCTCACGTTCTGGGCGATGTGGTCCGTGAATGGATCGGGTCAAATGGGCGGTGGCTACGCGGGTCTCACTGTCGCGAACCTCTTCAGTTTCTCCGCGAGCGCGAATTCGGACGGGACGATGGAGACGTCGTTCACGGGTACCGGCGATGAGGGGCTCGATGACGCAGCCAGGAATGCCCTGATGAACTCCGGTGGCCAAATGCAATGGGAAGACCTCCGGGGCTCGCAAATCCAACCGTTCACCTACTCGATTCATCCCAATAGCTCGTGGACGATCCTAGCCGCCGTGAATGCAGGCGCGAGCGTCAGCGCTAGCCAATACAACAATTGGAATGCCGAGGTCTCGACTGCCTCCGCCTTCATGGATCCCGTGATCCGAGTCGACCCCTCGTACGCGTACCTGGAGTATCTCGAGATCGAGTGGTCCGAAGGCCTGTACGTCGATCTGGACGAGCTCTCCAATCCCTACGCGGGAACACCCTATGAATCGATCGGCGTGGCGCTCCTGAATGCACCGTACAACGACGGTGCCTTCGTGGACGAACCCAGCCCCTCGATCCTGCTCCTTGCGGGGCTCGGTCTCGCGGGCTTGGTCATGCGACGGAAGGCGGTAGCTTCCTACCCCTAGACGGTTCGGCGATGGGGCCGTCGCTGGGCTTGGCGACCGTCGGTAGAATGCACTCTCCTCGAGAGGAGAGGTGCGGGTGCGGGAGGATGGTCGAGAAGCCGCAGGGCGGATCGCATACGAGGCCACGCTCGACTGCGTGCACTGCGGGATGTGTCTTCCGGTCTGCCCGACGTACCAGGAGACGGGCCGCGAGACGAGCTCGCCGCGGGGCCGCATCTATCTGGCGCGCGGCGTGGCCGAGGGCGCGATCGCGCTCGACGGGGCGGTGGCGCACGAGATGCACTTCTGCCTGGACTGCCGTGCCTGCGAGTCCGTCTGCCCGGCGGGCGTGCGCTACGGGCGGATCGTGGAGTCCATGCGCGAGGAGATCGACGCCCGCGGGGTGCGCGGGCGGTGGCGCCGTGTCCTCCACCGTGCGGTGTTGCGCGGGACGCTCGGCTCGCCTGCGCGGATCGAGGCGGCGATGTCGCTGCTTCGCGCCTACCAGTGGAGCGGGCTGCAGCGCGCGCTGCGCGCGAGCGGTCTCGTGCGGCTCGTGCCACCGCTCGCCCGCGCGGATGCGCTCGTGCCGCAGCTCGACATTCCGCATCGGCCGCTCGCAGTCGTCCCCGGCCGTGGCAAGAGGCGAGGGCGGGTGGCGCTCTTCGTCGGCTGCGTGATGCCGCACCTGCTGCCGTCGGTGAATCGCGCCACGGTCGAGGCGCTCGTGCACAACGGCTTCGATGTCGAGGTTCCCGCGGGGCAGGGCTGCTGCGGCGCGCTGCTCGCGCACGACGGCGATGCCGCGGGTGCGGCGCGGCTTCGCGAGCGCAATCGCCGCGCATTCTCGTCGTCGGGGATCGACGCCGTGGTCGTGAGCTCGGCGGGCTGCGGTGCAGCGCTGAAAGGAGGGGGCGACGGGCTCGCGCGCCGCGTGCGCGACGTGGCGGAGTTCCTGGTCGACGTGGGCCTCGTGCCGCCGGGCGGGAGCCTACCGCTTCGCGTGGCCTACGACGATCCGTGTCACCTGCTCCACGCGCAACGCATCGCCGAGGCGCCGCGCGCGCTGCTTCGCGCGATCCCGGGCCTGGAGCTCGTCGATCTTCCGGGAAGCCAGGACTGCTGCGGTGCGGCGGGAATCTACAACCTCACGCATCCGCAGATGGCGGGGCGGCTCCTCGCGCGCAAGATCCAGGCGCTGCGCGAGCTTCGACCGCACGCGCTCGCGACGGGCAATCCCGGCTGTGCGCTGCACCTGGCGGCGGGCGCGCGCGAGGCGCGCCTGGAGGTCGAGGTCGTGCATCCGGTGGAGCTGCTCGCGCGGGCGTACGCGGCCGGAATGGCCACGGCGAGCGAGGGTGCGCCCCGCGGGCCTCGCGCGTGAGCGCGCCCGGCGCGCGAAGGGATCACTCGTAGAGGACCGCGTCCGGGGTCTCGCGCGGGAGCAGGATGCGCGGGAAGGCGGAGAAGCCGAGCCCTTCGAAGTCGCCCTGCACCACGAGCTCGACGGGGAGGATCGACTCGCGCCGGCGCACGAAGCCGTGCTTCTCGTGGGTTCCGAGGTAGACCGCGGTGGATCGGGCCGTGGGCCGGGGATCGCGCGCATCGGCGATGCCCAGGCGCGCCTCCTCGAGGAAGCGATCGCGCTGCGGATCGGGCTCGACCCCTTCGCGGTCGTCGGTGGCGAGGCGCTGGTAGCGGCTCTCCTCGAGCAGCGCGGCAAATCGCGCGAAGGCTTCCTCGGGAATGCGTTCGCGCACGGGCTCGCGATCCTCGAGGGCGATCTCGACCGACGTGCCGCCGAGCAGCGTGATGCCCTCCTCGGCGATCTCGCCGTTGCCGCGCTCTGCGTCGAGGAGCTCCGCGCGCAGGCCGAGCGCGCCCGGCGCCCACAGCTCGGGGTGCTCGCGCAGGTATTCGCGCGAGATGCGGATCCGCTGCGGCGCCTCGGTGCGCAGGATCTCGACGAGGAGCGCGCGTGCCGGTGCGAGCGCGCGCGTGTCTGCGTAGTCGAGCTCGATCGCGCGCAGCAGCGCGATGCGCACGTCGATGCGTTGGCGGTAGCGCTCGGGGTGCTTTGCGGCCGCGAGCAGGCCCTCGGCGATGCGCTCGCGGTACATCGCGATGCGCTCGGGATCGGGAGGTCTTCGTTGCTGGTGGTGTTCGAGGGCCTGCATCCAGCGACCGCTTCGCGTGTAGAGGTCCTCGAGCTCGGCGCGAACCTCGTCTGCATGTGCGCCGCGGGGCCGCCGCGCCAGGTAGCGCTCGCCGGCGTCGATCACGCCCTGGCTCGAAGCGACGCGTGTGCGCGAGTAGCGCAGCAGGCGAAGCGGCGAGGTCGCCAGCCCGACCACGCGGCGCGGGATCGAGAGGATGGCGTCGACGGGACGGGGGAAGACCCCGCTCGGTCTTCGGGGCGCGCCCTGCGCGACCCAGCGTGTCGAGGCGCGCCGTGTCTGCGATGACGCTTCGCGGTAACGCGCGTACGGATTCGCGTCGGGCGACGAGACGAGCGCCGCGGCGTGGCGCGCCATGTTACCGCCGCCGCTACGCACGAGTGCTTCGAGCGCGGCGATCCATCCATCCTCGTCATCTGCGCCGAGCGCTCCGAAGCTCGCGAGGAGCTCCATCTCGTCCGACAGGCGATCCTCGCCGCGCGCCTGGCGCCAGGCGTTGGCGCGCTCGGCGACCTCGCCGAGCGGTGCGACGAGGACGTCGCGCGCGAGCGCAGCGAGCTGCGTCTCGGCAGAGGCGACGAGCGGCAGGCCCACGACGTCTCGCGCCGAGAGGGCGACGTCACGTTGCCCGCGCTGCTCCTGCAACGATGCGTTCGCCCGTTCGCGCAGTGCGCGCGTGCGCGCGTCCGGTGCGTGCAGGCGATCGGCGCGATCCAGGTGCGCGAGTGCCATCTCGGCGGATCCCGCCTCGAGCGCCTTGCGCGCGGCGGCGACGGTCTTCTCGTGCAGGTGACGGCTGCGCTTGCGGCGCAGCTCGTGGATGCGCGCCTCGATCGCGGACCTCTCCGGAGCATCCGGGTTCGCTGCCAGGTAGTCCTCGTACGCGCGCAGGGCCTGGCGCTCGCGGGGGCTCGCCGTCGGGAATCGCTTCCACGCCGCGTACGACGAGAGCGTGGCGTGGGTGGCTCCGATGGGATCGAGCGGGGCACGGAGGAGCAGGCGCGAGAGCGGAGCCACGGTACGGTTGAAGAGCGACCCGTAGCGGTAGCGGCGCTCCTCGGCGAGGCGCTGCTCCGCCAGGCGAAGCGGGTGCCCCTCCCGCTCGCGCTCGAGGCGCTTGCGCAGCGCGGGATCGAGCGAGGCCTCCTCGAGCAGTTGCTCCGCGAGCCAGTAATGGATCTCGCCGGAGCCCGCGGCCGCGCCGTACAGGTGGCGCGCGTTGTCGAGCAGGCCCGTCGGAGGTTCTCCCCGGCGTCGGCGTGTCTCCTCTTCCTCTTGCATGGCGGAAAGGACGGTCGCGGCCGTGTCGGTGGCGTTCGCGTATACGAGCGCGGCGAGGCGGCCCGCGGCGCGCTCCATGTCGTCGGGCAGGGCGGCGCGCGGGGCACGGGCGACCGAGATCGGTGTCACCTCGGCCGGGCTCGGCGGCCTAACGCCGCTGCAGGCGAGGGTCGCGGCGCTTGCCGCGACGACGAAGGCGAGGGCGCTAGCGTCGGCCCGCACCCTGGCTCATCCCGATGCGGAAGGCGAGGAACGCCTCGAGCTTGCGCGCGGCCTCGAGCTTCTCCGCCGTTCCGTCCTGCTGCGACACGCTTTCGTACAGGCGGACCGCCCCGTGCGCATACTCCTCGAACGTGGCCGGATCGAAGCCGACCGAGGCGGGCGGGACATCCTCTGCATAGCGGCGCGCGAGCTCCGCGTAGAAGTCTGCCGTGGCGAGCAGATGGCGGTGGCGGTTCTTGCTCTGTGGGTGCTCGCGTACGAGCGTCTGGAGCTGCTGCAGCGCGAGCGCCTCGAGGGTGGGATCGAGCGCGGCGCGCGCCGCGAAGTAGCGTGCACGCGCCAGGTCCAGCCGCTCGATCTCTTCGTCGGCGACGTAGGCGTAGTGCGAGGCGTCGGTGCGCGCGCGGAGCTCTTCGAGCCGGCGCCGGCGCTCGGCGAAGCGATCGAGCGCCTCGCTCGTGCCGGCGTGGGGATCGGGCTCGAGGCGAATCGCGGCGTCGATGGCGGCGCAGGTCTCGGCGGCGGAGCGGGCGCTCTCGGCGAGCGGGGAATCCAGGCGCGCGACGCGCTCGTAGTGCCGCTGCGCCAGGTCGTAGTCGCGCGTGCGCTCGAAGGCGCGACCCTTGGCGAACAGGATCACGTCGAGCAGGTAGCCGGACCGGATCTTCTCGTGGTGGATCGCCTCGAGGCTCTCCAGGCGATCGAGGCTCGCGCGGTAGACGTCCTTGCCCGTGAAGTCGCGCGCGGGCTCGAAGCGATAGGTGTCGTCGTCGACGTGCAGGCGCAGCACCGCGAGCGCTTCGAGAAGGCTCTGCGTGGGCTGGTAGAGGGGGTCGGGCTGGGGGGCACGCGCACACGCGCCGAGCGCAGCGACCGCGAGAAGCATCCGCGCGGCGGCACGGCGCGTGGCGAGCCGCCGCACATTCGCGGCGCGCCGTTCCCTCACGAGCGCTTCGGTCGCCGCTGGGCCACCAGGTTCAGCATCTTCTCGGTGGCGATCACGGCGGCGGCGAGCTGATCGGGATCCACTCCGAGGGTCACGAACGGCTCGGTCTTCGCGTCCCCCTGCCAGGTGATGAGCGTCTCGACGAGCGCGCCCGTCTTCCCTCCGGGGGGAATGCGCACCTGGTAGTCGACGAGGCGCGGCAGCGCGATGCGGAAGCCGCGCAGCGCCTTGGCGAGCGCGTTCATGAAGGCGTCGTAGCCGCCGTCGCCCGTGGCCTCGGCGCTCGCCGTGCGGCCGCGCAGGTTCAGGGTGACGCTCGCGCTCGGCGTGCCCACGCTCGTGGAGCGGAACTCCCACTGCTCGATGCGCACGAGCTCCTCGGCGGGCGTCTTCAGCACGTCGGCGAGGATCAGCGGAAGGTCGGCGATCGTGACGGTGTGCTTCTTGTCGCCGAGCTCGACGATCCGCCGCAGCACGAGCTCGCGGTTCTCGGGGCTCAGCTCGACGCCGAGCTCCTTCAGGTTCTGGTCGACGGAGGCTTTGCCCGCGAGCTTGCCGAGCGCGTAGCGGCGCTGCCGGCCGAAGCGCCGCGGCAGCAGGCGGTTCGCATAGAGATCCGCCTTCGAGTCGCCGTCTGCGTGGATGCCTGCGGTCTGCGTGAACACGTCGCGTCCGATCACCGGTGCGTTGTGGGCGATGGGCTTGCCCGAGAACGTGGCGACCATGTCGCTCGCGGCGATGAGCCGGCTCTCGCACACGGAGGTGCGCGCGTCGGTGAGGTCGTGGATCGCGGCGACCACCTCGGCCAGGCGGCTGTTGCCTGCGCGTTCACCCATTCCATTCACACTCGTGTGTACGCCGCGTGCGCCGGCCTCGACGGCGGCCAGGCAGTTCGCGGTGGCCAGCCCGTAGTCGTTGTGGCCGTGGAACTCGAAGTGGAGCGCGGGCCAGGTGCGGGTCATGAGCTCGATGTAGCGGTGCGTGTCCGCCGGCGCGAGCACGCCGAGCGTGTCGGGCAGGTAGATCCGCTTCACGCCGAGATCGGCCAGGTTCTGGATGTGCGCGAAGACGTAGTCGAAGCTCGCGCGCACGCCGGAAGACCAGTCCTCGAGGTACACGTTCACCAGGAGATCGCGCTGGTGCGCGTAGCGGATCGTCTCGGCGATCGCCTTGAAGTGCCGCTCGGGTGCCATGCGCAGCTGCTTCTCGCAGTGGTGGCGCGAGCCCTTGGTGAGCAGGTTCAGGACGCGCCCGCCGTGCTTCTGGATCCAGTCGACGGAGCTGCGGCCGTCGACGAAGCCGAGGATCTCGATGCGCTCGGCGATGCGCGTCTTGCGCGCCCAGGCGGTGATGCGGCGGACGGCCTCGGCTTCGCCCTCCGAGACGCGCGCACTTGCGATCTCGAGGCGATCGACCTTCACCTCGTCGAGCAGGATGCGGGCGAGCTGGTACTTCTCCGAAGGCGAGTACGCGACGTTGGGCGTCTGCTCGCCGTCGCGCAGCGTCGTGTCCATGATCTCGATCGTTCTGCGGGTCACGCGTCCCCCTGTTGCGCGGCTGCCGTAGGTGGTAGGGATCCGGGCGCAGCCATGTCAACGGCTGCGGCGTCTGGACTCCCCGCGTCCGGCACCGTCCCCCCTGCGTGGGCGATCGGAGGGACGCATGCGCTCGCCCGGGTCGCGATCGGGGCGGCGATCGAGCTCCTTCTTCCTGCGATCCGCGTTGCCGCCTCGATCTTCGCGGCCCCGACCCCGGCCCCGGTCCTCTTCCCGATCCTGGGGCCGTACGCGCTCGCGTACGCGCTCGCGCTCCTGCGGCGGAAGCTCGCGCCAGTGCTCGTAGCGCTCGCGCATCCGCTTGCGCTCCTCGGGCGGAAGCTCGCGCCAGTGCTCGTAGCGCTCGCGCATCCGTTCGCGCTCGTCGGGCGGGAGATCCTTCCAGCGCTCGTAGTTGCGGCGGATGCGTTCCTGGCGCTCGGGAGGAAGCCGTCGGAACTGCTCGAGCCGCCGCTGGACCTCGTCGCGCCCCTCCGGGGACAGGCCCTCCCGGCGCTCCGACGGGCCGCGGGGCGGCTCGTCCGCCCCGGCCGCAGAGGCCCCTCCGAGCCATCCGCAGAGCGCGAGGGCGAGCGACGCGGTGCACAGGGCACCGAGCAGGCGCCTGGCGGTCCCCGCAGGCCACGCTCCGTTGGCGTTCGGGGGCGGGAGGGGTGCGACCCCGGCGGAGGCGTGGGGATCAACCATTGCCGTCCTCGCTCCATGCCTCGAGGACCTCGAGCAGCTCCAGCAGCTCGAGGTCCGAGCGGCGCAGGATCTCGTAGCTCTCCGAGTCGGCGACGATCGCCAGGTCGATGCCATCGACGTCCATCCCGGTCGAAGAGGATGCCTGTTCCGCGGGCGCCGGCTTCGCGGCCGTGGCCGGGCGCACCAGCGCTGGCGCCGGCGGGATCGCTACGGGCGCGGGCTCGCGCATTGCCGAGGCGTCGGCGCGAAGCTCCAGAGCGGTCGGATCCCCCTGCTCCGGAAGGTCCCGAAGCTCGGGTGTGCTTCGCAGCAGGAGGAGCAGCGACGCCGCCGCGGCCGCGAGCCCGCCGAGCGCGAGGCCCCCGCGCAGGAACGAGTGACGGGGGCGAAGGGGCACGACCCGTGCCCCTTCCGTGCTGCGCGGCGTCTCGCTCGCGCGGTCCCAGCCCACGTCGTGCAGGCGCGCGCGCAAGGTCGGCTCGAAGTCGGACGAGGGAGGGATCTGCGGCAGGCGTCCTAGTCCCTCCGAGAGCGCGCGCAGACGCTCGAGCCGGGTGAGCAGCGCCGGGCTCGCCGCGAGCCGCCCCTCGAGCGCAAGGCGTTGCGCCGGATCGAGCTCGCCGTCCAGGTAGGCGCCGAGCTGCATCTCGAGCTCGGGATCGATCGGCTCGTTCGCGGAAGGATTCATGGCTTCTCCTCGTCGAGCGCGCGCAGCAATCCCTCGCGCGCCCGGTGCAAGAGGCTCTTCACGCTGGCCACGCTCGTGTCGAGCGCCTGCGCGATCTGCGCGTAGTCCATGTCGCCTTCGGAGCGCAGCAGGATCGCTGCCCGCTGCCGCTCAGGAAGCGTTGCGAGGGCCCGTTCGAGCGCCTGGCCGGAGCGCTGTGCGTCGATCCGCTCGCCAGGATCGGGCGCCGGATCGGCGCAGTCGAGCTCTCGCGGCTCTGCGGTCCGGGTCTCGAAGCGGTGTCGTGCGCGCGCGAGCTCGTTCAGTGCGAGGCGGTGCGCGATCCCGAACATCCACGTCGAGAAGCGAGCTCGGGGCTCGTAGCGATCCTTCGCCTGATAGATCCGCACGAAGACCTCCTGGGCGAGCTCCTCGGCGCGGCCGTTGTCCTGCAGCATCCTCCCCAGGAAGCCGAGCAGCGGCGGTGTGTAGCGCTGGAACAGCGTGTCGAACGCTGCCGGGTCTCCCCGCTGGAAGGCCAGCATGAGCTGCACATCGCGATCGTTCATCCGTGGCCGCCCAGAAGTCGCCTGGCACCCGATGAAACCGCCCGGGGAGGGATTGGTTGCGGCCGGGGCAGGAGGACGGCACCCACCGTGCTCATTCACCTTGGAGCTGCGCGCGCAGCGCCTTGGCGAGCTGGCCGAACTGCTCGCGGACGGGCCCCCGGACGGTGAGCTCGGGAACGAACGCCCGGGTCTCTCCCTTTAGGGAAAGGACCACGCGGGTGGTCCGCTCGTTCACGCGGAGCAGGTGGACCTCGCCCTCCAGGCGGCGCCACACGTTCCCGTCGCACACCTTGTCGAACCGCAGGTCGCCGGACGGGTCGGTCCGGAACTGCACGCGGACGTCGCGGGTGGGGCCAAGGCCCCCGTAGGCGGCGCGTGCCTCCCGGGTGCCGTCTGCCAGGGCGACGACCTCGGCGTCCGGAAACATCGCGTGGACCGTTTCGTCGCGATCGAGCAGCGCAGCCACTTCGGCATGCGGTCGGCGGATCACGAACTCTTCTTCCAGGCGCATGTCGCGGATCTTAGCTCGCCGTGCGAGCGAAGCGGCAGCACGGACCCCGGCGGAGTCCCTCAGTGGATCTCGATCCAATGGGGCGGCAGATACGCGATCTCTCCGCGGGACAGGGGGCGAAGCCACTGGAGCACCTCGGGGATGCGGACCGGGAGCAGCGCGGCGCGCGCCCAGCCGACGAGGTCTCCCCGCAGGAGCGCCCGGATCTGCTCCCCCGGGGAGCGGGGCCCGGGAAGGACCACGCGTGCGGGGTCCGAGTCCTCGGGAAGGTTCGCCTCGCGCTTGGCGCGAGCGACCGCCGTGGCGAGCCCCCCGAGCTCGTCGACGAGCCCGTACCGGAGGGCTTCCTCACCGAGCCACACCCGGCCGCGGCCCAGTGCATCCACCTGCTCCGTCGGCAGCCCACGGCCTTCGGAGACGCGTTCCAGGAAGTCGCGGTAGATCGAGCGCACGTAGCGACCCGTACGGTCGCGCTGCTCCGGGGTGAAGGGATCCGCTCCCGCCGACACGGCGGCGTGTCGGCCACGGGCGATCGTTTCGCTGCCGATCTCCCAGCGCTCGAGCAGCTTCGACAGCTCCGGACGCAGGAAGAACACGCCGATCGATCCGGTGAGCGTGGCCGGCTCGGCGACGATGGCATCCGCGGCGCTCGCCACGAAGTAGCCGCCGGAGGCCGCGGCCTCTCCCATGGACACGACCACCGGCTTTCGCTCGCGCGCGCGTCGCACGGCGTGCCACATCTGGTCCGAGGCGAGGGCGGAGCCGCCTCCCGAGTTCACGCGCAGGACGATCGCGCGGATCTCCTCGTCCTCGGCGGCCGCCTCGATCGCCGCGACGATGCGATCGGCTGCGAACGCCGCGCCGAGCGCACGGTCTTCGCTCGATACGATCGGACCATCGCCGAAGATCAGGGCGATCCGGGGTCCGGTGCGAAGGCCCAGGGAGCGCGGATCCGTGCGTGCGTGGTAGTCGCCGGCGGCGATCTCCTCGAGATCGCCGAGGTCGGCGGCCTCGAGGACCTCCTCGCGCGTTGCGACGCCCTGGGCGAGTCCGGAGGCGAGGTACTCCTGCGCGGTCCCCGGAGCTTCATCGATCGTGGCGCGTACGGACTCCGGCGTCTTTCCGCGGCCCTCCGAGACTCCGGCGACGATCTGCCCGAAGATCCCGTCGACGATGGCGTTCATCATCGCGCGCGCGGGTGCGCTCATCTCCCGTGCGGCGAAGGTCTCCACCGCGGACTTGTATTCACCGACCCGCTCGTACTCCCAGGTGATGCCCATGCGCTCGAACAGTCCGCCGAGCTGCAGGTATTGACCGGCAATGCCAGCGAAGGGCCCGAGGAAGCCGGGAACGACGAAGACCTTGTCGGCCGCCGAGGCGAGGTAGAGCTCGCGCGTGGCGTTGAAGCTCGCCACGTCGAGCAGCGCCACCACGGGCTTGCCCGATTGGCGCAGGCGCGCGAGGCCGTCGCGCAGCTCTTGCAGGCGCGCATAGCCGACGTCGAGCGAGCGGACGTGCACGAGGACCGCCTCGATGCGCGCGTCCGCGGCGGCCATCTCCAGCACGAGGAGCAGCGTCGGAAGCGCGGGCCCCTCGGCCCGGAGGCGGTCGATCATGTCGAGAGGCGGCGCCTCCGCGAGTCCCCCCGCCAGATCCACGACGAGGACGCTGCGTTCGGGTACACCGGGCTGCATCGAGGAGAGCACGAATGCGATCCCAGCGAGGATCAGCATCGACAGCAGCGCAAAGGCGATGAGTCGTCGCATGGAGGAGCCTCCTCGATCGGGTGTTGCGGTCCGTACGTCGCGATCGCGTGCGCGAGAACGCGCGGAGCCGCGGCGGCCACGGAGTCTACATCGCGGTCCTGGGCCCGACCACGGAAGGAACGCGTCGCCGAGGCCGGGATTCGATCACTTGCGGATCAGGAGCTCCGTCTCCGTGGCTCCTTTGCGCGCGCGATAGGCCTGGTCCGAGAGCAGCGTGATCGACACCCTCCGGTTCCTTCCGTCCTGGGGATCGAGCGGGTTGTAGAGCTGGCGGTCGGCGAAGCCGCGCACCTCGAAGACACGCGCCTCGTGCATGCCGGCCTCGAGCAGCACGCGGCGGGCCGTGTTGCTGCGCTCGGTGGAGAGCTCCCAGTTCGATATCCGTGCGCTCGCGGCGAATGGGCGGCTGTCCGTGTGTCCCTCGATCACGACGTGGTTCGGCAGCCGCGCGATCTCCATTCCGATCGCGGCGAGCAGATCCCGCCCGTCGCGTTGCAGTGCGGTGCCTCCGACCTCGAACAAGGGCGAGCTCTGGCTCTCGATCAGGCTGATGCGCAGCCCCTCCGGCGTGAGCGAGATCTCGATCTGATCGCGGTACTTGCCGAACACGGGCAGCTGCTCGAGTGCGCGTTGGATCTGGTCTGCCGCCAGCCGCCAACGCCGCTCCTGCGCGGCACGCTCGCCCTCGGTGAGCTCGTCCTCTCCCTTCCCGGGATCACCGGCTCGCGCGGCGTCCATGAGCGAGGGCTCGGGCGGATCCGAGCCACCCTTCTCGAGCGAGACCACGCCTCCCTCGCGGAAGCCGACGGGATCGCGGAAGTAGCTCGCGATGTTCTTCAGCACCTCCTCGGGCTGTGACAGGATCCACAGCACGATGAACAGCGCGAGCAGCGCGGTCACCATGTCCGCGTAGGCGACCTTCCAGGCACCGCCGTGGTGTCCGCCGTGTCCGCCCTTGCGGACCTTCTTGATGATGATGGGGCCTTGCGCCCCTCCGGAGAGATCCTCGGGCACGGCCGATCATCCGCCCTTGGTGGCGCGCAAGGCCTCTTCGAGCTCCTCGAACGAGGGGCGATCCACTTCGTAGATGCTGCGCCGCCCGATCTCCACCGCCATGGGCGGGTTCACTCCCGAGATCGACGCATTGAGCACGTGACGTAGACAGCCGAGATAGCGGCCTCTCGCCTCCGCCGTGGCTGCGAGCGAGTTGGACAGCGGTGCGGCGATTCCGTACGACAGGAAGACGCCGAGGAACGTGCCGACGAGCGCGCCGGCGACCTTCATGCCGACCGCGGCGGCGCCTTCGTCGATCGCCTGCATCGTGAGGATGATGCCGAGCACGCACGCCACGATCCCGATGGCGGGCAGCGCGTCGGCCACCTTCTGGATCGCATTCGACGGCTCGAGCTCCTCGTGGTGGAGTGCTTCGAGATCGCGCTCCATGAGCTCGTCCATGTCATGCGGATCGAGCACGCCAGCGACGAAGAGCTTCAATGTGTCGCACAGGAACGCCACGGCATGGTGGTCCTTCGCGAAGGAAGGATACTTCGTGAGGATCGCCGACTCGTGGGGATTGTTCACGTGACCTTCGAGCGACAGCACGCCTTCCTTGCGCGCGAGCTGCATCAGCTCGTAGACCATCTGCAGCATCTCGACGTACTGCTTCTTTCCGGGAGCGCCGCTGCCCTTGAGCTCGCCGAGGATGCCCGTGATCGTCGCCTTCACGACGCGCATGGGATTGCTCATCACGAAGGTTCCGATCGCCATCCCGATGATGATCAGGTACTCCGTCGGGACGACGAGGAGCGCCAGCTGCCCATGGTGGAGGACGAATCCGCCGAGGACGCAGCCGAAGACGAAGAGGGTGCCGAGGATCAGCTTCACGATGGGACTCCTGTGGGAGCCCCATCGGATGGCGTACAGGGTGCATTGAGTCGTTCACGGCTCGATGCAGGTGCACTTCCCGTGGCCGTGCGCGCTCACTGCCCGAGCGCCGATTCGATCCTGCGGCCGACGGCGCGCGTGAACGCGATCGTATCGAGGTTGCCACCGATGTCGGCGGTTCGATCGCCCTCGGCGATGGCGTCGAGCACGGACTGGCGGATCACTCGCGCCAGCTCCGGTCGTCCCGCCTGGGCGATCAGCATCTCGAAGGCGAACAGGATCGCACTCGGGTTGCACTTGCCCTGGCCCGCGATGTCCGGTGCGGTTCCGCCCGCAGGGTCGAACATCGCGACGTCGACCTCGCTGCTCTTCGTGAACGAGTAGCTGCCGCTGGCCCCCATGCCGAGGCTTCCGACCAGTCCGCACGCCATGTCGGACAGGAAGTCCCCATATTCGTTCAGCACGAGCACCACCTGGTACCTCTCGGGCTTCAAGATGATCTTGGCCAGCAGCGCGTCGAAGAGCTCGACGTAGTGAGGGACGTCGGGGTACTCGCGCGCCACCTCTCGCACGACGGATTCGAACAGGCCGTCGGTGACGCGTTGGATCGTGTGCTTCGAGGACGAGGTGACCGACAGGTGATCGCGTTTCGCCAGATCGAATGCGAAGCGCGCTGCCTCCCGGCACGGACCGCGCTCGACGATGCGCAGCGATACCGCCGCGTCTGCGCCGATCTTCTGCCCCGGATCGTCGTAGGTGCCGCCGGTGGCGACGCGCACGATGTCGAGCGCCACGTTCTCCTTGAAGTTCGAGGAGATCCCCTGGATCGAGAACACCGGGCGGTGGATCACGCTGAAGCCGAGCCGGCGGCGCAGCACGGCGTTGGGGCTCTCTGCTTCGGTCACCGTCGGGTACTTCAGCGCCAGACGCGTCGCGCGCATCGAATCGACGGCCTCGTCGTACAGCACGAGTCCGCGGGCTCGCCGGCTCTCGAGGGACAGATCGATGGCCTCGAAGTGCAGATCGAGCGGGAGCACGGCGGCGATCGCGTGGACGGACTCGCGCAGCTCGGGTCCGATGCCGTCGCCGAGCAGCTCCGTGATCCGGATCTCGTTTGCCGTGGGGTCGTTCGTCATCGGAGATTCTCCCCGCGCATCGAGGGGTCGCCGGGCCCGTGCGCGATCTTCGCCTGCTAGACTGCTCGTTGGCCGCCGCGTGCTGCCGGAGCCGGAAGATGCCATCCGGTGGGCGTCCGTGTCATCGGGCCAAGACGGGAGGGACTGATGCCGGATCTGCGAGCGCTCTACCAGCAGGCCTTCGATGCGTTCGTCCGTCAGGACTACGAGTCGACCATGGCAACGTACCATCGGGTGCTCGACGAGGATCCCCGGTTCGTGCTCGCGTTGCAG
>CAZOTO010000041.1:0-21416 GCA_964582775.1 uncultured Myxococcales bacterium
CCCTCGCGCACGACGATCCAGCGCGCCGCGCCGAGCTGCAGCCCGGCGAGCGGGCTCACCTCGAAGCGGAAGGCGGCCAGCGGCTCGCCCGTCACCCGCGCGTGCTCGAGCAGCCGTTCGAACGCCGGGCCAGGATCCTCCTCGGGGTACTCGAACGCCGCCCAGCTCGCGGCGAGCATGCCGTGGGGCGTGCCGAGCGCCACATCGTCGCCCGGCACCGCGGGGCCGATCTCGACCTCGAGCCCGCCCGCGCGCCAGAGCACCCGCCCGTCCCGCACCGAGAGCGCGAGCCGCGAGGGCAGCGCCGCCCGCAGCTCCTCGCCTGCGAGCCGGCGCGGAGCGATCTCGACCGGCGCCCCCTCGGACTCCGCCACGGGCACGGCCGCAGGCTCGGGCCCGGCGATCCGGCCCGCGCAGCCGCCGAGCCCCGCAGCGAGCAGCACGAGGCCCAGCGTGCGCAGCGGCCGCGGCCATCGCCCCGGCCGAGAAACCCGGCGGTGCCGGCCGCATCGAAGGCCGCGATGCAAACGCCCAACCTCTCCCTCTATTTCTTCGACGGCTGTCCCTACTGCGCGCGGGTGCGCTCCGCGATCGATCGCCTGGGGCTCGACGTCGAGCTTCGCGACATCCAGCGCGATTCCGCGCATCGGCGCGATCTCGTCGAGGCCACGGGCCGGCAGACCGTCCCGTGCCTGCGCATCGATCGCCCAGAGGGCACCCGATGGATGCACGAGTCGCTCGACATCGTGCGCTACCTCGAAACGGAGATCTCCGCCGCCTAGTCGCCGCCTCGCGCCCGGCGGGGTGGACTCGCACGGCGTGCTCCCGCACGCGTCCTTGGCACACGCATGCACGCGCGTCCCCCTACGAGAACCGGCCGCGGATGCGGTCCGTGTCGCGTCGCTCGCGCTTCGTCGGGCGGCCGGCTCCCGGCTCGCGCACGGCCACGCGCACGCGAACCTCGCGCGGCGGCGGGGGCGGCGAGCGATCCTCGTAGAGCGCGCGGGCCGCCGGCGGCGAGAGCCGCTTCTCGGCGAGGGCGACGACGCCCAGGACGCGGACGCCCGACGGGGCGAGCGCGCGCACCTCGTCGCCGATGCGAACGGCCATATGCGCGGCCGCGGGAACGCCGTTCACCCGCACGTGCCCGCCGTTGCAGGCCTCGGTCGCCAGCGTGCGCGACTTGTAGACGCGCGCTGCGGCGAGCCAGCGATCCACTCGCACCTTGTCCACGGCCGGAGTGTAGCGGGCTCGCGCGCATCGCCGGCGCGGCCCGCGGCGCCGATGCGGCGAGCCGCGACCGCCGTACGCCGTCGTGCGCGGGGCAACCTCAGACGCGTTGGCCGTCGAGCTTCGCGCGCAGATCCGCGAGACCCGGGTACGCCGGATCGAAGAGCTCGATGCGATCGATCATCTCGCGCGCAGCCGCACGATCGCCGAGCTCGGTGCGCAGCCCCGCCAGCGTGAAGGCCAGGTCGAGGTTCGCACCGTGTAAGTCCACGTACGCGCTCACGCGCCGCTCCGCCACCCGCAGCTCGCCCGTCTGGAAGCCGGCCTGCACGATCCCGTACACCGCCGAGGTGCAGTCGGGCTCGAGGTCGAGGGCTCGCTCCAGCGGCTCGATCGTCTCGCGGGCGCGGCCGAGCGCGAGCTGCGCCAGCCCCAGCCCCGCGAGCGTGCGCGACGAGGCCTCCAGGGCGAGCGCCTCGCGGAAGCAGCGCTCCGACTTCGCGGCATCGCCCGCATGCAGGGCGAGCGAGCCGAGCCCCACGAGCGCCTCGGCCAGCCCCTCGGCCACGTAATGGGCGTTCTCGAAGGCGCCGTACGCCTCGTCCAGCCGGTCCACGTCGGCGAGCACGCGGCCTCGCTCGCACAGCACGCGGCCGAGCTCGCCACGCGCCAGCCGCTCCGCCTCGGATGCGGCCTCGAGCGCCGCCTCGGGCTTGCGCTGGCGCCGGTGGATCGCGGCGAGCAGCCGCAGGCCCCGCGCATCCGGCCGGTGCGCGAGCCAGGCGCGCAGCCGCTCCCGCGCCTCGTCGAGTCGTCCAAAGGCGATCAGGGCCTCGATCTCCTCGAGCTCCTTCGCACCGCCCGCGATCCGATCGAGGGCTTCCCCCGTCGCCCCGCACTGTGCGAGCGCACAATCGATCGCCTCGGCCATGCGCTGCGCCGCCGGCTCCGTCATGTCGAAGAGCTCCGCGCGGCAGCGATCCGCCGCCGCGGCCCATCGGCTCGCCGCCGCGGAGCCCGGCAGGATCGAGGCCACGGCCGCAGCCAGCTCCTGCGGGCCGTCGATCCACGGGCCGATCTCGAAGCCCGGAATCCAGCCCGGCGCCGCGCCCGGCTGTACGCCCACGCCCACCACACCGCGGCCCAGGGCCGCCGCCTCGTAGAGCAGGGACGCGTCGTCGGAGACGACCGCATCGCACGCCGCGAGCGCCGTCTCCCACTCCACATCGGTGATCAGGGCGATCCCCGCGCTACGGGACGCGAGCTCGCGGTGCGACTCGATCCACTCCGCGGACCCGTCGCGTCCGAGCACCAGCACGACGGCGCCCTCGGCGGGAATCCGCGCGATCTCGTCGCCGAGGGTGTCGACCGCCGAACGGCCCGGCTCCGCGCCCGGCGCGTACAGGACCACGTGCGCCGCCCCCCCGATGCGAAGCTCCCGGCGCGCGCGCTCGCGGATCCCTGCGGGATCGCGGGCGAGATCGTCGAGCCGAGGCAGACCACAGGCCATCACCTCGCCGCGCGTGAAGCCGCCGATCCACGCCGCGTGAGCTGGCCCCGGCACGAGCACCCAGTCCGCATCGAGCACGTCCAGTGGCGGGACCGATCCGGGCAGCGGGGGCAGGGCCGCGTCCAGGACGGCCGCGACCCGCTCGGACCCGGCGCGGGGCGAGGGCTCTCCCTCCGAGACCACCACGCGCAGCGTGCACGACAGGGGGCCCCTGGGAAGCGTCGCCCCACATTCCGCCCGCAGGCCCTCCACGCCCGAGAGCTCGACGGCATGGCCTCGCTGCTCGAGCGCACGACGCAGCGCCCGCAGCGTGGGAAGATCGCCGCAGCGACGTGCGTAGAGCTCGATGGTGGTGTCCTGCATGAGATCTGCGCCCTCTCGCGCATGCAATTCGTCTCGCCAACCCTAACGGAACATTGGGGCATTACTTGAGAGGCCCGGAGCCCCCCGGATCGTCGATGCGAAAAGCCTACGCATCCGCCCCTCGCTTGCCTCGCGAGAACGGCCGGGCTACTAGGGTCCGCTCGGATCGGGGCCCGGAATCCGTCGATCTCGGGTGCCTTCCGGGGAGCCGCGCCCCCTGGGGCCGGCAGAGGCAGGGGGAAGCTTGGGCAAGGCACTGGTGATCACGGAGAAGCCGAGCGTGGCCCGCGACATCGTCGCGGCGCTGGGCGGGTTCCGCGAAGAAGAGGGGTACTGGGAGGGTCGCGACTACGTCGTCACCTTCTCGGTGGGGCACATCGTCGAGCTGCTCGAGCCCGAGGATCTCGACCCCCAATACAAGCGCTGGACCCTCGACACCCTGCCGATCCTTCCCGAGACCTTTCGCTTGAAGCCCAAGTCCGGGCAGAGCGAGCGCATCCGCACGATCAAGAAGCTGCTCGCGCGCGACGACGTCGAGCGCGTCGTGAACGCCTGCGACGCCGGGCGCGAGGGCGAGCTGATCTTCCGCGAGATCCTCGACTATCTGGCGAGCCACAAGCCCACCCAGCGCCTGTGGCTGCAGTCGATGACGCCCGAGGCGATCCGCCAGGGCTTCTCGCGGCTGGCCCCCGGGGAGCAGTACGATCCTCTCGGCGCCGCGGCTGCCTGCCGCGCGCACTCGGACTGGCTGATCGGGATGAACGCCACGCGCGCGCTCACGCGCCGGTTGAAGTCGCGCCGCGAGACGCAGGCCTGGTCCGCGGGCCGCGTGCAGACACCGACGCTCAAGCTCATCGTCGATCGCGAGCTCGAGATCCTGTCCCACGAGCCCGTACCCTACTGGCAGATCGAGGCGACGCTTCGCGCGGTGGGCCACGAGTACGCAGGCACCTGGTTCGATCCCGCGCATCGCGACGACTCCGCGCAGCCCGACCGCAAGGACGATCGCATCTTCGACGAGGCGATGGCGCGCGAGATCGCGCGCGCCATCGACGGCCAGACGGGCGACGCGCGAGAGACGCGTAAGCCCAGCCGCGAGACCGCGCCACCGCTCTTCGACCTCACGAGCCTGCAACGCGAGGGCAACCGCCGCTTCGGCTGGTCCGCCCGGCGCACATTGAACGCCGCGCAGCGCTGCTACGAGGCGCACAAGGTGCTCACCTATCCGCGTACCGATTCGCGCGCGCTGCCGAACGACTACCGGCGCACGGTGGACGAGGTGCTGCGCACGTTCTCGTCGCAGGGCCCCTACCAGAGAGAGGCGCGCGTGCTCGTCGAGCGCGGCCTGCAGAACACCGGCCGCACCTTCGACGACAGCAAGGTCTCCGACCACTTCGCGATCATCCCCACCGGGAAGCTTCCCGACCGGCCGCTTCCCGGCGACGACGGCAAGCTCTTCGACCTGGTCGCGCGGCGCTTCCTCGCCACGTTCTACCCGCCCGCCGTGTGGAACCGCGTGGAGCGCGTGACCGAGATCGCCGGCCACTGCTTGCGCTCGCGCTCGCGCACGCTCGACGAGCCCGGTTGGCGCAGCGTGCTCGGCCAGGCCGAGCACGAGGGACAGCCGCTGCCGCCGCTCGTCCCGGGCGGCACCGAGGCGAGCTCGCTCGACACCGCGCCGCGCGTCGAGGCGCGCGAGCTCGCGCACGAGATCCACGCCGAGACCACGCGCCCGCCCGCGCGCATCACCGAAGCCGCGTTGCTCTCGCTCATGGAGAACGCCGGGCGCATGATCGACGACGAGGATCTCGCCGATGCGCTCCACGAGAAGGGCATCGGCACGCCCGCGACGCGCGCCGACATCATCGAGAACCTGATCGCCAAGGGATACCTGGCCCGCGTCGGCAAGGCGCTGCGCCCGTCGGTGAAGGGCATCCGGCTGATCGACATCCTCGTGCGCATCCGCGCCGAGCGGCTCGCCTCGCCCCAGCTCACCGGCGAGCTCGAGCATCGCCTGCGCGAGGTCGAGCGCGGCCAGCGCTCGCGCCAGGAGTTCATGGACGAGATCGCGGACTACACGCGCGAGATCGTCGAGCTCACGAAGGGCTTCGAGTACGACGCGCTCTACCCGGATACCGACGGCGCGCTCGGCACCTGTCCGTGCGAGAAGAAGCGGCCCGTGTACGAGCGCTCCTGGTTCTACCGTTGCAAGGAAGAGCCGGGCGTCGAGGGCGACGCCGACTGCTCGTTCCGCATCTGGAAGGACAAGTCGGGCCGCTACATCGATCGTCACACCGTGCGCGTGCTGCTCGAGAAGGGCGAGACCGACGAGCTCGAGGGCTTCACCACGCGCGACGGGCGCACGTACAACGGGCGGCTCGCGCTCGACGGCCTCGAGGTGAAGCTCGTGTCGACGGGCGGCAGCACCGGCGAGGTGCAGAGCGAGACGCCCGAGTACGAGGTGAACGAGGATCCGCTCGGGGCGTGCCCCATGGGCTGCGGCTCCGAGGTCGTCGAGACGCCGACACAGTTCCGCTGTCGGGCGGCTCTGGCGCAGGAGGCCACGCTCGCCGCCAAGGCCGGGGCCTGGGAGGCCGAGCACGCGCAGGACGGCAAGCGGCGCAAACGCTACAAGCCCAGCGACGACGAGCTTCCCTGCCCGTTCGTGCTGCCGCGCACCGTGTGCAAGCGCGAGATCACGCGCGGCGAGGCCGCGAAGTACGTGAAGGAGCGCGAGACCGACCTGCTCGAGGAGTTCACCTCGCGCCACGGACGGCCGTTCTCCGCCAAGCTCGTCCTCAAGCCCACCGGCCGGCATGGCTTCGAGTTCCTGCCCCGCGGCGGTGGCGCCGCTGCCACCGGTGCGGCGCCACGGCGCAAGGCCGCCGGCCGCACGGCGGCGCGCGGGAGCAGCGCCTCGACGGGCACGCGCACGAAGACCACCCGCAAGAAGGCGACCCGGAAGAAGACGTCGCGCAAGGGAACGTCGCGAAAGAGGCCCACGAAGGAGTAAGCTCGCGTCATGAACGCATCTCCCACCCGACGCGTCGGCCTCGTCCAGCAGCGCGGCGACGGAACCCCCGCGGAGAACCTCGCGCGCGCCGAAGCGGGGATCCGCACGGCGGCTGCACGCGGTGCCACCGTCGTGTGTCTGCAGGAGCTCTTCCTCACGCCCTACCCCGCGCAGAGCGAGGATGCGGATCGCTTCGACTGGGCGGAGCCCATCCCCGGTCCCACGACGGATCGCCTGTCGAAGCTCGCCGCGGAGCTCCGCGTGGTGATCGTCGCGCCGCTCTTCGAACGCCGCGCCCCGGGCCTCTACCACAACAGCGCCGCAGTGATCGACGCGGACGGCCAGCTCGTCGGCCTGTACCGCAAGATGCACATCCCCGACGATCCCTACTACTACGAGAAGTACTACTTCGCGCCGGGCGATCTCGGCTTCCTCGCCTTCGACACCGCCGCCGGCCGCATCGGCGTCGCCATCTGCTGGGACCAGTGGTTCCCCGAGAGCGCGCGCCTGCTCGCGCTCGACGGCGCCGAGATCCTCTTCTTCCCCACGGCGATCGGCTTCATCGACGGCGACTCGCGCGAGGCGCTCACCGCCATGCGCGAGGCGTGGATCACCATGCAGCGCAGCCACGCCATCGCGAGCGGCGTCTTCGTCGCCGCGCCCAACCGCGTGGGCCGCGAGGGTGCGCTCGAGTTCTGGGGCAGCTCCTTCGTCGCCGATCCGATGGGCCGCATCCTCGCGCAGTCCCCATTGGACACCGAGGACGTGCTCGTCGCCGACTGTCCGCCGCACGCGATCGAGCAGCAGCGGCGCAACTGGCCGTTCCTGCGCGACCGGCGCGTGGACGACTACGACGAGCTGCTCGAGCGCTTCCGCCGCTAGCCGGACGATGAGCACCCCGACACCGAATCGCGTTGCATCGCCGGATCGCGTCGGCTCGCTGCAGCCGCTCGGCTGGATGCCCCCGGAATGGGCGCCGCACGCCGCCACCTGGCTCGCCTGGCCGCACAATCCCGACACCTGGCCGGGCCTGCTCGCCGAAGCACAGGACGAGTTCGAGGGCCTCGTGCGCACGCTCGCCGCCTTCGAGACCGTACACCTGCTCGTGCGCGACGAGGCGATCGAGCGCGACGTGCGCCGGCGCCTGCCCGCCGAGCTTCGCGCGGATCGGCTCGTTCTCCACCGCCACGAGACCTGCGACGGCTGGATGCGCGACATCGGTCCCACCTTCGTGCGCGATGCCGCGGGCGGGCTCGTCGCCATCGACTGGGTCTTCAACGCCTGGGGCGCGAAGTACGAGCGCTGGCAGCGCGACGATGCCGTCGCCGCGCGCGTCGCCGAGTGGGCCGGCGTGCGCCGCCATCGCTCGACGCTGTGTGCCGAGGGCGGCGCCCTCGAGGTGGACGGCGAGGGCACGCTGCTCGCGAACGAGCGCACGCTCGTCGACGAGCGCCGCAATCCCGGCCTCGACCGCGCGGCGATCGAGGCGATCCTCGCGCATCACCTCGGCATCGAGCGCGTGATCTGGATCGTGGGCGGGGTCGTGGGCGACGACACGGACGGGCACATCGACGACGTCGCGCGCTTCGTCGCACCCGGACGCGTCGCGTGCGCGCGCGAGCCCAACGCGGACGACGAGAACCACGCGCTGCTCGAGCGCTGTCGCGCGCGCCTCGTCGGAGCCGTCGATGCGCGCGGGCGCACCCTCGAGCTCGTCGACCTTCCCATGCCGCCCGCCATCCACAACCGCGACGAACGCCTTCCCGCGAGCTACGCGAACTTCTACATCGCCAACGGGGCGGTGCTCGTTCCCGTCTTCGGCGAGCCCACCGACGCGCGCGCGCTCGGCATCCTCTCGTCGCTCTTCCCCGGGCGCGAGGTCGTCGGCGTCCTGTCGCGCGCGCTCGTCTCCGGCCTCGGCTCCATCCACTGCCTGAGCCAGCAGCAGCCGCTTCGGTAGACCCCTCGCCGCTCCGCGCAAAGGCTCGAGCCTCGACTCCGAGCGATCCGCTCCTACCAGCAGCAATGCTCCGTGCGCTCGATGATGCTGTCCTGCATGCCTCGGCTCAGGTCGATGAAGTAGGCACTGTACCCTGCGACCCGCACGATCACGTCCTGGTGGTCCTGGGGATGCACCTGGGCGTCGAGCAGCGTCTCCTTGTCGAGCATGTTGAACTGGATCTCGGTGACGCCGAGCTCCATCCAGGATCGGACGTAGGCGCGGAACAGCTTCTTGCCCTTCTCCCCCTCGACCAGGGCCGGTGCGAGCTTCTGGTTCAGCAGATGCGTGTACGTCTTCGCGGTGTTCACCTTCGACGCCGACTTCAGCACCGCCGTGGGTCCCTTCGTATCCGTGCCGAGCATCGGAGACGCCGTGCCGTCCGCCAGCATGTCGCCCTTGAAGCGGCCGTCGGGCGTCGCGTCCGTATCCCACGAGAACCCGAAGATCGTCGCCGCGTTCGTCCCGTTCACCCAGTACGGTCGACCGTAGTGGTCCGTGAACGACTCCATCACCTCGGTCGACTTCTCCTGGACCTCCGCCGCGATCGCATCCGCGTAGTCGTCGTCGTTGCCGTACTTGGGAGCCGACAGCATGAGCTGGCGCAGGTCTTCGTAGCCGCTCCAGTTCTTGCGCAGCGCCTCGACCAGGTCGGCCATCTCCACCCGACCGTCGTCGAAGACCCGCTTGCGGATCGCGGCGATGCCGTTGGCGGCGTTGATCGGACCGACGACCGGCCAGAGCGGACGCAGGTGCGGGTTCGCCCACTCCTCGAGCATCAGACCCTTCTCGAGGGAGTCCTCGGCGAACGCGCTGTTGAAGGGTCGGTTCATGTAGACCTTGTTGTTCTGCGCGGAGAGGTTCACCAGCTTGTTGTGCTTGTCCGCGAAGAACCGAAGCTGCTCCAGGTAGGCCCGCAGCATGTCCTCGTATCCGGTCCACTCGAGGGGATCCTGGGTGACCGCGCCCTTCTGCTTCCCCGTCTTGGGATCGATCCCCTTCATCAAGGCCCACCACAGGCACTTCGCCCAGTTGAGCCATCCCGGCCACACGGCGCCCGTCGACTTGCCCCGGATGGTGACGACGGCGCAGAACGGTGCGAAGTAGTTGCGCGCGTCCTCGAGCGGCGCGTCGCGGCTCGTGAGCTGGGGGATGATCGCGGTGTCGTTGAAGAGCGAGGGATACCCCAGGCCGAGCTTCACGCACTCGAGAGCCTTGTCGATCACCGCATCCGGCGTTCCCGGATGGATGCGCAGCGAGAGGTTGGGCTCCTGCAGCTTCAGCTTCATCGCGGCATCCATCACCATGAAGGTGAGATCGTTGGTGACGTCGTTGCCCTCGGCATCGACTCCACCGAGACACAGGTTCTGGATGCGCGCGCCGCCCCCGTAGACCTGCGCGACCATGGGCGAATAGAGCGTGCCCTGCTCCGCCATCTTCAGCATGAACCACTCGATGAGCTCGATACCCTCCTCCCGCGTCATGCCCGCCGCCTTGCTCTTCTCCCAGAACGGCCCGAACTCGACGTCGAACCGGCCGTCGGGAATGCACAGGCCCTCGCCCTCGGAGTTGCGGATCGCATTCACGAACCAGAAGGACTGGAGCGCCTCCTCGAAATCCCGCGGAGGGCGGGCCGGCACCCGCTCGCAGATCTCCGCCATCCGCGCGAGCTGCTTCCTGCGATGCGGATCCGCTTCCGCTCCGGCGAGGCCCCTGCAATGCTCGGCGTAGCGCCGGGCATACACCTTGGCCGCGCGCAGCACGATCTCCATCGCGTCGAGGTTGTTCTTGCGGTGGACGTAGTCACGTGGAAGCTCGTGGCCGAGCGCCTCCCGCGTGCGGTGCACCGCCTCGAGTCGCGCATCGACTCCCGCCCAGATGTTCTCGAAGGTCATCTGCCCGTTGGAGTCGTACTGCGACCACTGCAGGGTGCCGTCCCAGTGGTAGTACTCCTTCAGCCAATCGGGGATGGCCGCCGCTTCCCGATCCCACTCGGTCATCATCGGCCTCGACCAGAAGGCGATGATCTCGTCGAACTCCGCGAGATCCTTCTCGTCGACCATGCTGCGCAGGCCGCCGTCGTGCACCGCCGCCTTCAGCCACTTCCAGTGCTTCTCGACCGGCCACGGGATTGCGTCCTCCGACGAGGCGCCACCTCCGCACAGCCGCTGCCCCGCCGGAAGGTAGAGCGGGCAGCTCTCGAGGTAGTGCGCCAGGGCCTTCGCCCGGCGGATCACCCACGGCTGGCCCTCGGTCGTCCGAAACGATTCGGTGTAGAGGCGCCCGCGCGCGAGGTCGAGCTTCACGCCTGGGCGATAGAGCTGTCCGTCCCAGAAGGTGCTCTCCTCCAGGTGCTGTCCGCGCTTGGTGGCGTGCACCGCCTTGATGGTGCGCTCGCTTGCCGCCTGCTCCGGTGTCACGATGGGCATGATCTCACTCCTTGCGGGTGGGTTCGACGACGGGCGTGCCCCGCTCGCGCTGCGGGTTTCACGCGACGATCTCGCACGCGAGATTCCTGGATTCGAAGTGCCGGACGATCTCGCGGACGCGCTCGTCCGCAAGAAGCTCGAGCTCCTCGTGCGCGTAGGGCCGGTCGAGCATCCGGTACTTGTTCGTGCCGAAGCGGTGGTACGGCAGCACGTTCACGGCGATGTCGCGGCCGAGCGACCGGACGAACTCCGCGATGTCGCGGATGTTGTCGTCGGTGTCGGTGAGACCGGGGATCAGGGGCACCCGCGCGATCATCTCGACACCGCTCCCGGCGACCCGCCGGGCGTTGGCGAGGATCGGCTCGTTCGGCAGGCCGGTGAGCGCCAGGTGCCGCTCGCGATCGATCGCCTTGAGATCGAACAAGACCAGGTCCGTATGCGCGAGCACTCGCTCCACGGCGCGACGCGGAGCCAGTCCGCAGGTCTCGAGCGCCGTGTGGATCGACGCCTGCCGACAGCACGCGAAGAGCGCCTCGACGAAGCGCGCCTGTGCGAGCGGCTCGCCCCCGGAGCATGTGACCCCGCCCTCCGAGTGCCGGTAGTACGTCTCGTCCTTCTTCACCTCGTCGAACACCTGCGCCACGGTGAGATCCTCGCCGATCTGGCGCAGCGCTTGCGGAAGACACGCCTCGACGCACTTGCCGCACTCGTTGCAGCGCTCGCGATCGATCCGCACTCGCCCGTCGCAGAGCGAGACGGCGTCCTCGGGACACGCGGGGACACAGCGCCCGCAGTGATCGCAGAGGGCGTCCGAATGCGAGACCTCGATCCCGCCCTTCTGGGACTCGGGATTGCAGCACCAGGGGCAGCGGAGCGGGCATCCCTTGAGGAACACCGTCGTGCGTATGCCCGGACCGTCGTGGAGGCTGAAGCGCTGGATGTGGAACACCCGACCCGCGAGGGCGAGCGCCTCGACCCGCGGCGCGCCCGGCGCGGGGGCCTCCGTCGTCATGCTTCCGCTCCTTTGCTGGACGTGTTACTATGCGACACGCTCGTATCTCATAGAGTGATGCTACGGAGGGCCCATGTCGTCCGTCAAGGAGATCCGATCCGTCCGCAATGCGTGCGCGCTCGTCGAGGCCCTCGCCCGGCGCCATCCCTTGGGCGTGAGCGAGCTCGCCCGCATCACCGGGATCGACAAGAGCGCCGCCCACCGCCTTGCCGTCACCCTGCACCGGGCCGGGTGGATCGACAAGACGAGCGACGGCCGCTGGCAGATCTCGGCCATGCTCGGCCGGTTCGCGCGTCGTGCGGCGGTCGTCGCCTTCACGGCGGCGATGCGCCCGCGCATGGAAGCGCTACGGGATCGGACCGGCGAGACCGTGATGCTCGTCGCGCTCGACCACGCACGGCTTTCCGTGCAAGAGGTGGTCGAGAGCCGGCATGCCCTGCGCATCGGCGCGCCCGTCGGATCCGACGTCCCACTCGCGCGCGGCCCCGCGCTGCGCGCGATTGCCGCGCACCTTCCGCCCGAAGAGCTCGCGGCGCTGCGCCACGCTCATCCCGATCTCGACGCCGAACCGAATCTGGCGGCCGTGCGCCGGCGCGGCTGGACATCGAACGATGGCGAGACCATCGACGGCGCCCGCGTGGTCGGCGCCCCGATCCTCGCCATCGACGGCTACCCCCTCGCCGCGCTCCTGCTGTGTGGGCCCAACAGCCGGATCACCGCCACGCGCACGAAGGAATACGGCGAGCTCGTCGCGACCGCCGCGCGGGCCAGCGCCGCTGCGTCGTAGCTACGCCCGACGCCGGTGCCCGCGCGCGAGACCGAGCAGACCCATCATCAAGAGCACGCCCACGCCGGGCTCGGGGACCATCACGATGCGAAAGCCGATGCCCCGCACCTCGTTCGTCGGGTAGCTGCTGCCGCGGTTCGACGCCGCAAGATTGCTGAGGGCGCTCGCGAACGAGGCGCCCCGCCTGCCACGGGTATCGCTGGTGATGATGGTCTCGTTCCACTCGTTCACGTTCCCGGCCTGATCGAACGTCCCGTACGGACTCGCCGAGCCGGTGTAGCTGCCCACGTCGACGACGTTTCCCACCGCGCCGTTGCAGTTCGCGGTGTTCGGCGTAGCACCGGGTGCGGCGCACGTGTTCACCGTGTTCGACCCCGCCGCGTAGTCGAAGTAGCTGCCGAGGCCCCCGTCGTAGTACGCCGCCTTGTACCACTCATCCTCGTTCGGAATGAAGATTCCCGCACCGCCGTTGCGCACCACGGTGAGCCCGTTGCTCGGAATGGCTGTCCCACCCAGAAGTGTGTAGGCGCCCGTCTCCGTGTCCCCGCTTCCCTGTCCGTTGGTGAGCCAGTTCACGAAGCGCAGGCTGTCGTAGAACGTGACGTGGTTCACCGGCTTGTCCTCGTAGCCGGACTTCACCTCGTACGTGAAGCTGCCCGGAGTCCCCTTGCGCGTGATCCCTCCGTAGACGGTGACATCCATGCTGGTCGCGTAGAGCCCGAGCGGATCCGAGGCCGCCTTCGCGTTCAGGAACTCCACGTACTGGCCGTTCGTCACCTCGTACTTCGAGATCTTGTAGGTGTACGAGACAGCGCCGAAGCAGCCATCCGCTTGCGCATCGCAGGCATTGCCCGCGTCACCCACGGTCACCCAGTCGAAATCGACCGCCGACGCCGCCGAGGCGATCGGGGCCAGGAAGAGTGAGACCACTGCGAGCAGCAGGCTCGCCCCATGCGCACGAATCCCCATGAGCCACCCCTGTTCCGTCGGGTCCCGAGAACGTCGAGAACCGGTCCCTGCAAGGACGGGGGGATTATACCTCGGATCTAGAATGACCGGTCAAGGTCTTTCTTGGGGGGGGTCGCCCGTCGTACCTCGGCCCTTCCCTCGTCGGCCCCGGGAGGGCGCGCCCCTACCTCTTCCTCTCGCTGCGCGAGAGGTTGCGCTTGCGAAGGCGCAGGTTCTGGGGCGTCACCTCGAGGAGCTCGTCGTCCTCGATCCACTCGAGCGCGCTCTCGATCGTAATCCGCCGCGGAGGCGTGAGGATCGTGTTCTCGTCCTTCCCCGCCGCGCGGATGTTCGTGAGCTTCTTCGCACGCACCACGTTCACGTTCATGTCGCCTGGGCGCCGGTTCTCGCCGACGATCTGACCCTCGTACACCGCCTCGCCCGCGCCCACGAACAGGTTCGCGCGCTCCTGGATCCCGAAGATCGCATACGCCGTGGTCCTGCCCGGCTCCGTCGCCACGATCGCTCCCACCGCACGGTCGGGAAGATCGCCCGCATACGGCTCGTAGCCGATCACCGTGCGGTACAGCACGCCCTCGCCGCGCGTGTCCGTGAGGAACTCGGAGCGATAGCCGAAGAGCCCGCGGCTCGGCGCCACGAAGCGGAAGCTCGTGCGGCCGAATCGCGTCTCCATGTGCTCGAGCCGGCCGCGCCGCGAGGCGAGCTTCTCGACGACCGCGCCGGTGAACTCCTCGGGCACCTCGGCCACGACCTCTTCCACCGGCTCGCAGCGCTTGCCGTCGATCTCGCGCACGATGATCTCGGGGCGCGACACGGAGAACTCGTAGCCCTCGCGGCGCATCGTCTCGATCAGCACCGCGATCTGCAGCTCGCCGCGGCCCGCCACCTGGAACGTCTCGGGCGAATCGCCGGGCTCGATCTGGATGGACACGTTGCCGAGCGATTCGCGCCGCAGCCGCTCGCCGATCTGCCGGCTCGTCACGAACTGCCCCTCGCGCCCCGCGAACGGCGAGTTGTTGGCGGCGAAGCGCACGCGCACGGTGGGCGGATCGACGGCGATGCGCGGCAGCGGCTCGGGCCGATCGCGATCGCAGACGGTGTCGCCGATGTCGATCGAGTCGATGCCGGCGATGATCGCGATCTCGCCCGCATGCGCGCGCTCGATCTCGACGCGCTCGAGGCCGCGGACCCCGAAGAGCTTCGTCACGCGAAACGCCTGCGGCGCCCCCGACTCGGGCACGCGCACCACGGTCTGGCCGCGCACGAGCGCGCCGCGCTCCACGCGGCCGATCACCAGCCGCCCCAGGTAGTCGTCGTAGTCGAGCGTCACCGCCTGGAACTGCAGCGGCCCGTCGGGATCGACGCGCGGCGCGGGCGCGAACTCGAGGATGCAGTCGAGCAGCGGGACGAGATCCTTGCGCGGCTCGTCGGGCGAGAGCGCGGCGGTGCCCTCCTTGCCGGCGGCGTACACCACGGGGAACTCGAGCTGCTCGTCGGTGGCGCCGAGCTCCACGAGCAGATCGAAGACCTCGTCCACGACCTCGGCCGGGCGCCCCTCGGGGCGATCGATCTTGTTCACCACGAGCAGCGGCCGCAGCCCGCGCTCGAGCGCCTTGCGCAGCACGAAGCGCGTCTGCGGCATGACGCCCTCGACCGCGTCCACGAGCAGCAGCACCGAGTCCACCATGCCGAGCACGCGCTCCACCTCGCCGCCGAAGTCGGCATGCCCCGGGGTATCGACGAGCTGCAGCCGCACGCCGCGGTACTCCACGGACGTGCTCTTCGCGTGGATGGTGATGCCGCGCTCGCGCTCGATGTCCTCGTTGTCCATCACGCGCTCGGCCACCTCCTGGCCGGTGCGGAAGGCGCCCGTCTGGCGCAGCAGTCCATCGAGCAAGGTGGTCTTGCCGTGGTCGACGTGCGCAATGATGGCGAGGTTGCGGATCTCGGGAGCGGACACGAAGCCTTCCTTGCTCCGGGTGCGGAGCGCCTAGCTGCGGAAGCGCTCTGCGGTGGCGGAGCGCTCCGGCAGGCCGACGAGCGCAGTGAACTCGTCGAAGCCCATCTGGGCGGACGGATCTTCGGGCGCTTTTCCGCCGACGGCAAGGGCTGCGAAGGCGCGCTCGATCGCCCGGGCGGACGCGAAGAGCCCCGTGAGCGGGTAGACCACCATCCCGAAGCCGAGCGCGCGAAGCTCCTCGCGGCTCTCGGGGGCCTCGACGAAGACCACGTCTGCACCCGCCTCGCGGTAGAGCCGGCCGCGGCGGATCGCCTCGTCCAGTCCGAGCGGCTGCCGCGCGTCCGTGCGCGCCACCACCTACGCCCCTTCCCCGAGCCCCAATACGAGCGGCGGGATCTCGCCCGGGTGCTCGACCAGCACGTCGACACCGGCGTCGCGAAGCTCCTCGCGCCCGCGAAGCCCCCACGCGCAGCCGATCGTGCGCGCGCCCGCCGCCTGACCCGTGCGCACGTCCACCGCGCTGTCGCCCACGATCCAGACCTCGTCCGCCGCGCCGCCGATGCGCTCGAGCAGCTCGTGCAGCACGCGCGGATCGGGCTTGCGCACGGAGAGGCTGTCGCCGCCCAGCACCGCATGGAAGCGCGGCCCGATGCCGAGCCCCGCCACGATGCGGTCGAGGAAGCGCGCGGGCTTGTTGCTGAGCACCGCGAGCCGCTCGCCCGCGAGCGCATCCAGGCAGGACTCCATGCCGGGATAGAGCACCGTGGTGTCGAGGCAGCACGCATCGTAGTGCGCGCGGAACACCTCGAAGATCTCGGCGAGACGCGCCTCGGTGCGGTCCGCCTCGGGCACCGCGCGCTCGATGAGCTTCATCGCCCCGTCCCCGATCCACGCCCGCACGTCCGTCCCCGGCGCCAGCCGCAGGCCGAAGGCGTCGAGCGTGCGGTGGAGCGCAGCCGCGATGTCGCGCCAGCTATCCGCGAGCGTTCCGTCGAAGTCGAAGACCACCACGCGGGAGCGCTGCGCGTTGCGGGGCGGAGCCGACGAGCTCACAGGGCGATCCATGGCGCGGAGAGTAGGGCCGGGCCGAAGGGGCGCAAACCCGCCGGTGCGCGTTTACGAAGCTCCCGGCGAGTGGTAGGCTCGTGCAGCCTTTCGGCCCGGAACCGCATGTACGTCAAGGGTTTTCCGCTCTTGGGACGCATTGCATCCGGGGCGCCCTGGGGAATCGCGTGATCTTTCCGCTCCGCTTCAAGCTCGCGCTGCTCACGAGCCTGCTCCTCGTCGCGAGCGTGGGCCTCGTCTCGCTGCTGCTCCTGCGCCAGTCGTCCCAGGCGTTGGAGAGCGAGGCGCGAAAGCGCGGCGAGCTGCTGTCCGAGCAGCTCGCCCGCAACGCGCGCGATCCCTACCTGCTCGAGGACGACCTGGTGCTGTCGCAGCTCGTGCGCTCCGCCACCGAGGAGGACGAGATCGTCGTGGCGCGCATCGTCGATGCCCAGGGCGAGCTCGTCGCCTCGTCGCGCGAGGGCGATCGCGACTCGGTGGACCGGCTCACGAAGAGCGCCGCGCTCGCCACGCGCACCGCGGGCGACACCCTGCTCGTCGCCTCGCGCATGACCTTCCGCGACGTGGACCTGGGGGAGGTGCAGGTCGTGCTCGACCTCGACGCCCTGATCCGGCCCGTCGTGGCGCGCGCGCGGCGCGAGGTCCTGGTCGCGGCGAGCGGCCTGCTCACCGCCGGCCTCCTGATCGCCGTGCTCATGAGCCGTCGCATCAGCCGTCCCCTGCAGCGCCTGCGCGAGGCCGCCAAGGCGCTCGGTGCGGGGGATCTGTCCGCGCGCGTCCGCCCCACCTCGCACGACGAGCTCGGCGAGCTCACCCGCGCCTTCAACGAGATGAGTGAGAGCCTGAGCCAGAAGAACCGCATCGAGACCGCGTTCCGCCGCTACGTGAGCGACCACGTGCTGCGCGAGGTCCTCGACTCGCCCGAGTCCATCCGGCTGCAGGGCGAGACCCGCGAGGTCACCGTGCTGTTCATCGACATGCGGCAGTTCACGCGGCTCACCCGGTCCATCGGTGCCGAGCGGCTCGTCACCTTCCTGAACGAATCGTTCGACCTGGTCACCACCCACCTGCTCGAGCACGGCGCCACGATCGACAAGTACATCGGCGACGCGATCCTGGCGTACATCGGCGCTCCCATCGAGTCGAGCGACCACGCCGAACGCGCGGTCGCCGCCGCCATCGCCGTGCAGCGCGCCGTTCAGGAGCGCAACGCGAAGCGCGAGGGAACCAGCCCCGACTTCGTGCGGCTCGACATCGGCATCGGGATCCACACCGGGCCCGTGGTGCTCGGCAACATCGGCTCCGAGCTCAAGATGGACTACACCGCCATCGGCGAGCCAGTGAACATCGCCAACCGCCTGCAAGCGCTCGCCGGCCCCGGCGAGATCGTGATCAGCCAGCAGGTGCGCGATCGCCTGGCCGACCGCGTGCGCGTCGAGCCGCTCGGACCGCAGCACATCGAGGGCATCGACGAGGAGCTCGCGGCCTATCGCGTCCTCTGCTAGCGGCCCCGCCGACGAGCCCCGTGGCGCGGGCTACACTGCCCGCCGGATGCGACACCTGGGATCCGTGCTGCTCGCCGCGACGCTCGCGCTTCCGATCGGGGGAATGCTCGGATGCGCGAGCCCCTACGACCGCGGAGAGGACCTGTACCGCCAGGGGGATCTGCGCGGAGCGGTCGAGGTGTGGCGCGCGGTCGAGCCCGGCCATCGCGACTACGAGCGCAGCCACGCGCGCGTCGAGACGATCGAGACCGAGCTCGCTCGCCAGCTTCGCCGCTACGAGAAGCGCGCCGCGTTCTTCGAGAAGGAGGGCCGGCTCGCCGAGGCGATCCTGTACTTCCGTCTGGTGACCCAGCTCGATCCGTCGCGCGCGGCGCTGCTCGACCACGTGCAGCAGCTCGCGCGCATCGCGGAGCAGCGCTGCGCCGAGCAGCGCACCGCCATGCGGCAGGCGCTCGACGCCCGCGAGCTCGCGCTCGCGAGCCATATCGCCGGCGAGCTCGAACGGCTCGATCCCTTCGATCCCGCCATCCGCATCGAGATCCGCACCGTGCAGGCCGCCCTTGCCGCCGAGGTGCAGCGCCACCTCGACGAGGGCACGCACGCGTACGCCGCCGGCGAGCGCGATCGCGCGCGCGATTCGTTCCAGAAGGTGCTCGCGCTCGATCCCGGCAACGACGAGGTCCTGGGCTACCTGTCCTACCTGCAGCGCTTCGAGGAGATGGAGCAGCGCAAGGAGCTTCCGCCGCCGCCGCGCACCATTCCCCGGGAGGAGATCCTGTCCGAGGGGCACTTCCACTCCGCGGAGCGCGCACTCGCCAGGAGCGATCCGTTCCTCGCCATCACCGAGTACGAGGCTGCGCTGCGCGTGAATCCGCGCCACACGGGCGCACGCGCCGGGCTCGCCGGGCTGCGCGAGCGCATGCAGCCGCAGGTCGAGCCGCTCTATCGCGAGGGGCGCACGTACTTCCAGGACGAGGATCTGCACAACGCGCTTCGCGTGTGGCGGCGAGCGCTGCTCATCGATCCCGAGCACGCGAATCTGCGCGAGAACGTGGCGCGTGCCGAGAAGATCCTGTCGCGTCTCGAGGAGATCCAGACCAGTGGGCCGTGACCGGCGACACCGGGTGGTGTGTGCGACCGTGGCGCTCGGGCTCCTGGTCGCACTCGCGAGCGGCTGCGCGAGCGTGCGCGAGCGCGTGATCGGCGAGGTGCTCGAGGAGAAGGCCCCGCTGTCGTTCGATCGCCCCGTCGATCTCATGCCTCCCGAGAACCTGCGCGTCACCGGCAACGAGGATCGGCGCGTCACCCTTTCGTGGCATCCGGTGCTCGTCGGCGACGTCGCCGGCTACGTCGTCACCCGCTCGCGCGGGCGCGAAGGCGTGTTCGAGCCCATCGGCCGCACCGCATCGCGCTTCGACACCGTGTACGAGGACGCCGGCCGCGAGCCCGGAAGCCTGGGCGACGGTCAGACCTACTACTACCGCGTCCACGCCTTCGACACGTACGGCCGCGTGAGCCGCAGCCACGCGTTGATCTCGGCCACCACCGAGCCGCGGCCCTCACGGCCCGATGGGCTTCGCCTCTACTCCAATCTGCCGCGCAAGGTCGTGCTCGTGTGGGAGCCCAGTCCCGAGCGCTCCGTCGCCGGCTATGCCGTCTATCGCAGCCCCACCGTCGCCGGGCCGTGGGAGCGCGTCGCCTTCGTGAAGGGGCGGCTGCGCACGGTGCACGAGAACCCCGTGCCCGGCGATCTTCGCGTGCTGTACTACCGCATCGCCGCCGTGAACGGATGGAGCGCCGAGAGCGATCCCACCGAGGCCATTCGCGCCGTCACCAAGGCCCAGCCGCTGCCGCCCACGGGGCTCGCCGGCGAGTCGCCCGCCCTCGGCCGCGTGGACCTGCGCTGGGAGCCCAACGTCGAGGGGGATCTGGCGCGCTTCGAGGTCTGGCGCAGCCGGCGCAGCAAAGAGGGCGGCGATGGCGGTTGGGCGCCGGGCACGCGCATCGGCGAGCCCGAGGCCGGCAAGACGAGCTACTCCGATCTCGACGTCGGCTGCGGCGAGCGCGTGCGCTACGAGGTGCGCGCCGTCGACCGCGACGGGCTCGAGAGCCTACCCTCGCGCGCGATCGAGATCGTCGGCCGCAGCATGGAGCTGCGCGCCGAGCCCGCAGGCCCCGATCGCTGGCGCATCCGCTGGAATCCCGAAGCGCTGCCCGGCTGGACACAGGTGCGCGTGAGCCGCGTGCGCGGCGCGTGGCGCAACGCCGCGATCGACGCCGTCCCCACCGCCACCGGCGAGATCGTCGTCGAGGTCGGGAGCGGCGACCGCCACACCTTCTCGCTCACCCCCGAGCGCCCCGGCGCCCAGGGCTCCACCGAGAGCGGCCCCGCCTGCACCGCCGTCGTCCCGCCGCAGGGCTCCGCCCCCTAACCCTTGAATCCCCCGCCTCGCGGCGTACCCTAGCCCGCCGCATTCCTCGGTAGCTCAGTCGGTAGAGCGGGTGGCTGTTAACCACTAGGTCGGGGGTTCGAGTCCCTCCCGAGGAGCCATGGCCTCCGTTGCGTCGGCCGGCGCGTGCCGCCGCCCACTCTTGCCGGCTTTGTACGCAGAGTCAGCTTCCGGCATCCTGCCCCCGTGCTCAGGAACCTTCCTGGCCGAGCGGAGCCAAGCATGACCACGCCCTTCCACGCCAAGTTCTGGGCGCAGAGCCTGCGGCTCGCGCACCCCCACGATGGCGTCGGGGCATTGTCGCGCTCGATTGGAAACGCCCGTGTCGACCTCAACCCTCACCAGGTGGATGCCGCGCTCTTCGCCCTGCGTTCGCCGTACTCGAAGGGCGTGCTCCTCGCCGATGAGGTCGGCCTCGGCAAGACCATCGAGGCCTCGCTCATCCTCGCGCAGAGGTGGGCCGAGAGGCGGCGGCGCATCCTGCTCGTCGTGCCGGCGACCCTGCGCAAGCAGTGGCAGGTCGAGCTCGAGGACAAGTTCTTCCTGCCGTCGATCATTCTCGAGGCGCGCGCCGCGAACGCCCTCGCCAAGAAGGGCATCGAGAACCCCTTCGCCATCGACGACAAGATCGTCATCTGCTCGTACCCGTTCGTGTTCGCCAAGCGCGATCTCGTTCGGCAGGTGAGCTGGGATCTCGTGGTGGTCGACGAGGCGCATCGCCTTCGCAGCATCTACAAGGGCGCCAAGACCGCCGAGGGCATCGTCGAGGCGATCCGTCCCGCGCGGAAGCTGCTCCTCACGGCGACCCCACTCCAGAACTCGTTGCTCGAGCTCTATGGCCTCGCGGGCATCCTCGATCCGGAGCTGTTTGGAAGCCAGGAGGCGTTCCAGGCCCAGTTCCTTCTGGCCGACGACGTCGAGCAGCGCGACGCAGCGCTCCGCGAGCGCCTCGAGCACGTCTGCAAGCGCACGCTGCGCAGGCAGGTGCTCGAGTACGTTCCGTTCACCAACCGCTTCACGCATACCGCCGACTTCCTTCCGTCGAAGGCCGAGGAGCAGCTCTACGACGAGGTCTCCGCGTACCTGCAACGCGAGGTGCTGGTCGCGCTGCCGAACGCGCGCCG
>CAZOTO010000042.1:0-11606 GCA_964582775.1 uncultured Myxococcales bacterium
GTCCTTCTTCTTCACGGCTTCGCCCCCCCGGATCGCCCCTCCGGCCCGACGTCGGCGGAGCGCTCGTGCTTGGCGATGATGCGGTCGACGATCCCGTACTCGACGGCCTCGGAAGCCGACAGGAAGCGGTCGCGGGCCGTGTCCTTCTCGACGGCCGCGATGTCGCGCTGCGTGTGGTGGGCGAGGATCTCGTTGAGCGTACCGCGCAGCTTCAGGATCTCTTCCGCGTGGATCTGGATGTCGCTCGCCTGCCCCTGCACGCCGCCCCAAGGCTGATGCATCATCACGCGCGCGTGCGGCAGCGCGCTGCGCTTACCCTTCGCACCGGCGGCGAGGAGGATCGCCCCCATGCTGGCGGCCTGCCCCATGCACGTGGTGTGCACGTCGGGCTGGACGTACTGCATCACGTCGTAGATGCCGAGCCCCGCGTTCACGTCGCCCCCCGGACAGTTCAGGTACAGGTAGATGTCCTTGGTGGGGTCATCGGACTCGAGGAACAAGAGCTGTGAGATCACCAGGTTGGCGACATCGTCGGTGATCGGCGTACCGAGCACGACGATGCGGTCCCGCAGCAGACGAGAGTAGATGTCGTAGGCGCGCTCGCCGCGGCTCGACTGCTCGATCACCATGGGAATGAGCATGGACATGGCCCTATTCTAGCGGACACAAGCGAAGCGCCCGGGTTCCGATGACGGCGACGCGAGGGGTCGCGGATTTCCCTTCGGGACCGAGGCGTTGAGACATCCAACCGTGGGTCAGGCGTCTACCCTCTGGGCGGAGGCGCGAACGAGGTCCACGATCTTCTGCTCGAGCACGGTCATGCGAAGGTTCTCGATGGCCCCCGACTCGCGCAGGGACTTCTCGAGCTCCTCCTTGGGGCGGTCGTGCTGCTCGGCGAGTTCGGCGATGCGCGCGTCGA
Organism: uncultured Myxococcales bacterium; assembly: GCA_964582775.1. Classification (GTDB taxonomy): domain Bacteria; phylum Myxococcota_A; class UBA9160; order SZUA-336; family SZUA-336; genus CAZOTO01. Next base: position 920 of record CAZOTO010000042.1, read on the forward strand.
TCTCGGCCTCGGTCGCCTCGAGCCTCTCGGCGGCGGCGATCTCGGGGACCAGCAGCGCGAGCCGCACGGCCTGCTCCGCCTGCGGCCGCCACTGCTCGCGCCACATCTCGATGGCCGGGCGCAGGCGCTCCTCGGGCATGCGGCCGAGCCCGCGCACCGCCTGCTGGATGCGGAAGGCGAGCTCGCGATCGACGAAGCTCGGCGGCACGGGGAACGGATTCGCCTCGACGATCGCGACGAGGATGGCCTCGCGCTCGAGCCGCTCGAGCTCCGCCTTGCGCTGCTCCTCGAGCCGGGCCCGCAGGTCGGCGCGCAGCGCCTCGAGGCTGTCCTGGTCCGAGATGTCCTTGGCGAACTCGTCGTCGAGCGCGGGGAGCTCCTTGCGCTTGAGCGCGACGAGCTTCGCGTGGAACTCCGCGGGCTTGCCCGCGAGCGAAGCCTCGTGGTAGTCCGCGGGGAACGCGACGGGGAAGGTCCGCTCCTCGCCGACCGCGAGCCCCGTGAGCCCTTCCTCGAAGCCGGGGATGGTGCTGCCGCCGCCGATCTCGAACTGCGCGCCCTCGGCCGATCCGCCGGGGAAGGGCACGCCGTCCACGCGCCCGACGAAGTCGACGACCACCACGTGTCCCACGGCGGAGCGGCTTCCCTCGGACTCATCCACGAGCTGCCCTTGGCTCTCGCGCATCTGCTCGAGGTAGCGCTCGACCGGATCCTCGGGGGGCTCGGGCAGCACGGGGCGCTTCACGTCGATCCCGCGAATCTTCTGGATCACCACCGTGGGGCGGATCTCGAGGAGGGCCTGGTAGACGAACGGCGATCCCTGGCGCGGATCCTCGCCCGGCTCGAGCCGGGGCTCGGAGACGACGTCGAGCTTCGCCTGATCGATCGCCTCGAAGAGGGAGTCGCGGACCAGGTGCTCGAAGACCTCGGCGCGGGCCTGCGGCGCGAAGTGGCGCTCGATCACCGATCGCGGGGCCTTGCCGGGGCGGAAGCCGGGGATGCGCGCCTCGCGTCCGATCGTCCGGTACGCCTTCTCGAAGGCAGCGTCCACGGTGGCGGCTTGCACCTCGACGCGAAGGCGGCGCTCGACCGGTCCGGTCTCCTCGACACTCGAATTCATTGGGCCTCCTGCATGCGACCGGGCCGATCTACGTGGCACGGGCTCCGTGGCACGGGCGGGAACGGGCGCCCATGGGAGGCGCGATCGGCCTCCTCGCCCGCGACCGGGCGTCTCGGGGGCCAAGATAGGACAGCCGATCGGCGTCACAACCACCGCTGCCGCTCTGCGCGACGTACCGTCGGCCGGAGCGGGCTCGCTATACTCGACCCGCGTCTCCCCGCTTGCCCTTCGAACGGGCGGCCGATCGATCCCATCCCATCCCAGGCCTGGGCAGCCCCCGGCGAGACGAAACGCGGCTCCTCCCCCATGCCGCAGACGGGAATCCATGGAAGAGCTGGTCCTCGACCGCATGAAGGCGCTGCTGCCGACGTACGTGACGGCAGGCCCACGCTACACGAGCTACCCGACGGCGCCCGTGTGGACCGAGCGCTTCGGCGCCGAGGACCATCGACGGGCGCTCGAGCGCGCGGCCAAGCGCACCGGCGAGGAGCTGGCGCTCTACGTCCACGTCCCCTTCTGCCGCGCGCTCTGCCACTTCTGCGCCTGCAACCGCCTGGTGCCACGCCAGGCGGAGATCCCCGAGCGCTACCTCGCCACGCTCGAGGCCGAGATCCGCGCCGCACGCGACGTGCTGGGGAGCGGCCGGCCCGCGGGGCAGCTCCACCTGGGCGGTGGCACCCCTACCTATCTAGAGCCGGGTCAGCTCGCGAGGATGTTCCGCGCCCTGTACGACGCCTTCCGCTTCGAGCCCGATGCGGAGCTCTCCCTCGAGGTGGATCCGCGCGTCACCACCGCGGATCACGTGCGCGTCCTGCGCGAGTTCGGCTTCCACCGCATCTCGATGGGAGTGCAGGACTTCGATGCGCACGTGCAGCAGGCGATCCATCGCATCCAGCCCATCGAGCAGGTGCGGGAGCTGCTCGATCGCGCGCGCGCGGAGGGCTTTCGCAGCGCGAACTTCGATCTGGTCTACGGCCTGCCCTTCCAGACCGAGGAGAGCTTCGGCAAGACGCTCGACGCGGTGCTCGCGCTCGGCCCGGACCGGATCGCGCTCTACTCGTACGCACACGTCACCTGGGTGGCGAAGCAGCAGCGCGGCTTCGAGCGGAAGGACCTTCCCGGTCCCGAGCGCAAGATCGCGATCTTTCTTTCGGCGATCCGCCGGCTGCTCGACGCAGGCTACGTCTACATCGGGATGGACCACTTCGCGCGCCCCGACGACGAGCTGCACCAGGCGCTGCTCGACCGCACGCTGCGGCGCAACTTCATGGGCTACACGACGCGGGCGGGCACGGAGCTCGTGGGCTTCGGCCCGAGCGCGATCAGCGAGCTCGAGGGCACGTACGCGCAGTCGTATCGAGAGCTCGGCCGCTGGCAGCAGGCGGTGAACGAGCGCGGGCTCGCGACGATGCGCGGCTGGGCGCTCTCCGCCGACGACCAGGCCCGACGTTGGGTGATCATGCGCATCCTGTGCCTGGGCGAGCTGCGCGCGGACGAGTACGAGGCGCTCTTCGGCGAGCCCTTCGCCCGCCGCTACGAGGACGAGCTCGCACGCCTGGACCCGATGATCGCCGACGGGCTCGTCGAGCGCGCCACCGACGGCAGCGTGCGGGTGACCTCGTCCGGACGCATCCTCGTGCGCAACATCGCCGCGACGTTCGACGCCTACCTGGCCGAGCAGACCCGCAGCGCGAAGCCCCTGTTCAGCCAGACCGTCTGACCGCGCACCCGCTGATTCCACTGGCGCGCGCCGGGGAATCGACGCCGATCGGCGTCGGTCCGCACGCATCGTCCTACACTTTCGGGGAACATCCGGCGGACACCCCTTGCTGACCGAGCGGATGTACTCGACAATGCGTAGGACGCTTCCACCTACGCAGAATAGTGACGACGTCCGGGCGCAGAATCCGAGCGCAGAAGGATCCTGACATGAGCGATCTCTCCCGCATCGACCTGGTGAACCCGGACTCGTTCCTCGCGGGTGTGCCCCACGATTGGTTCCGGCTCCTGCGGCGCGAGGCGCCGGCCTTCTGGCACGAGGAGCCCGACGGGCCTGGCTTCTGGGTGTTCTCGCGCTACGAGGACCTGAAGGAGATCTCGCGCGACCCGACGACGTTCGCGTCCGGCGAGGGGACGAACATCCCCACCACGAAGCCCGAGGAGCGCATGTTCATCCAGTCGCTCATGATCAACATGGATCCGCCGCAGCACGTGAAGTATCGGCGCATCGTGCAGAAGGGCTTCACGCCGCGGCAGGTGAAGCTGCTCGAGCCCTCCGTGCGCAAGCAGTGCGCCGAGATCATCGAAGCGGCGCGCGATCGCGGCGAGTTCGACTTCGTGGCCGACGTGGCGGCCGAGTTCCCCATGCAGGTGATCTGCGAGATGATGGGGATCCCGCAGGAGGATCGACGCCACGTCTACGAGCTGTCGAACCAGCTCATCGGCTTCGACGATCCCGAGTTCGCCGGCTCGCGCGAGGGCGCACGCGCGGCCGCCATCGAGATGTACGCGTACGCGCAGAAGCTCGCGCAGGAGAAGCGGAGGAATCCCGGAGACGATCTCACGAGCATCCTCGTCACGGCCGACGTCGACGGCGAGAAGCTCACCGAGCACGAGTTCAACTCGTTCTTCCTGCTGCTCGCACTCGCAGGCAACGAGACGACCCGCACCGCCACCACGCACGGCATGCACCTGCTGATCCACCACCCGGAGCAGCGCCGCCGCTTGGTCGAAGATCGCTCGCTCGTGACCAAGGCGATCGAGGAGGTCCTGCGCTACGAGCCGCCGGTGATGTACTTCCGGCGCACGGCGACGCGCGACACCAAGCTGCGGGGAGCCGAGATTCGCGCGGGCCAGAAGGTGACGATGTGGTACCCGTCGGCGAACCGCGACGAGGAGGTGTTCGCCGAGCCGGATCGCTTCGACATCCTGCGCGATCCGAACCCGCACCTCTCCTTCGGGATCGGCGAGCACTTCTGCTTGGGAGCGAACCTGGCGCGGCTCGAGCTCACGGTCTGCTTCGAGGAGCTTCTCGCGCGCATGCCGCATCTGGAGCTCGCCGGCGAGCCGAAGCGGCTGCGCTCGAACTTCATCAACGCGATCAAGGAGATGCCGGTCCGCGTGGTGGACGGCGACTGAGCCTCGGCGCCGGGCGGTGGGATCAGGCCGTGTGCTCTTCCCCGTCCGCGTAGAGCGTGCGGCGCAGCACCCAGCACTCTTCCTCGGCCATGTCCTCGCGCATCATGTCGAGGAAGCCGCGTGCGAGCAGCACCATCTCGATCGGCGACCGCGATCGCGCCTCGACCACGTGATTCAGCAGATCGAGCGCCTCGCGCTCCATCGCATGGGCCCGTTCGAAGCAGGCGAGCCCCGTGTGTGCGCCATCGCCCGAGGCGCGCAGGAAGGGCAGCAGCAGGCGCTCCTCGATCTGCAGATGCTCGTGGAGCGCGCGCGCCAGCTCGCCCATCTCGCGATACAGGCTCTCCACGTCTCCGCTGGACTTGTTCTCCAGCAGGTCGTGCACGAGATCCTCCACCGCATCGATCCTCTCGCGCAGCAGACGATGCTCGTACAGGATCCGGGTTCGCGCTTCGCTCGGGAACATCGCACGCCCTCCGTATCGTGGGCCGGGAACCCGCCGCAGCATCCTCCCCGCCGGCGATCCCGAAACCCGATCCCCACTATACCCGCCCCGCGCTCCGAAGGCGGATCGAATCGTCGTCCCCGCCGAGAACGGAAGCCTCCGGTGCGTGGGTCGCGACCGCTACGGATCCGCGCGGTCCCACCTCGGTTTCCTGCTACTCTTGCGCCGCCCGTGCCGGGGTGGCGGAATTGGCAGACGCGCCAGACTTAGGATCTGGTGCCCTAGGCGTGCAGGTTCGAGTCCTGTCCCCGGCACCACGCATCGCACGATGCGCACGGCTCGACGCGCACGACCCGGCAGCGGCGCAGCCGTACCGGCGCGCGCGGCGGCTCACGGCACCGGCGTCATCCGATCGAGCGCCTCGGGCGACAGATCGATCCCCAGACGCCGCGCGGTGCGCTCGTTGTAGTGGATGCGGATCTCCTCGGGGAGCGCGACGGGAACGTCGGACGGGGCTTCCCCCGCCAACAGACGCGCCGCGATCCGTGCCCCCTGGCGGCCATTCTCGTGGTAGGAGCTCGACAGCCCCAGCAGCGCCCCCGCTCGCACGTACTGCTCGGACAGGCCCATGAACGGGATGCGATTCTCGAGCGTGTCGAGCAGGATCCGCTCGGCTCCCTTCCGCGCGAGGACCGTGCGATCCGCGATCGCCCACAGGGCATCGAAGCCACGCACGCGCTCGAGCGCCGCGTCGAGATCCTTCGGATCGTTCACGGGGATCGCCGTGAGCTCGATGCCGTTGCGTCCCGCCACGCGGCGCGCCTCGTCGATGAGCGAGCCCGACTGCCCGGGATCCGACAGCACCGCGACCCGCTTCGCCCGCAACACCTGGCGAAGGACCTCGAACTGCGCAGAGAGGGGGATGTCGAGCGCCGCGCCGGTCACTCGCTCGCCCGGTTGCTCCAGCGACGCGACGAGACCCGACGCCACGGGATTGAGCACCATCAGGAAGACCACGGGCACGCTGCGCGTGTTCACGATCGCCCAGGCGGCGGCCTTCGATCCGACGGCGACCACGAGATCCGGCCGGTGCGCGTGCACGCGCTCGACGGTCTCCGCGGGCGGGCCCGAGATCTTCTCCGGGTAGACCTCGACACCGTCCGGCAAGGCCGCGCGGAAGCCCTCGATCGCCTCCTGGTACGGTGCCGCCGAGCCGGACTCCAGCACGACGATGCGCCGGGAGTCCTCCGCGGCGGATTCGCCGGGAGCCGCCGTGAGGAGCAACGCGAGAAGGAGGAGGAAGATCAAGTGGGGCATCCGATCACGCTCGTTCAGAACTCCACGGTGGCCGTGAGCAGGAGACGGCTTCCGATCTCGTCCCCGAGCGGATGGTGGCGGCGAACTTGGTGGAACAGATTGGTCGCGCGAACACCGAGCTCGAAGCCCGGACGGACCGCGTAGCCGGCGAAGGCGTCGACGGTGAAGCGCGATCGCAACGAGAGGTCTCCCATCACCAGGGCCGCGAGCGGCTCGGGCTCGAACCTCGTGTGCCCGACGTAGACCGCCTTCGCGTGGAAGCGCACCCGCTCGGCGACCTTCCCGCGCAGACCCAGGCTCGCCTTGTGCCGCGGCGTCGAGAACTCGTTCGGGCCGTGCGCGCTCTGGAAGGAGTACGTCGCGAAACCATCGAGGCGATCGCGCAGCTTGTAGCTCACCTCGGCCTCTGCGCCCCACACACGGGTGCGTCCCCCGTTCTGGAACGTCAGATCCACCGTGGGGAAGAAGGAGACGGTCTGCATGTCGATGAAGTCCTCGATCACGTAGTAGAAGACGTCGAGGCGCCCGAGCACCTTCGGGTGCAGCCGTCCCTGGAAGCCGAGCTCGTACGAGGTGGTCCACACGGGATCGAGCTCCTCGTTGCCGAAGAGGCGGACCAGCCCTCCGTACATGTTCATCGACGCGTAGCTCAGGACCTGGCTCGGCTGGCGGAAGGAGCGCGCGAACGACAGGCGAATCCGCTCGGCCTCTCCGAGCTTCCACACCAGGCTCGCACGCGGAGAGGCATTGAGACCCGTGGTCGCGTGGTCGTCGAGACGAACGCCGGCGTACGCCGTGAGATCGGGTGTGAGCTGGATCTCGTCCTGCGCGAAGAGCGCGTAGATCGTCTCGGACTCGCGCGCACCCAGGACCAGCGGCAGCTTCGTCGTGAGCCGCCGCGCATTCACTCCGAGCACGAGGGAATGCTGGCGCCACTCGAGCGCGCGCTGGATCTCGACGTCGAACGTGTTCGACTCGATCCGGCCCGACAGGCGCTGCGGAGGGAGCAGCGGCAGCAGCGTGGGGGACGTCTCGATGTCCGCGTCCGATCGCAAGAAGAACGCCTGCGCCTTCCACGGACCCGATCGGTAGTCGAGCTCGGCGTGCATGTCGGCACCCGAATTGTCGAAGCTCCCCGTCGGCGAGAGGATCTCGGTTCGCCGGCGCACGAGCCCGGTCGACACGGTGAGCGCACGCCCATCGCCCAGGTCCACGTCGAACGCGGCGCTCGCCTTGCGCGTGCGAAGGCCCGTCTCGCCGCGGCGGTGCGAAGCCGCCAGACCCGGATTCGATCGGTTGCGGAAGTGATCCTGCACGGCGTACTCGACGGACGCCTTGGCGCCGATGCGATCCGACGTCCGCGCCGCGGTCGCCGTCGCGAGGCCGGCATCGTTCCCCGCCGCCACGCGCGCGTACAGGGAAGGAAGATCCCGCGCGCGCTTCGTCACGATGTTCACCGTGCCGAGCAAGGCGTTCGCCCCGTAGAGCGCGGACGTGGGGCCGCGCACGATCTCGATGCGCTCGATCTCCTGCATCGCCACGTTCAGATCCGACCACGTGACCGATCCGAAGGTGTCCACGTACACCGAGCGCCCATCGATCATGACGAGCATGTACGTGCCGGTCTCGCGGTTGAAGCCGCGGATCGTCACGTTCGCATCCGAGCTGCTGAGAGCCATGGTGTCCACACCGGGAAGACCGGAGAGCAGCTCGGGAAGCGTCGTGGCGCCCGAATCGCGGATCTCCTCGGCCGTGATCACGGAGACCGCGCCCGGCGAGTCGAGCACGGTCTTCTCCGTGCGGGTCGCGATCGTGACGACCTCGAGCTCGCGGAACAGCAGCTCCTCGAGCGGTGCGTCCAGTCCATCGAGCGCCGGATCGACCTCGCCCTGCTGAGCCGACGCGTTCGCGAACACGAACCCGTGCATCAGCAGACAGAGAGCACCCACGAAACGCCGAAGCTTGCCCATCGCCTCGTCCCCCGAGCTGGCGCCTGCGGGAATCCGCCGCGCACATCGGGTGGATCGGAGCGGGATGCATCCGGGTGAAGCGTGTGGTTGTACGAGCGGTTCGTCCGCTACGCCCGGAATTCGCCACGAAGGAACGAATCGAGTCGCCCACGGGCGTGCGCGTCGTTCGACGAGCCCCATCGACGCGAAGGATCCGTCGCGGACGCCACGGGAGCCCGACGTCCGCGAACGGCGCTTGCGGGCATGACGGCGTCCGTGGCCCGTGCTACTCGCACCCGGCGGGGACGGATCTGCTCGTCCCAGGAAGCCAGGGAGGGACCTCCGAGTGAGCGAAGCCGTCGACGATCCGCCCGCGGGCAAGCCCGCCTTCCCCTGCCCCCCCGAGCGGCGGGCGCCGCTGCCCTCGAGTCGCCCCAAGCCGCCGGAAGAGGACCCCCAGGCACAAGAGCGGCTCGCGAGGATCCTCGCGAGCCCGACGTACCGGCGGGTCGACCAGGACGTGGACTTCCTGGGCCTGGACGAGCTGCGCCCGTCGCGCCTGCAGCTCGAGTACCTGAAGGTGGAGATGCAGCTCCTGAAGATGGGCGTGCAGTCGACGATCGTGGTGTTCGGCGGCACGCGCATCGTCGAGCCTGCCTCGGCCGGCCGCCGCGTGGAGCGGATCCGCTGCGCGCTCGAGGCCGATCCGGGCAACGGCGAGCTCGCACGGGACCTCGGCGTCGCCGAGAGCGTCCTCGCCAAGAGCCACTACTACGACGTGGCGCGCGAGCTCGGCCGCATCGTCGGGCTCTCCGGTCGCGGTCCCGATGACCACCGGCTCGTCATTGCGACCGGAGGCGGTCCCGGGCTCATGGAGGCCGCCAATCGCGGAGCCTTCGACGTCGGCGCGCACTCCGTCGGGCTCAACATCCAGCTGCCGCGCGAGCAGTACCCGAACCCATACGCCGCGCCGGATCTCTCCTTCCAGTTCCGCTACTTCGCGCTGCGCAAGATGCACTTCATGCTGCGGGCGAAGGCGCTCGTGGTCTTTCCAGGGGGCTACGGCACGCTCGACGAGCTGTTCGAGACGCTGTGCCTGATCCAGACGCGCAAGCGCGAGCCGCTTCCGGTCATCCTGGTCGGGGAGACCTATTGGCGGCGCGTGTTCGACGCGCAGTTCCTCGCCGACGAGGGCACCATCGATCCCGAGGATCTCGAGCTGTTCTGGTACGCCGAGACGGCAGAGCAGATCTGGTCGACGGTCCAGTTCTGGTACGACCGCGCGGGAACGCCGCTCTTCGAGTAACTTCCTCCACCGGCCACTCCTTCCACCGGCGGCCTCGGCGAATCCCCGCAGCGCGAAGAGGAGCGACGCATGGAGATCACCTTTCTCGGAGCCGCCGGCACGGTCACCGGCGCCAAGTTCCTGGTGACGTCGGGACGCACGAGACTCCTCGTCGACTGCGGCCTGTACCAGGGCGTGAAGGCACTGCGGCTGCGCAACTGGAAGGAGCTCCCGGTCGATCCGAGCCACATCGATGCCGTCGCGCTCACGCACGCGCACATCGACCACAGCGGATTCCTTCCCGCGCTCGTGCGCGACGGATTCTCGGGGCCGATCTACACCACGCCGCCGACGAAGGCGCTGTGCGAGATCATGCTCCCGGACGCGGGACGCATCCAGGAAGAGGATGCGCGCTACGCGAACAAGGAGCACTTCTCCAAGCACAGCCCGGCGCTGCCGCTCTACACCGAGGAGGACGCGCTTCGCGTCCTGCCTCGCATCCGCACCGTGCACTTCGGCTCCGAGGTGGAGGTGGGCGATCTCACGATCCGCTTGCAGCTCGCGGGACACATCCTGGGTGCGGCGAGCGTGTGGGTCTCCGACGGCGAGACGAGCGTGCTGTTCTCGGGCGATCTCGGCCGCACGGACGACCTGCTCATGCACCCGCCCGAACCGCCGTGCGAGGCGGACTTCCTCGTCGTCGAGTCGACCTACGGCGACCGCGAGCACAGCGAGGTCGATCCGATCGGGTCGCTCGGCTCGATCCTCGAGCGCACCGTCGGACGCGGCGGCGTGCTGGTCATCCCATCCTTCGCGGTGGGCCGCGCCCAGACGCTGCTCTACTGCCTGCACCAGATCTTCGAGCAACGCGAGAACGGGCCGATCCCCGTGTACGTCGACAGCCCCATGGCCACCGACGTGACGGAGCTCTACACGACGTTCGCGCCCTACCACCGGCTCACGCGCGCGCAGTGCGACGCCGTGTGCGACGTCGCGAAGTTCACACGATCCGTCGAGGAGTCGAAGGCGCTCGATGGGAAGCGCTGGCCGATGGCGTTGATCTCGGCGAGTGGAATGGCCACCGCGGGACGCATCCTGCATCACCTGAAGGCCTTTGCGCCGGATCCACGCAACACGATCGTGCTGCCGGGATTCCAGGCGCCGGGAACGCGCGGCGCGAGCCTCGCCGCAGGCGCGCCCTCGATCAAGATCCACGGCCGCTACGTTCCGGTCGGCGCCGAGGTGGTGCAGCTCGACTTCTTCTCCGCGCACGCGGACCAGAGCGGGTTGCTCGACTGGCTCGGCGCCTGTCCACGTCCCCCGAAGAGGGTCTTCGTGACGCACGGCGAGCCGGTCGCCTCGGACACGCTGCGGCGGGTGATGGGGGAGAAGCTCGGCTACGAGGCGTACGTCCCCGATTATCAGGAGACCGT
>CAZOTO010000042.1:11616-21374 GCA_964582775.1 uncultured Myxococcales bacterium
CCGGAAAAGCCTCCCTCGCCGCAATATTCGCGACGGGCGCCGCGGACCCGGTGGGGGGGGGGTGGGGGGTCACGCTGGGCACCGGGGCGTAGGTCCCCGATTATCCGTCGCCGGGGGGGGTGGGGTGCGCGCCGCCGCGACACGCGGGTGTGTCGATGCGCATCGGCGTCCTCAACGCGGGCACGGCGACGATCAAGGCGGCCCGGTTCCGCGTGGACGCCGGCGAAGCGGCCCGCGTGGCCTCGACCACCGTCGAGCTCGGCATCGACGAGAGTGCCGAACGCGCCCTGCGCGTGGCGATGGAGCGCGTCGGTCTCGAGGCGGGCGCGGTCGACGCGGTGGGACATCGCGTGGTGCACGGCGGCGCTCGCCTCGTCGAGCCGGTCCTCATCGACGACGCCGTCGAGCGCGAGATCGAGGCCTGCGTGGAGCTCGCGCCCCTGCACAACCCGCGTGCCCTCGAGGGGATCCGCGCGGCGCGCACGGCCGCGCCCGGTCTTCCGATGGTGGCCGTGTTCGATACCGCCTTCCACGCGAGCCGCAGCCCGGAGTCGCTGCACTACGCGCTGCCGTGGCGACTCGGCACCGAGCAGGGTGTCCTTCGGTACGGCTTCCACGGCATCGCACACGGTGCGCTCGTCCAGTCCATCGCGGAGGCACGGGGCGTGGCGCTCGCGGAGGTCGACGCCGTCACGCTGCAGCTCGGCGCGGGCTGCTCCGCGTGCGCGGTGCACGCCGGCCGCTCCATCGAGACGTCGATGGGCTTCACTCCGCTCGAGGGGCTCGCGATGGCGACCCGCTCCGGCGACGTCGATCCCGGCGTCGTCTTCCACCTGATCCGACGAGGGCTCGCGCCTCGGGAGGTGGAGCGGATGCTCACCCGCGAGTCCGGCCTGCTCGGCCTCGCGGGCGACGCAGACCTGCGTCGCGTGCTGCGCGCCGAGGCCGCGGGCGATCCCCGCGCGGCGACCGCAGTGGGGATCTTCGTGCGGCGCATCGTCGCCACCGTGGGCGCCTACCTCACGTTGCTCGATGGACGGGGAGCGATCGCCTTCGGCGGCGGCATCGGCCGCAACTCCGCCGAGATCCGCCGACGGGTCTCGGCCGGCCTCGGCGCCTGGGGCGTGGAGCTCGATCCAGAGCGCAACGAACGCAACCAGCCGGGACGGATCTCATCGGAGTCATCCTCGCGCGGGATCTACGCATTCGACGCCGAGGAGGAGCCGTGGATCGCCCGTGCCTGTGCGCGTCTGCTGGGCTCGGAACCGACGGATTCGGCGCGTTGACAATTCGCCCCTCGGTGGTACCAATGCCGCGGGCGCGTAGCTCAGTTGGTAGAGCAGCGGACTCTTAATCCGCCGGTCCTCGGTTCGAGCCCGAGCGCGCTCACCATCCGTCCCCCTCCGGTTCGACCCGATCCGCCCCCTCGGCACCGCGATGCGGATCAGCGAAGTACAGGTTCGTGTCGCATCCGAATCCCTCCGATCGCCGCTTCCCTCGCGCACTGGGATTCGCCTTGGTGCTTGCCCTCGCCTCGGGTACACCGGGTCGCGCGCACGCGCACGACGGCGCGATCCGGGAAGCCTCCACGGCCGCGACCCTCGCGGACGCCTCCGCGCGTTCCGAACGCAGCCGCGTGTCCGACACCGCGCGATGTACCCGCATCCGCTGGCTCGAGGTCCGGAAATCCGAACGGTCCCTGCGCGCGTGGTGCGCGGATGGCGCGACCGTCGACCTTCGCATCGCTCTCGGTCCGGATGCCCGCGGCCCCAAGCGCATGCGCGGCGACGGGCGCACCCCCGAGGGCTACTACCGGGTGAAGGGTCCCGCCCATCGCGGGGAGTACCACCGGTTCGTCGCCATCGACTACCCCTCGCGGGTGGACGCCGCGGAGGCCCTCGCGCGGGGGACGATCTCCGAGGAGACGTTCCGCGAGATCGTCGCCGCGCACGAGGCCACCCGCCTGCCGCCCCAGGACACGATCCTGGGCGGGCACCTGGGGATCCACGGCGAGGGGGATCAGTGGCGCGGCAGCACCGCACGCGCCGATTGGACGCAGGGCTGCATCGGGGTCACCGATGCCGAGATCGACTTCCTGGCCGCACGTCTCCCTCCCGGAACCCCCGTCGTGATCCTTCCGTAGGCCGAGGATCACGAGCGGCCCTTTCCCCGCCGAAAGCTAGATTCGAGGACCGATGTCTCGCGCCCCGATTCCCCCCGTGCTCCGTTTCCTCCTCCTCTGCGCCCTCGCAGCGGGCTGCGCGACCACTGCGCTGCCCCCCGAGGAGTGGTCCACCCCGGTCGCGGGCCAGGCGCTCGAACGCGCGCAGCACACGTATCTGCGTCCGGAGCAGCTCACGGATCGCCGGCTGCTGGTCGGCGCGCTCGATGCACTGGAGCAGCGCTTCGATTCGGTGCGCTTCGTCGAGAGCGACGCGAAGGGGTGGCTCTTCGTCGGGGCTGCCTCCGCGCAGGTTCCCCTGCCGGATGGCTTCGACCTCGAGCGCGTTCGGCGGACGCTGGGGCGGGTGATCCGCTTCGTCGACGATCACCTCCCCGAGGACGAGCGCACGCTCGAAGAGGACGAGACCCTCGAGATCCTCGCGCTGCGCGGGGCGCTGCTCGCGCTCGACCCCTACACCACGGTCGTGAGCGGCCGGAGCACCGAGGACTTCCGCATCCGCTTCACGGGGAAGCTCTTCGGCATCGGCGCTCGCGTCGGACGACGGGACGGACACCTCACCGCGATCACGGTGTTCCCCGGTAGCCCCGCCGAGCGCGGCGGCCTACGCGACGGCGACTGGATCGTGGAGATCGACGGACGGACCACGCGCGCCCTCTCCGTATCCGAGGCGGTCGATCTGATCCGCGGACCTTCGGGGACACGCGTCACGCTCGGCGTGCAGCGCGGAGACGATCGGCACGAGCTCGAGATCGTCCGCCGCGAGGTCACCGTTCCGAGCGTGGATGCGCGACGCCTCGGCGGCGGCGCGGGCTACGCGCGCATCTTCCAGATGAGCACGACGACGGCGGAGGAGTTCGAGGAGAAGGTCACCGGGCTCGGCCCGCTGCGCGGCCTCGTCCTCGATCTGCGCGGCAACACCGGAGGGAGTCTGCGTTCCGCGACCGAGCTCGCGGATCTGTTCCTGTCCCGCGATCTCATCGTCCGCGTCGTCGACCGCCAGGGGCCCGATGCTCCGGGCCGCCGCAATCACAGCTTCGCGAGCGCAGGGGCTCCCTTCGACTTTCCGGTCGTCGTGCTCGTGGATGCCTCCACCGCTTCTGCCGCGGAGATCCTCGCCGGCGCGATCGCGCCGCTCGATCGCGTGACGCTCGTCGGGCAGACGACGTTCGGCAAGGGCCTCGTGCAGCAGGTTCTGCCGCTGCTCGGGGAGAACCTGCTGAAGATCACCGTCGCGGAGTATCTGCTGTCGGGAGATCGCGCGATCCACGAGAAAGGCATCGAGCCCGATCTCGTGCTGCATCCGGTCTCTGCGGACCACCTGGGCGCGCTGGCCCGCGTGCCCGAGGGCGCCCTCGCCTACCTGCGCACACCGGGCGAGGACGATGCCTTTCCGATCGACGTCGGGCAGGCCCTCCTCTCGGACGATCCCGCCCTCGCCCGGGAGCGCGTGCGCGCTCGCGCGCACGCGAGGATCGCCGAGGCGTTCGCGCCGATCGGCGTGCAGTGGCGCGCGGAAGAGGCCGTCCCTGCGGAGCCCGCGCTCGAGATCGAGCTGCGCGACGTGGAGCTCACCGCCGGGATCGAGAGCACCGTCTCCGTGCGCGTGCGCAATCCCCACGCGCAGCCGATCCCCGACGCATGGGTCGCGCTCGTCGGTGGGGCGCCCTACCTGGCGAACCGGCTGGTGTCCCTCGGCGCGATTCCCTCCGGCGGAGAAGCAGAGGGACACATCCCGGTGACGCCCCCGGAGGGGCTCTCGGCGCGGAACCACCCGATCCTGGTCGCGGTCTCGAGCGGCGATCGCCCCCTCGCGTCCCATCCCTTCACGCTCCGCGTCGCGACGCGGCCCCCCGAGCTCGAGATCGCGCTGGAGACATCCGTCGAAGAGGTCCGCATCGCGCTACACAATCTTGGGTCGCATGCGATCGGCACCGCGATCGTGTCCCTGCCGGGTGCCGTCGAGACCGTGGAGTCGCTCGCACCCGGGGCGAGCCACTCCGTCGTGCTGTCCCTCGCCGAGCACGCGAAGAAGGCGACGGTCACGCTGCTCGGCCCCTGGGCGCAGCGACGCATCGAGCTGCCCCTGCCGCAGCCGACGCCCGACCTCGTCGCCGCGGGGATCGCCTCCATGGGAGCCGTCACCGCCACCTCGAGCCGCACCGTGGTGCGCGTTCCGCACATCGCGATCGACCTCGACGGGCGTCGGAAGCCGCCCATCGTGACCCTCTTCGCGAGTGCACCCGAAGGGCTGCGCGGCGCCTGGATCGTCGTGGGCGACCAGAAGGAGACCTATGTCGACCTGGGGGGCCGGCCAGACTCCACCCTGCAGGTTCCCATCCCCGACCGCGCGTATGGTCGCACCGCCGCGCCTTCGGAGGACTCCGAGCTGCCCGAAGCCCCGCTCACCGTGACGACGAAGGTGGAGATGGTCGGAGGGGTCGAGATCATCGACGTACGGGGCTTCGCGCTCGACTGACGCCGATCGGTGTCGGCCGCCCATCGTGCGACCCTCGCCGCCCCCGCTCGCTTCCGCGGCCCGCTCACGGCTCGCGGGCGCCGAAGCCGCCGCCGCCGGGCGTCTCGATGCGGATCACCCGACCCGGATGCACCTCGACGCTGGCGCGCCCGCCGATCTCGCGACCGTCGAGGAGATTGCGGCCCCGGGCGCCTTCCTCGCCGCCCTCGAGCCCGAATGCGCCGCGCACGCGGCGCTCCGACAGGATCGACACGCGCACGGGCGCGAGGAGCTCGATCTCGCGCACGAGCCCGTCGCCACCGCGCCAACGCCCGGCCCCGCCGCTCCCCCGCCGGATCGACCACTCGCGAAGCCGCACGGGGAAGCGCGCCTCGAGCACCTCGGGATCCGTGATGCGCGTGTTCGTCATGTGCGTGTGCACCCCCGAGGCACCGTCGAAGCCGCGGCCCGCACCCGCGCCACCACCGATCGTCTCGTAGTAGCCGAAGCTCTCGTCGCCGAAGGTGAGGTTGTTCATCGTCCCCTGCGACGCCGCGAGCACGCCGAGCGCGCCGAGGAGGACGTCGACGATGCGCTGCGACGTCTCGACGTTCCCTCCGCACACCGCGCGCTGCGCCGAGGGCGAGAGCAGCGTGCCCTCGGGAAGGCACAGATCGATCGGCCGGAGGCAGCCGCGGTTGAGCGGGATCGGCTCGCCCACCAGACACCGGAGCGCGTAGATCACCGCGGCAACGGTCACGGCACGAGGCGCGTTCAGGTTTCCTTCGACCTCGCGCCCCGTCCCCGTGAAATCGATCCGGAGCCGGCCCTCCTTGCCTTGGAGCCGAACGCGGATCACGGCCCCGTCGTCGAGCGCGTCCTCGAAGCTGCGATCGATCGGCCCGAGCGCGGCGATCTGCTCGGAGACCTTCGCCGCGGCATTGTCCTGCACGTGCTGCATGTAGGCGAGCACGGTCCCGATGCCGTAGCGCGCAGCCATCTCCCCGAGGCGATGCGCGCCCGTCCGATTCGCCGCGATCTGTGCCTCGAGGTCCGCCAGGTTCTCGTGCGGCCTGCGCGCGGGGTGCGGCCCGGTGGTGAGAACGCGCAGCACGGCAGCCTCGTCGAACCTGCCTGCGCGTACGATGCGAAGTCCGCGCAGCACCACGCCCTCCTCTGCGAGTGACGTCGAGAACGGCGGCATCGAGCCCGGCGTGATGCCGCCCACGTCGGCGTGGTGTCCGCGGCTCGCGGTGAAGAAGCGAAGGTGCCCCTCGGCATCGTGCACCGGAGTCACCACGGTGATGTCCGGGAGATGCGATCCGCCGGCCGCGGGATCGTTCGTGGCGTACACGTCGCCGGGCTCGGGATTCGGATGCAGGTCCAGGATCGCGCGCACCGACTCGCCCATCGCGCCCAGATGCACCGGAATGTGCGGCGCGTTGGCGACGAGCCCGCCCTCGGCATCGAACACCGCGCACGAGAAGTCGAGCCGCTCGCGGATGTTCGTGGAGAGCGCCGTGCGGCGCAGCACGGTCCCCATCTGCCCCGCGATCGATATGAACAGGTGGTGGAAGATCTCGAGCTGCACGGGGTCGACGCCGGTGTCCACCGCCGTGCGAGCCGGCCGCCCCGCGCGGTCCTCGACACGGATGCGCCCGTACTCGTCCATCGCGAGCTCGAAGCCGTCGTCCACCACGATCGTTCCGGTGGCCTCGAGCACGAGCGCGGGGCCCGCCAGGCGCGCCCCCGGCACGAGCGCCTCGCGCGCGATCACGGGCACCTCGTCATGGAAGCGCCCCTCGCTCCACAGACGCGCCGCGCGCGAGGGCGCCCCCCGGCGCGACGGTGCATCGCACGGCGAAGGCTCACCGGATCGACACGACGCTGTGTCACCGCCCGGTGCCGTTCGTGCAGTGAGCGGCCGTTCCTCGGGAACGGGATTCGCACCGATCGCCTCGAGGCGCGCGGCCACGGCTTCGATCGGGTGCGACGGCCGCGCGTATCCGAAGAGCCGGCGATGCAGCTCCTCGAACGCTGCGCGCCGATCCGTCCCCGGCGCTCCTGCCAAGGTGAGCGACGTCTGCGTTCCCCGGTAGCGAAGGTCGATCCGGCGCACGCAGGCGATGCGCTGCGCGGCGAAGCCCTGCGCTTCGAGCACCGCGCGGCCGCGCCCCTCGAGCGTGCGGAAGACCGGCTCGAGCTTCTCCTCGAGCGCGGCATCGAGCGGCGCCGCGCCCAGATCCGCCTCGCCGTGCCACGATACGTCCGCAAGACCCATCCCGTAGGCGGACAACACCCCTGCGTAGGGATGGAACAGGAGCGTCCGGATGCCGAGCCGCCGCGCCACGGCGCACGCGTGCTGGCCCCCCGCGCCGCCGAAGACGACGAGCGCGTAGTCGCGCACGTCGCAGCCGCGCGCGACGCTCACCTGGCGGATCGCCTCGGCCATGTTCGCGTTGGCGATCTCGAGCAGGCCCGCGGCCACCTCGTCGCGCGTGCGCTCGAATCCCCGCGCGCGCAGCCGATCGGCGAGCGCATCGATCGCCGCGTCCACGCGCCCGGCATCGAGCGCGAACGGAAAGCGCTCCGCGCGCAGGCGCCCGAGCGCCAGGTTCACGTCGGTGAGCGTGAGCTCGCGCGCCTCGGAGTGCCCGTAGCAGAGCGGTCCCGGATCCGCGCCCGCGCTCTCGGGTCCCACGGTCAGGCGGAACCCGTCGAAGCGGCACAGCGATCCGCCGCCGGCGGCCACGGTGTGGATGTCCATCATCGGCGCGCGGATCCGCACGCCCGCCGTCTCGGTCTCGTACACGCGTTCGAGCGCGCCGTCCCAGCGCGAGACGTCCGTCGACGTGCCGCCCATGTCGAAGCCGATCGCGCGCTCGAGCCCGAGGCTGCGCGCCACGTGGGCGTAGGCGACCACGCCGCCGGCGGGGCCGGAGAGGATCGCGTGCGGGCCGCGGAAGCGATGCGCATCCGTGAGCCCACCGCTCGACTGCATGATGCGCAGCGTGCTGCCGGGAAGCTCGGCGAGCAGCGCGCGCACGTAGTCGCGCAAGAGCGGTGTGAGGTATGCGTCCACGCACGCGGTGTCGCCGCGCGCGAGCAGGCCGATCTCAGCGGCGACCTCGTGGGAGAGCGCCACGTGCTCGAACCCGGCCTCTTCGGCGATCGCACCGATCTCGCGCTCGAGCTCCGGTGCACGGTATGCGTGCAGCACGACGATCGCGATCGAGCGCAGACCGCAGGCGCGAAGCCGCGCAAGGTCCTCGCGCACGCGCCGTGGATCGGGACGCGCGAGGATCGAGCCATCGGCTGCCGCGCGCGCGTCGACCTCGATCACCTCCTGGTACAACCGCTCGGGCTTGCGGATCTCGAGCGCGAACAGATCCGGCCGCGCCTGCGTGCCGATCGCGAGCAGATCGCGGAAGCCGCGCGTGATCGCGAGCGCGCACGGCGCGCCCTTGCGCTCGAGCAGCGCGTTCGTCGCGAGCGTCGTTCCCATGCGCACGTCGCACGGCGGGATCGCGGCGTGCGCTCCGAGACCGAGGATCTCGCGGATCGCCTCGAGCGGGGCGCGATCCGACGACAGCCGCTTCGCCACGCGGATCGCGCCCGTCCCGGGCTCGCGCCCGAGCGCATCGGTGAACGTGCCTCCGCGATCGATCCAGAACTGCCAGCGCTCCGACATCGGTGCGGAGCGTAGCCGAGCCCGATCGCCCGTGCGGCCGCGTCCGGCCGCCCGCGCTACGCGGTGCTGAAGCGGCCGTGCGGTGCGTCGCGAACCAGGCTGCGGAAGTCCGAGCCGCGCATGTGGACGAGTGCCTCGTGGTCGCCGGCCTCGAAGTAGATGTCCGGCGCCTCGAGCACCGTGTCGTCGACGACCATCGGAATCCCGTAGGCCGCACCCATCGGCGGCACCGCTCCGATCTCGCAGTCCTCGAAGATCGAGCCGAGCTCCTTCTCTTCCGCGAGCCCGAGCTTGCGGCACGTCTCCGAGCGCAACGCGTGGATGTCCACCCGGCGAGACGCGGGGAGCACGGCCATCAGGTAGCCGCGCTCGTCCTCGAGCAACACGCTCTTCGCGACGAGATCCACCGGAACCCCTGCGCGCATCGCCGTATCCAGGCTCGATCGGCTGTGGGCGTGGCGAACCAGCTCGTAGTCCGCGTCGTGATGATCCAGATACCACTGCAACCGTCTCGCGATTCCCATCTCGAGGCCTCCTCTTCGGCGCTCCCGCGGGCTCGCGCGCCCGTCACGGGCGGACGAGGGAGCCGCTCGACAGCGGCGGCGACGTCGGCATCGGGAACGCGCGTTCGCGCGAACGGCGGCAGCGGCCGGGGGGAAGGATTCGCAGGAGCCGTTGCCATCAGTCTGCTCCCGCAACCCGCAGCGGCGCAAGCCCCTTCGTTCTCGCCCTACACAGGGCAGCGACGCGGGGCTCGCCGAACCTTGCCGGTGGATGCGGTCGAACGGGAATCCCTGGCGCGCCGGGAGGGAGTCGAACCCCCAACCCTTGGATCCGAAGTCCAATGCTCTATCCAATTGAGCTACCGGCGCGTGCGGGGCGGATGGTGCCGGATCCCGCCGCGACTGGCCAGGGAGGGGACGGCGCGCGACGCAGCGCGATCCGGGGCCCGGAACCGATGCGCGGCCTCGGACCATCCTCCCCTATACTGCCCCGCCGTGTTCTCCGAGCTCGAACCGCTGCTCTGGTATGCCGCCTTCGTCGTGTCCGTCACGGCACACGAGGCATCGCACGCGCTCGCCGCGTACCTGGGCGGCGATCCGACGGCCTATCACGAGGGGCAGGTCTCGCTCCATCCGCTGCCCCACATGCGGCGCGAGCCCTTCGGGATGGTGGTGATCCCGCTGCTGAGCGCCCTCACGAACGGTTGGAGCATCGGCTGGGCCAGCACGCCCTACGACCCGCGCTGGGAGGAGCGCCATCCGCGGCGCGCGGCGTGGATGGCGGCGGCGGGCCCTGCGGCGAATCTGGCGATCGCGCTCCTGGCACTCCTGGCGCTGCGCGCGGGACTCGCCTCGGGTTCGTTCCATCCGCCGGATCACGTGAGCTTCTCGCACATGGTCGGTGCGAGCGATCCCTCTGCGGCG
>CAZOTO010000043.1:0-20754 GCA_964582775.1 uncultured Myxococcales bacterium
CCGGCGGATCATCCGCTCCTGCAGCGCGATGATGTCGTGCTCACGCCCCATCTGGGCGCTGCTACCGAGCAGGCACAGCTCAACGTCGCCATTGCCATCGCGGAGCAGGTGCGCGAATACCTGGTTCGCGGAGTCGTTCGCAACGCGGTGAACCTTCCTTCCGTCTCTGCGGAAGAGCTCGAGCAGCTCCGCCCATTCATCTCCCTAGGGGAGAAGCTGGGCTTGTTCCAGGGGCAAGTGGCCTGTGCGGGTGGAGTGAAGGAAGTCGATGTCGAATATGCGGGGAAGGTGACAGAGCTCAATGTGCAGCCCATCACGCTCGCCGTGTTGAAAGGGCTGCTCACTCCCTGGGTCGGGGAGCGCGTGAACTACGTGAACGCACCCCATATCGCGCAAGTCCATGGGGTTCGCGTGATCGAGTCGAAAGCGGCAGAGCCGGAAGATTTCGTGAGTCTGATGACCGTCCGGGTGCGGACGAAGGAGGGGGAGCATCTCGTCGCTGGCTCGATCTTCGGAAGAACACAGGCTCGGCTCGTGCGGGTAGACGACTTCCGCTTCGAGGCCATCCCCGAGGGGCCGACGATCCTCATTCGCAACATGGACCGGCCCGGAGTCGTCGGCAAGGTTGGGACACTGCTCGGGGGGCATGGCATCAACATCAAGCGCATGCAGCTTGGCCTCCATCCGAAGACGGGAGAGGCACTTCAGCTCCTCAGCGTCGATCCTCTGCCCGGTGATGAGGTACTCGCGACACTGCGTGCTCTCGACGGTGTGGTGAGTGCTGATCTGTTCGACCTCGGTCCTCAGGGCTTCTGAGTCGTGCCCACCGTCGTCTGCGTCGGAGCGCAGTGGGGAGACGAGGGCAAGGGCAAGATCGTCGATCACCTGAGCTCGCGCGCTGATCTCGTTGTTCGTTTCCAGGGCGGTCCCAATGCCGGGCACACGCTGGTGGTCGACGGCGAGACGACCGTTCTACACCTGATTCCGTCGGGAATCCTCGTGCCCGATACGCTCAATCTAATCGGGCCGGGGGTCGTGGTGGATCCGGAGGTCTTGCTGCGGGAGATCTCCGGTCTACAGGCCAAGGGGATTGCCGTATCGCGAGAGCGGCTTCGCATCTCCGACCGCGCTCACGTGATCCTGCCCGTACACACCGCGCTCGATCGCGCTCGGGAGCGGTATCGCGGGAAAGGGGCGATTGGTACGACGGGGCGAGGAATCGGTCCTGCCTACGAGAGCCGCGTGAATCGCACCGGAGTTCGCATCCAGGATCTGCGCGAGCCGGACACGCTCCTGGATCGTCTCGGCGATGCGCTGCTCGAACGCAATTTCCTCTTGGAGAAGCTCTACGGGGAAGCTCCCGTGGAGGCGACGGCTCTCCTCGAGCAGGCGTCGGGATGGGGAAAGGCCCTCGCGCCGTACATCGACGATGTCAGTGTCACCATCGACCAAGCCCTCCGTGCGAACCGCAATGTCTTGCTCGAGGGCGCGCAGGGTACACTTCTCGATGTCGATCACGGCACCTATCCGTTCGTCACATCGTCGACGACCCTCGCGGGCGGCGCCTGTGCGGGGGCGGGAATCGGCCCCACGCGGATCGATCGGGTGCTCGGTATCAGCAAGGCCTACACGACACGCGTCGGTGGGGGGCCCTTCCCCACTGAGGAAACGGGCGCAGCAGGTGAGCACTTGGGGCGTGTGGGGCACGAATTCGGCGCGACGACGGGGCGCAAGCGACGCTGTGGCTGGCTCGACATGGTCGTGTTGCGGCACGCGGTGAGAGTGAATGGAATCACGGGCCTTGCCCTGCTCAAGCTCGACGTGCTGACGGGCCTCCACGAGGTAAAGGCATGCATCGCCTATCGTGTCGATGGCAAGGAGGTTCGCGACTTCCCGGCGAGCGCGCGGCTGCTCGCGCGTTGTGAGCCGATCTACCGGACCTTCCCTGGGTGGAGTGAATCGATTGCCGGCGTGCGACGAATCGAGGATCTTCCCGCTGCTGCTCGTGCGTACGTGCAGTGGATCGAGCACGTGGCCGAAGTCCCGATCGACCTGCTCGGTGTAGGCCCTGCCCGCGACGCCACCATCGAGCTCGGCAACCCCTTCGACGCGGCGTCTCGGCGGTAGATCGGGCGCGCCAGCCGTTGCGATCTGCGATACGATTGCGGCGTCTCGCGGATCGGGCCCTTAGCTCAGCAGGTAGAGCAGCGGACTTTTAATCCGTCGGTCCAGGGTTCGAGCCCCTGAGGGCCCACCAAACGCAGGCGCCACGAGCGCGGCTCCCGGCCGCGGGAATGTCGGGCTGCGGATCGGACGTCGCGCTTGCTCCCCGCTACTCTTTCAGTGCGATTCGTAGCCGGCCGTCCTCGACGCGGATGGACTCGACGCCATCGGCGAAGCTCTTCCAGAAACCCTGGTTGGCGCCGAACTCCCGGACGAGATCGACGTTCTTCAGGTTGCCAAGCCATGCGTTCGGAATCGGCACACCCATGAGACTCACGCCCTTGAGCACCACGACGGGCCTGCCGTTCTGATAGGCGAGCTCGACGCCTGCGTTCACGCGCAGCGTCTTTCCGCCGAAGATCGGGAAATCTTCTTCGAACGGCACCAGCAGCTTCGCACTGACCAGCTCGTCCGACAGGTCGATCGCGAGCTTGTGCGCAAGGTCGGTGTTCTTCGCCAACATGGCATTCAATTCCCGTTCGCTGAACTCGACCTCGCGCTTGGCGCCGATCTCGCTGTAGCGCTCCGGCTCCAGAGGCTCGAGGGAGGGCTTTCCCGGCGTCTCCTCGACGTCGACGCCGATCGCTCGCAGCTTGAGGTGAAGCGCCTGCTCCTCCTTGGGCTTGAGCACGACCGGCTTGAACTCCTTCAGGAACAGGTACTGGGTAAGCAGCCAGTAGGTGAGCCCAGCTGTCACTGCAATGGTGCCGAGAACGATCAGGACGACGTGCGTCCCGCGCAGCCCCCGGTCTGGTGTCGCGGTGGGTGGGTTGCGATCGCTTTCTGTATGCATGCGGGTGCCGCCCTTCCGGTGTCAGGAATCGTCGGATCTCTCGCTGCGAAATGGGCGCAGGAGGAGGCTCGCCGTAACCAGGCCATCCTCGGCCCATCGACGCTTGTACGCCGAATGGGAGCCGAGATCATAGATGCGAAAGCCGTCGCTGCACAGCCAGGCGATCATCTCGTGTTGCAGTGCGTTGCCTAGAGAAAGCGCGCGCAGCTCATCGTCGAAGCTGAATTGTAGGCCGCGGAAGCGATCTCCGATCACGCCGCCAAACAGATAGCCTACGTCGCGGCCGCCCCGCTGTGCGACGATCGCGCGCAGCCCGCCGCGCTGCGCAAGGCGGGGCAACATGTGTGCGTAGAACGTGCGCATTGCTCCGCGATTCACGCCGTGGCCTGCGCGTCCCTTCCAGCTCCGCGCCTCGATCGCGAGAGTCCTCGCGTGGAAGGAGTGGATCTCGTCGACCGCCACGTGTCCGATGCGGTGGAGCTCGATGCCTGCGTTCGCGCAGCGGCGTAGCGCCGATCGCAGGTTCCGGCGCATCTCCGGAGTTCGGCGCGAGAGGTATCCGTCGAGCCCCCCGTCGAGCGACGCCGCATAGCGGGTGCACGTCCCGATCGGGCGGCATTCGTAGCGGCTACCAACGCCCGAGAGCAGGGGCTCGAGGCGCGCCGGGGTGATCGGGAGCCCCGAGAGCATGAGTGGTCGTCCCGCCAGTGGGCCATGCGGATCCGACAGCAGGTCCTCGAGCGCCTCGGTCGAACGCAGCCCCACGAGCGGGGCTGCGAATCCCCACATCACCTCGAGCGGCTCGAAAAACACACCGATCTCCCGGCGTCGCTGCGCCGCGAGCGCGATCCATGAGGACTCGTCCGCGCGATATACGTGGAGCGTGCGCCGGGGAGCAAACGCCTCGTGGAAGGACAGGATCCACTCGCTGCGCGAGCAGAAGGGATCGATGTCGGCATCGGTTGCGACGGCGGCGTCGAATGGCTCCGGATGCGCGGCGAACTCGTGCGCATCGATTCGCCCGGGTGTACGCCGTGCGCGGGTCATGGTGCATGGGGCGGAGAGGGCGGTTCGATGCGAAGATCGAGCTCCGATGGAGCCGGCAATGCGGGCTCTTCCTCGAGGGTCCCGATGCGCGGGGTGAGATCCGTCTCGCCGGTCGGCGCGGCTTGGGTCGTGCCGACGGACTCGGGCAGCGGGGGAAGCTCCGGCCGCGGTGGCAAGCCCGGCCGATGGGGTGTGACGAAGATCATGTCCACTGGGAAGACGTTCAGCAGCTTCTCGTCGCGTGTCACGTGTCCCGTGAGATAGAGGGCCGCGATCATCAACCCGAGCGTGATGGCAAGTGCACCGATCGCAGACATGAGAAGTCGGAGGATCATGGGATCTTCGGGCCGGGTATCGGCTTGCCAAGGGTAGCAGCCCCTCCGGACGCGGGAAGCGCCGGTTCCGGGTGATCCCGCGCCCGTTTCGACAGCTCGTGTCGGGGCCGGGTATCCTACGCGCGCGCATCTCGCGCACCGGAGGATCCCTCGCGTGTCGTCGCTCAAGCTCGGCCTGCAGCTCGGATACTGGGGCGCTCGCCCGCCGGTCGATCCCGTCGGTCCCGCGATCGAGGCGGAGAGGCTCGGCTTCGATTCCGTGTGGACCGCGGAATCGTGGGGCTCGGATGCCCTGACGCCGCTCGCATGGATCGGAGCGCGCACGAGCCGCATCAAGCTCGGCACCGCGGTTGCGCAGCTCTCCGCGCGTACCCCGACGGCGGCGGCGATGGCGGCGCTCACGCTCGATCACCTATCCGGAGGGCGAATGATCCTGGGGCTCGGCGTTTCGGGCCCGCAGGTCGTCGAGGGCTGGTACGGCCAGCCGTTCTCCAAGCCGCTTGCCCGCACGCGCGAGTACGTGAGCATCATCCGGCAGGTGCTGCGCCGCGAGGCCCCCGTGGCGAACGATGGTCCGCACTATCCGCTGCCCTATCGCGGCGAGGGGGCGTGGGGGCTCGGCAAGCCGCTCAAGCCGATCACGCATCCGCTGCGCGCCGATCTGCCGATCTTTCTCGGGGCCGAGGGGCCGAAGAACGTGGCGCTCGCCGCGGAGATCGCCGACGGGTGGCTCCCGCTCTACTACTCGCCGTATCGCAACGACGTTTATGCGGACTCGCTGCGACAGGCGAAGCCGGGTTTCCAGATCGCGCAGCTCGTGATGGTGAACATCACCGACGACGTGGAAGCAGGGCTCCTGCCGATGAAGGCGTCACTCGCGTTCTATGTCGGCGGCATGGGCGCGCGCAAGGCAAACTTCCACAAGGAGCTCATGGCGCGCATGGGCTTCGAGGCCGAGGCCGAGCGCATCCAGCAGCTCTTCTTCGAAGGCAAGCGGCAGGAGGCGATCGCCATCGTCCCCTCGCAGTTCGCCGACGAGATCTCGCTCGTGGGCCCGGTGGAGCGCATCCGCGATCGGCTCGCCGCGTGGCGGGAGACACCGATCACGACGCTGCTCCTCGCCACGCAGGACGTGAACGTGATGCGCACGATGGCGGAGCTCGTCGTCTCGTAGACGCTACGCGCCGAGCACCTCGCGCACGGCTTCGATCACTCGCCGCTCCGAGGGAAGATATGCGTCCTCGAGCACAGCGCTGTAGGGAACGGGCGTGTGCGGTGCGGTGACCTTCCTGGCGGGCGCGCGAAGGTGCGAGAAGCCGCGGTCGGCGCACAGGGCCTGGATCTCGCTCGCGATGCCGCAGCGCGGATTCGCCTCGTCCACCACGACGATCCGCCCCGTCTTCGCGAGAGAGGCGAGGAGCGTCGTCTCGTCGAGCGGCGACAGCGAGCGCAGGTCGATCACTTCCGCGCGGACGCCGTGTGCGGCGAGCGTGTCCGCGGCGCGCAGCGCCAGGTGTGCGGTCGCTCCGACACCGACGAGCGTCACGTCGCTTCCTTCGCAGCGAACGGCGGCGCGACCGAGCGGAACCTCGTAGTCGCCGTCGGGAACGGGCCCGTGTACGCCGTAGATCGTGCGTGTTTCGCAGAACACCACGGGGTCGTCGTCGCGGATGGCGGCGAGGAGCATCCCTTTCGCATCGGCGGGCGTGGACGGACACACCGTCTTCAATCCGGGGATCGCGGCGGTGATCCCATAGAGCGTCTGCGAATGCTGGGCGGCGGAGCGAAGCCCCGCTCCCGTGGTCGTGCGCACGACGAGCGGTACGCGCGCTCGGCCGCCGAGCATGTAGCGCAGCTTCGCCGCCTGGTTGAGCAGCGGATCGAAGGCGACGCCGAGGAAGTCCATGAACATGAGCTCCACCACGGGGCGCAGGCCCGTGAGCGCGGCACCGACCGCAGCGCCGAGGAAGCCGGTCTCGCTGATCGGCGTGTCGCGCACCCGCTCGGGGCCGAACTCGCGGTACAGGCCACGCGTCGCCCCCATGACGCCGCCCCACGCCTCGGCGATCCCCTCGTCGTCGCGTCCTCCTCCGCCCGCGATGTCCTCGCCGAGCAGGATCACATCGGGGTCGGAGGCGAGCGCGATGCGCAGCGCCTCGTTCACGGCCTGCAGGAAGGTGAGCTCGCGGCTCACGCGTCGTACTCCCCGTACACATCGCGGTGGAGATCCTCGGGTGCAGGCTCCGGGCTCGAGCGGGCGAAGTCGACCGCATCGTAAATGCGCTGCGCCACTTCCGCATCGACGGCGCGCAGCGAAGGAGCGTCTAGCCATCCCCGCGAGACCACGCTGCGCTCGAATTGATCGAGCGGATCGCGCTCGCGGCGCATCGCCTCCTCCTCTGCGGTGGGACGGTACGCTTTGGTGTCTCCCACGTAGTGGCCGTGGTAGCGGTAGGTCTTGCACTCGAGCAGCGTTGGCCCCTGGCCGTTGCGCGCGCGCGCGATCGCCTGCGAGGCCTTCTCGCGTACGTCGAAGAAATCCATGCCGTCCGCGATCACCCCGGGCATTGCGTACGCGCTCGCGCGCTCGGCGACGTCGCGTACGCTCGTCGCGAACTCCGCCGGTGTCGCCTCGCCGTAGCCGTTGTTCTCGCAGACGAAGAGGACGGGCAGCTGCCACAGCGCGGCCAGGTTCGCGGCCTCGTGGAAGGCGCCTTGGTTCGCGGCTCCGTCGCCGAAGAAGGCGACGGCGACGCCACCCGTGCGGCGATACCGGCAGGTGAGCGCCGCACCGACGGCAATCGGGATCCCCGCGCCGACGATACCGTTGGCGCCGAGCATCCCGAGCGACAGATCGGCGATGTGGAGCGATCCGCCCTTGCCCCTGCACACGCCCGTCGCTCGGCCATGGATCTCTGCCATCATCGCGTCCGGATCCACACCGCGGGCAATGCAGTGGCCGTGGCCGCGATGGGTCGAGGCGAGCGAGTCGCGGGCATCGAGCTGCGAGATGACACCCACGGCGACGGCCTCTTGGCCGCTGCACAGGTGCAGGAATCCGGTGAGCTGCCCCGACATCACCAGGTGATGCAGCTCCTCCTCGAAGGCGCGGATCGTTCGCATCCTTCGGTAGGCGTCGAGCAGATCTTCGCGGGTCGGCACGGCGATCGGCGATGCGTGCACTAGAAGTGGTCCTTGCGCCTTCGTAGCTCCGCAAAGACCTCGACCGGCTCGGCATCCTCCATGCCGAGCGCCTTCCGGATCATCGGGCTTTCGGCGCGAAGGAACGGGTTTGTGCGGCGCTCGAGGCCGATCGTCGTCGGAAGGGTGGGCCGGCCCTGGCTTCGCGCCGCGTCGACTTCCTGTGCGCGCGCGACGAGATCGGTGTTGCCGGGATCGACGGTGAGGGCGAATCGCGCATTGCCCTGGGTGTACTCGTGGGCGCAGTAGACGAGCGTGCCCTCCGGCAGTGCCGCGAGCTTGCACAGCGATCGCCACATCTGCACGGGGGTACCCTCGAAGACCCGTCCGCAGCCGAGCGAGAACAGCGTGTCGCCGACGAACACCACGCCGTCTGCTTCGAGCCAGTAGGCAACGTGGCCGAGGGTGTGGCCCGGAACCTCGAGGACGCGACCCTCGTGGCGGCCCACCCGCACGGAGGCGCCCTCGTCGACCGCAACACGCAGTCCCGGGATCCGCTCGCGCTCCGCACGAGGCCCCACGACCGTACAGCCCGTGATCGCCTCGAGATCGAGGTTCCCTCCGGTGTGATCCGGGTGGTGGTGGGTATTCCAGATCTGGGTGAGACGCCTGCCGCGGACCTCGAGCTCCCGAAGGAGCGGGACGACCTCGGGGCTGTCGATGGCCACGGTCTCCCCGGTCGTGGAGTCGTGGACCAGGATGCCGTAGTTGTCGGAGAGACAGGGGACGAGGACGATCTCGAGCGGGGATGCCGGCATGGCCCCATGATCCGCCGCGAGGGCGGTGCCGGCAACCGCCCGGTGGCGCCGGGTGAGTTCGCGATAGATTTTTTCCGTGCTCTTGCGGTAAGGTCGCGAACCGGCCGTGCACTGGAGGCGAGCCCGCGGCGGTGTGGCGGTGGGCGCAGGCTCTGGTCGGGGTCTGGTGAGGATTCCGCGAACCCGAGGGAGACTCCGACGAGTGGCGCGAGAGAAGGCTTCCGCGAAGAAGACGGCCAAGTCGGCTGCGGCCAAGCCGGTCGCGAAGGCGACGGCGAAGAAAGCCGTGAGGAAGACGGCGAAGAAGGCCCCGAGCGAGACGGCGACCGCAAAGGGAAAGGTGGCGACGGAGGGTGCGCCGACTCCACGGAAGGTCGAGAAGAAGCCCCCGCGGCCGACGGCGGAGAAGAAGACCCGCGAGGCCAAGGCCGCCACCGCGAAGAAGCCCGTGGAGAAGAAACCGGCGGAGGGGAAGAAGTCGCCTGTGCGCAAGCCGGCCGCGAAGCGGACCCCAGCGGCGAAGGTTGCCCCGAAGCCGGTGCCTCACGCGGAGAGGGGCGAGGAATCTCCGGTGACGGCGACGGAGACCCCGAGCCCGCGCGCCTCGGCGAGCTCCGAGCCGCAGGCCCACCCGGATGCCAACCTGACGAAGGCTCAGGTCCGCAAATTGAAGGATCTCCTGCTCAAGGAGCGCGACGCGGTGATCCGCGATCTTCGCCGCTACGTGAGCGAGGCGACCGCGGACAGCTCGCCCTTGGTCGAAGAAGCCGACCTCGCCCAACGCGCGACGGAGCAGGACTACCAGCTCCGTCTGGCCGACAAGCAGCGCAAGCTCCTCGATCAGATCCAGGTCGCGCTGCGCAAGATGGAGACCGGCGAGTACGGCATCTGCGAAGGCACCGAGGAGCCGATCGGCTATCCCCGGCTCGAGATCCGCCCCTGGGCGCGGTACAGCGTCGAGTACAAGGCGATGCTCGACCGCCGCAATCGCTGACGCGACGACCGGTTCCGCGCCGCCGTGCTAGAGGCGGTCGAGGAGCGCGCGCACGGCCGCGATGTTTCGCGCCTTGCCCGGATCGCGCTCGGCCCGCGCTTCATCCGTGAAGTAGCGGTGCGCGCCCAGGAAGACGAGCTGCTCGCGGTACCAGTCCTCGTCGCTCACCACGACGCCGAATGCGGTGAGCTCGTCGCGCAGCCGGTCGTTCGCATCGAAGAAATCCTCGCGTCCGAGCGCGTCGAGGTCCGCGTCGGCCAGGATCCGCCCCTCGAGCGAGCGGGGCGACTGGGGCATGCGTGTCGCGAGGATGATGCCGGTCACCGTTTCGATCTCCTCGGTGCCGAAGCCGAATTGCGGCAGCGCCTCGCGGGCGATGCGGATGGAGACGTCCTCGTGCCCTTGCCGGCACTCGATGAAGCCCAGGTCGTGGAACCAGGCGGCCGTGAGCAGCAGGTCGCGCGACTGCGCGGGCAGGCCGCAGCGCGCCGCGAGCCGCTCCGCGGCGGGAACGACGTCGTCCCGGGTGTGTGCCGCGGTGTGATAGGTGAGGTGCGGAGGGAGCTCCCGCTCCAGGCGTTCGCGCGCATGGCGGTGGGCGGCTTCGAAGTCCGGCGCGGCTCGGGGTTCCAACACGTCCGTCCCTGCGGGTTCCGGTACGATGGTTCCATCGCACGAAGGAGGGCTCATGATACTCGATCGCTTCAAGCTCACGGACAAGGTGGCCATCGTGACGGGATCCGGCCGGGGGATCGGTGCCGGCTGTGCGCTCGCCTTCGCCGAGATGGGGGCTCACGTCGTGTGCTCGGCGCGGACGCCGGCCCAGATCGAGCACGTCGCGGAGCAGGCGCGCGCCCTGGGTGTTCGGGCGCTGGCGGTCCCCTGCGACGTCACCCAACGCGACCAGCTCGAGGACGTGGTGGATCGCACGATGCGCGAGTTCGGGCGCATCGACATCCTCGTGAACAACGCGGGCGGATCGCCGCCCTGTCCCGCGCTCAAGACGAGCGAAGAGGCCTTCAACACCGCCTTCCGTTTCAACGTGACGACCGCATTCCTGATGACCCAGCTCGTGGTCCCGCACATGAAGGCCGCGGGCACAGGCTCCGTCGTGAACATCGCGTCGACCGCGGGCCGTCTCGTGAACAAGGGGTTCGCGGCCTATGGAACCGCGAAGTCCGCGCTCATCCAGCTCACCCGGAACCTGGCGGCGGAGTTCGCGCCCGTGGTGCGCGTGAATGCCGTCGCCCCGGGTGCGATCCGCACCGCTGCGCTCGAGCCGTTCCTCGATGACGATTTGCGGGCGAAGATGATCGATCTCACGCCGATGGCGCGACTCGGCGAGGTGGAGGACATCTCCATCGCCGTGCTCTACTTGGCCTCCGCTGCCTCGAGCTACGTGACGGGTCGCATCCTCGAGGTGGACGGCGGCCTCGAGCAGATGAACTGGCCGTTCGACTTCCCGGTGTTCTAGGGTCCGGAGACCGGGCCCTAGAGCCCTCGGCAGCGATAGACGTCGTAGCGCCGCTCGCCGCCCGCGATCGGGGAGACGGCCACGATCGTGTCGCCGCCCATGTTCGCGGCCTCGTTGCGCGCGAGGGACTCGAGCTCCTTCGCCACCTTCTCGGGGTGGCGCTGGAAGATCCCGACGTGGTCGCTCGTTCGTGCCCCGGTCGATCCGAGCTTATGGCACTCCATGACCTCGTCGAGCTCGCGCACGCGTACCTGTGCGCCGTTCGGCGTGAGCTGCACCCACGTGCAGGCGCAGAGCAGCGCGGCCATGCCGAGAACGAACCCCGTGCGCACGCTATGCATCGCTCCTCCCCCCCACCCGCCTGTGCCTTCGGTGTGCACGGCGAGTCGATCCGTTGCTGCGATCAGTCCGTTTCCTCTGCGAGCATCCGGCCGAGCCGCAAGAGCTGCGCAGTGGCACCCCCGAGCGAGAGCTCGACCTGCTTCGCATGCAGAAAATAGCGGTGCAGTGGATAGTCGCGATCGACCCCGATTCCGCCGTGCAGGTGCTGCGCGGCGTGCACGACGCGTTGCCCGCCGGCGGACGCCCAGTACTTCGCGATGGCTACCGCCCGGCTGGCCGGAAGTCCAGCGTCGATGCGCCAGGCGGCCTGGAGCGCCGTGAGCCGCACCCCCTCCGTGTCGATGTAGGCGTCGGCGGCGCGGTGCCCCACGGCCTGGAACGTCGCGATGGGCTGGCCGAACTGCCGGCGCGTCTTTGCGTACTCCGCCGTGATCTGGAGCGCTTCTTCGCACAGGCCCAGCACGAACGCGCACTGCGCGGCGGTGGCGCGCTCGCGAATCCACTCGACGATGCGCGCTCCCTCCGCCACGGTGCCGAGCACCGCGTCGGCGCCGAGGCGGACGTCCTCGAGGGAGAGATTCGCCTCGGGCTGGCCGCTCGTGGTGCGAAGCTCCTCGAGGCGAACGCCGCGGGTGTTCGTGGGGACGAGGAACACCCCCGTCTGACCGGCGGCGGTCTCCGCGGGAACCAGGACGACCTCCGCGAGCGAGCCCGCGGGGACGCAGATCTTGTGCCCGGAGAGGATCCATCCCTCGCCGTCGAAACGCGCGCTCGTCGTCGGCCGGCCCGGCTCGACGACCTCTTCGAGGAGCGCCGCGGTGAGCACCGCTTCGCCCGTCGCCACCCGCGGTAGGATGCGCTGCTTCTGCGACTCGGAGCCGAACCGCGCGATGGGAAGGGCACCGAGCGCGAGCGTCTCGAGCAATGGTACCGGTGCGGTCCGGCGCCCGGCCTGCTCGAGGATCGCCGCGAGCTCGAGGAAGCCGAGCCCCGCTCCTCCGCACGTCTCCGGGATCACCGTCCCCAGCAGCCCTGCCTCGGCGAGGTTCGTCCACAGATCGCGGTCGAAGCGTGGGGCGCCGCCTCGCTCGATCTCGCGCTGCCGTTCGTGCGTCGCCTTCTCGGAGAAGATCTGCCGCGCGAGCTCGGCGATGGCCTGCTGCTCTTCACTGTACGAGAAGTCCATGGTCGCTCTCCGTTCACATCCGCGGGACGCGCGGCAGGCCCAGACCGAACAATCCGATGAGGTCGCGCTGCACCTCGTTCACGCCGCCGCCAAAGGTGAGGATCAGCAGGCTGCGGTACATGGCCTCCAGATGGCCGGCGAGCACGTCGGAGGGGGATCCGCGGCGCAGGGCGCTGCGTGGCCCGATGATCTCCATCAGCAGCCGGAACGACTCCAGGTACCACTCCGTGCCGAAGACCTTGATCGTGGAGGCATCTGCGACGGCGAGCTGTCCCTTCGTGGCCGTCCACGCGACCTTCCAGTTCACGAGCCGCAGGAACTCGAGGCCCGTGTACACGCGGGCGAGGTTCACCTGCACCCACTCCTGGTCGATCCCGCGCCGCCCGTCGGCGAGCCGAGTCTCCCTCGCCCACGCGCGCACGCCTTCGAACACCTGCTCGAGCAGGCCCGAGGAGCACAGCGTCACCCGTTCGTGATTGAGCTGGCTGGTGAGCAGCTTCCAGCCCTTGTTCTCGCCGCCCACCAGGTTCTTCGCCGGGATGCGCACGTCGTCCAGGAACGTGACGCAGATGTTGTGGTCGCAGATGAGCTCCATCGGGTCCGTGCGGATGCCCGGTGTCTTCATGTCGGCGATGAACATAGTGATGCCCGCGTGCTTGGGCGCGTCGGGGTCGGTGCGCGTGGCGAGCCAGATGTAGTCCGCATCGCTCGCCAGGCTGGTGAAGATCTTCTGCCCGTTCACGACGTAGTCGTTGCCATCGCGCACGGCACGGGTCTTCAGCGCCGCCAGGTCCGTGCCCGCCTCGGGCTCCGTGTAGCCGATGCAGAAGTGGATCTCACCGGCGAGGATCTTCGGCAGGAAGAACTGCTTCTGCTCCTCGGAGCCGTAGCGCATGATCGTGGGCCCGACGGTGTTGATCGTGAGCATGGGTACGGGGGCGCCTGCGCGCATCGACTCGTCGAAGAAGATGAACTGCTCGATCTCGGAGCGGCCCTGGCCGCCGTATTCCTTGGGCCAGCCGATGCCGAGCCAGCCGTCCCGGCCCATCTGGCGAACGACCGAGCGCATCGTCGGTCCGATGCCGTGGCTGCGATGCAGCTCCTCGCGGATCTCGGGCGTGAGCAGCCGGTCGTAGTACGCCCGCAGCTCTCGTCGCAGCGCCTCCTGCTCTTCGGTGTAGGCGATGTACATGGGGCCTCCGGTCCGGAATGGACTCCCTCTGGAACTAGAACGTGTTCTAGATGTTCGCGCCACGGGAATCAAGGGGCACTCCGCAAGGCTTCGCCCACATGGGCTATTCTCGCCGCCGATGGCGATTCCGGTGCACATCGTCGGTGGTTTCCTCGGCACGGGGAAGACCACGGCCATTCGAGCGCAGCTCACAGCCCGGCGTCACGAGCGGGTCGCGATCGTCGTGAACGACTTCGGAGATGCGGGGCTCGACGAGGCAGCGCTCGCCGAGGGGGAGCCCTATCGCATCGCGAACGTGCCCGGCGGCTGCATCTGCTGCTCGGCGCCCGAGCACTTCGCCGAGGCGCTCGAGGCCGTGCTCGACACGGATCCGGATCGGCTGTTCATCGAGCCGACGGGACTGGCGCGCCCGCAGGATCTGGTGGATGCGATGCGTCTCGGCCCGGTGCATGATCGCATCGAGCTGCGGCCCGTCGTCGTGCTCGTGAATCCCGCCGAGATCGACGACGACACGCTTGCGGCGCTGCCGTTGCTCGAGGAGCAGGCGCGCGCGGCGGATATCGTCGTCGCGAATCGCGTCGACCTGGCGACGCCCGAGGAGATCGAGCGATTCCATACCTGGGTGCGTGGCTTCTGGCCCGAACCGCTCGCGGTGCATGCGACGTCGTTCGGGCGGCTGCCGGACGAGGTGTTGGAGTGGCCGGCGGGGGCGGGGCCGGAAGACGCTCGCGTTCCGGCATCCCGACCCGACTCGGTGTCGGAGGATCGCGGACCGGCGGCCACGCTCTCCACGACGGGCTTCCTCCAGCGCTCGTGGCGCTGGCCGCCCGACGTCGTCTTCTCGCAGGAGAGGCTCGTCGCTGCGCTCGCACGCCTTGCCACAGGCCGCGCCGGCGCCGATCTCGTGCGCTTCAAGGGGATCTTTCGCACGCCGCTCGGTGTGCATCGCCTCGAGGTTGCGGGCGGCCACGTCGACGACCGTCCCTCGGAGCACCGTCGCGACAGCCGCCTCGACGTGATCGTACGCGCGGACGACGAGACCCCGCTCGATCGCGTGGCGGAATGGCTCGAGGCCGCGGTCCTCGCGGGGAACGAGAGCTAGAGCAGCGCGCTCGCGATCTGGTACGTCGCGAAGCTCGCGATCCACGCGAGTCCATACATGTAGGCGAAGGCGAAAGCCGGCCAGCGCCAGGTTCCCGTCTCGCGCGCCATGACCACGATCGTCGACGTGCACTGCAGGGCGAATACGAAGAAGACGAGCAGCGAGAGTGCGGTGGCGAGCGTGAACGTGGGCGCGCCGGTGCGAGGATCCACGTCGGTGGTGATCGCCGCGCGCAGTCCCTCGAAGTCCTCTTCACTTCCCACCGCGTAGATCTGGGCGAGCGTGGCAACGATCACCTCGCGCGCCGCCAGGCTTCCGACGAGGCCCACGCCGATCTTCCAGTCGAAACCGAGCGGCGCGATCGCGGGCTCGATCGTCTTGCCGAACTGCGCGGCGAGGCTCGCCTCGAGATCCGCGCGCGCCTGCTCCGCTGCGGAGAGCGAGGGATCGGGCGCCGCGCCCGGAAAGCTCATCATCCCCCACAGCACCACGGAGACGAGCAGGATGATCGTGCCTGCGCGCTTGAGGAACGCCGCCGCGCTGTCCCACACCTGACGGCCGAGCAGCTGTGCCGTGGGCCAGCGATACGGCGGCAGCTCCATGTAGAACACGGACTTCGTTCCGCGCAGCAGCGTCGAGTTGAGCAACGCGGCGGATGCGAGCGCGGTGCACGTTCCGAGCAGGTACAGGCCGAGCATCACGAGCCCCTGCTGGCCGAGGAACCCGAAGACGGTGCGCTCGGGCACGAAGGTGGCGATGAGCAGCGTGTACACCGGCAGGCGCGCGGAGCAGGTGATCAAGGGTGCGACCAGGATCGTCGCCAGCCGTTCGCGCGGCGATGCGATCGTGCGCGCCGCCATGATCCCCGGCACGGCGCATGCGTAGCAGGACAGCAGCGGGACGAAGCTTCGTCCCTGTAGACCCACCCATCCCATCACGCGGTCGACGACGAACGCGGCACGCGCCATGTAGCCGACGTCCTGCAACAGATGGATCAGCGTGAACAGGATCAGGATCTGCGGTAGGAAGACGAGCACGGAGCCCACGCCGGCGAGGATTCCATTGGCGACGAGGCTCGCGATCCAGCCCTCCGGCAGTGCGGCGCGGGCGAGCTCCCCCAGCGAAGTCATGGCCGCATCGATGCCATCCATCGCGGGAACCGCCCACGAGAAGATGCTCTGGAAGAGCATCACCATCACCGCTGCGAACACCGTCACGCCCCACACGGGATGGAGAAGGATGCGATCGACGTGGTCGCTGCGTGTGTCGGGATCGAGGGGCTCGAGGGTGATCTTTGCGTAGACCTCGTCCACCCACGCGAACCGCTTCTCGGGATCGGTTGCTGGCGGGATCGCCGCCGGCCGCGGCCACGCCTTCTCCTGCTCGAGCAGCGTGCGCAGCGAGTCGAGACCTACGCCGCGGTGACCGACCACGCCGATCACCGGAATGCCGAGGATCTCCGATAGCCGCACCAGATCGATCCGGCCGCCGCGTGCCTTCACCTCGTCGATCATCGTCACCGCGAGCGCGGTTGGCCGTTCGTGCTGCAGCACCTGCGCAACCAGACCCAACCCGCGCCGGAGCGTGGTCGCATCGGCGACGACCAGGAGCGCATCGGGCGTGGACTCACCGGGGATCTCGCCGCGCAGCGCCCGCACGGCGATCTGCTCGTCCGGGGTCTCGCCCTGCAGGCTGTACGTTCCGGGAAGGTCGATCAGCTCCACCGCGCGGTGCGAGCCGCGCAGCGCCCCCACGCGGCGCTCGACGGTGACATCGGGGTAGTTCCCCACCCGCGCGCGCGCGCCCGTGAGTGCGTTGAACAGCGTCGTCTTGCCCGTGTTCGGAGATCCGATGAACGCGACACGCAGCGGTGTCGCGTCGTCTCCGGCGGCGAAGCTCACGGCAGCAGCGTGGCGCACAGGGTTCGCAACTCGTTGCGGCGCAGGCACATCCGGTAGCCGCGAATCAGGATCTCCCACGGATCCCCCAGGGGGGCGTGGCGCATCACCTCGATCTCCGTTCCACCCACGAAGCCGAGGTCGCGCAGACGAGCGGGGATCTGTGCGTTCGGCAGGTGATCGCACAGGCGAGCGCGCTGCCCCGGGGCGAGGGAGAGAATGGACACACAATGGGAGCCGGTGGACTGCATGATGGAAAATCTGAAACTGAATATCAGTTTCAGGCGGAACAGACGGTAGGGGGCGCTCCCCCCTTGCGTCAAGGAACCGGGGGGCGGGCCGAGGGGACGGAGTTTCGACGGACGGGGTCTGCTACGTTCCGCCGCCATCGAGGACTTCGGCCGAGGGGGCGGACGTGAACGTCGTCGAGACGGATCTTCCCGGCGTGTGGATCATCGAGCCCCGTGTGTTCAGCGACACCCGGGGCTTCTTCCTGGAGACGTGGCGGCAGAACGCCTACGAAGCGGCGGGAATCCCCGGCCCGTTCGTCCAGGACAACCACTCCCTTTCCCTGCACCGGACGCTTCGCGGTTTGCACGCGCAGCACCGCCATGCCCAGGGCAAGCTCGTGCGCTGCATCGAGGGCGAGATCTTCGACATCGCGGTGGACGTGCGCCGGGGCTCGCCCACGTTCGGCCGGTGGACGGGGGTTCGGCTGTCGAGTGGGAGCTTCCGCCAGCTCTGGGTGCCGCCGGGCTTCCTGCACGGCTTCCAGGTCCTCTCGGAGCGCGCCCAGGTCGAATACAAGTGCACCGACTACTACCGGCCCGACGACGAGATCGGGGTGGCCTGGAACGATTCCAGGCTGGCGATCGACTGGCCGCTCGCCGACCCCATTCTCTCTGCGAAGGACGCGGCGCTGCCCCGGCTCTCGGAGATCGAGTCGCGGTTGCCCATGTACGAAGCTCGTGCGTCGACGGTCCCGCAGGGTCGGTGGGCGTAGCAGGAGCGGATTCGAGCGTCCGACGGGCTCGGTTTCCTCGGCGGCGACGGTTCCGCGTCGGGGCTGAAACACGTTCTCGATCGGGCTATCGTGGGCCCCGTTCCTTCCCTCGTATGTGGAGCGTATCCATGGACTTCGGATTGTCGGAAGAGCAGGAGCTGCTGCAGGAGACGCTGCGAGGCTTTGCGTCGAACGAGTGTCCCCCGCCGGTCGTGCGCGAGATCTTCGACGGCAACGCCAAGAAGCTCCCCGCGCTCTGGCAGGGGCTGGTGGAGATGGGAATCGGCGGGCTGGCGATCCCCGAAGCGCAAGGGGGCGCCGGGCTCGAGATCCTCGACCTCGCGCTCGTGGCCGAGGTGCTCGGCGAAGCGGCGCTGCCCGGTCCGTTCCTGGGGCACGCGCTGGCGGGCCTCGCGCTGGCGTTCGGCGGCAGCGAGGCGCAGCAGGAGAAGTGGCTGCCGCGGCTCGCCTCTGGCGAGGCGGTCGGCAGCGTGGCGCTCGGCGGTGAGAAGGAATCGTGGGATCCATCGGGATGGACCGCACGCGTCGAGGGCGGCCGGATCCGGGGCCGCTTCGGCCTGGTGCCTGGAGCGGCGACGGCCGACGTGCTCGTCGTCGGGACCGCGGGCGGAGGGCTCGCGCTGGTGGAGCGCGCCTCGGGCGGGGTGCGGATCGAGCCGTTCGAGGGCGTGGATCGCACGCGGCCGCTCGCGCGGGTCGTCCTGGAGGGCGTGGCGTGCGAGCCGTTGGCGGGCGATGCCCGGGCGTCCACGCGCGTGCGCGACGTCGGGCTCGTTCTGCTCGCGGCGGATGCGTTCGGCGCGGCCTCGGCGCTGGTGAACATGTCGGTCGCCTACGCGGGCAGTCGCGAGCAGTTCGGGCAGCCGATCGGCGGCTTCCAGGCGGTGAAGCACCAGCTCGCGAACATGGCGCTCGAGGTCGAGCCCACGCGGGCGCTGTGGTGGTACGCGGCACACGCCTTCGATCACCTGCCCGACGAGGCTCCGCGGGCGGCGGCGCTCGCCAAGTCCCACATCACCGATCGCGCCATGCAGGTGGCACGCGACTCCGTGGAGCTGCACGGCGGCATCGGCTTCACGTGGGAGTGCGACGTCCAGATCTGGTACAAGCGCGCGATGTTCGATCGCATGTGGCTCGGCGCGCCCGAGCTGCACCGGGAGCGCGTCGCCGCGCTCGGAGGGTGGTAGCCATGGATCTCACCTTGAGTGCAGAGCACGAGGCCCTGCGCAAGGACGTACGAGCCTTCATCGAGGCGAGCTGGCCGCTCTCGGGCGCGGAGGCGAGCCTTCCCGTCGAGGAGCAGGAGGCTCTCTTCCGCGAGCGCGCGATCGAGGCGGGCTTCCTCTACCGCATGGTGCCCAAGGAGTACGGCGGCGCCGGTCTGCCCACGGACCCGATGATCGAGACGATCCTGCGGCGCGAGTTCGCGCGCGCGGGTGCGCCGGGTGCGATCTCGAACATCGGGCCGTCCATGCTCG
Organism: uncultured Myxococcales bacterium; assembly: GCA_964582775.1. GTDB lineage: Bacteria > Myxococcota_A > UBA9160 > SZUA-336 > SZUA-336 > CAZOTO01. The sequence goes on from CAZOTO010000043.1 coordinate 19,048, forward strand.
TACCGACGCTGCTCGAGGAGGGAACCCCCGAACAGTGCAAGCGCTTCGTTCCGCCGACGATCCGGGGGAAGATGCGTTGGTGCCAGGGCTACAGCGAGCCGGGATCGGGCAGCGATCTGGCGTCGCTGCAGTCGCGCGCCGAGCTCGTTGGTGACGAGTGGGTGATCAACGGCCAGAAGATATGGACGAGCAGCGCGCACGAGGCGCACTACATGTTCGGGCTGTTCCGCACCGAGCCCGATCGCGATCGACACCACGGCATCTCGTATCTGCTGATCGACATGAAGACGCCGGGCATCGACGTTCGGCCGCTCAAGCAGATGACGGGCGACAACGAGTTCAACGAGGTCTTCTTCGACAACGTCCGCATCCCGGCGACCAGCATGGTCGGCAAGCGCGGGGAGGGATGGAAGGTCTCGAAGGCTACGCTCAAGTACGAGCGCAACCTGATCGGCGATGCGTCGATGCTGGAGACCTCGTTCGAGGATCTGGTCCAGCTCGCGCGCACGGCCCTGCGCAACGGCCGGCCGGCGATCCAGGATCCCGCAGTGCGCCAGCGGCTGGCGGAGATCGAGGGCTACGTCGCCACCCAGGTCTACAGCGGGCAGCGACAGCTCTCCGCGAGCGCGCGTGGCAAGGATCTCGCGGTTCTCGGCCCGATGATGATGAACAAGCTCTACTCGACGAACGTGGGCCAGAAGATCGGGATGCTTGCGTTCGATCTGCTCTCCGGTGACGGACTGCTCGAGCCCACGGCCGCGGAGGCGCACATGACGGGGCGACCGAAATCACCGGGTGGATGGGTCGCGAAGTACATGTTCAGCTTGGGTGCCGCGATCGCGGGCGGGACGTCGAACATCCAGCGCAACATCATCGGGGAGCGAATCCTGGGCCTACCCCGGGACCCGCGGCCGGGCAAGCGCTGAGGGCTTCGCACGAGAGGCGCGCTCGTCGCGCCGTGGTCGGAGCGGGGATGGGCGGATAGAATCCGCCGCGTCCATCGACTCCGAGCCCGAGGGAGCCGAATGTTGCACCTGACCGGCGCGCCCGCGCTATCCGCCCACCGGCGACGACGTCTGCTCGCGCGCCTGCGGGAGCGGGACGCGTCGATCGGCGAGGTCTACGCGGAGTGGGTGCACTTCGCGGATCTCTCCGCACCCCTCGGCGAAGACGAGCGCGAGCGTCTCGAACGGCTGCTGCGCTACGGGCCGCGGCGCGAGCGCGAGGATGCCGCGGGAGAGCTGCTGCTGGTGGTCCCGCGCATCGGGACGATCTCTCCGTGGTCCTCGAAGGCGACCGACATCGCGCGCATCTGCGGCCTCGACAAGGTGCGTCGTCTGGAGCGCGGAACCGCGTACTGGGTGCGAACGGCGAGTGCGGAATCGGGGCTTCGCGCACGGATCGCGCCCGTGCTGCACGACCGCATGACCGAGCAGGTGCTCGCGGACTTCGACTCCGCGGCGCGTCTGTTCGTCCGCGCGGAGCCGGCGCCGCTCGAGCGGATCGACGTGCTCGGCGGGGGGCGCGAGGCGCTCGTGCGTGCGGATCGCGAGCTCGGGCTCGCGCTGGCGTCCGACGAGATCGACTACCTCACGGAGAGCTTCCGTGCGCTCGGGCGCAATCCGACGGATGTGGAGCTCATGATGTTCGCGCAGGCGAACTCCGAGCACTGCCGCCACAAGATCTTCAACGCCGAGTGGATCGTCG
>CAZOTO010000044.1:0-20562 GCA_964582775.1 uncultured Myxococcales bacterium
CTTCGACAAGGACCCCGCCACCATCGAGTGGGACAAGGGACCCCTCGCCTGAGGGCGGGCAGGAGGCTTCGATTCGGCGAGGCGTGAGGATTCTGCGATCGAACAGTCACGGACGGAGGGACGCATCGTCGTTCCAACGAGGAGGAGGGGTGTGATGTTGAGAACGAGAGGAACGAGCGGTTGGCGTTTGGCCGCGGCTCTGGTGCCCTTGGGGCTGGGAATCGCGCTCGTGCCGGTGACCGGCTCTGCGCAGGAGCAGGCTGCGACGAGCCGTACACCGAAGGCGGTCGAGGAGATCACCGTTACGGCAGAAAAGACCGAGCGGGACATCCAGGCGACTGGGCTCTCCATCCAGGCGTTCGACCTGGATGCGATGGAGAAGATGGGGCTGTCTCGCACCCAGGATCTCGGGCACTTCACTCCGGGATTCACCATCGTGCCGGCGGCGAGCACGTCGGGACAGATGTCGATCACGGGTCGAGGCGCCGGGGATCGCGACAACCACGCGCTGCGCCCGGCGAAGGTCGGCCTGTACATCGACGGCAACTACATCGGCACGGGGAACGCCTCGAACTTCGATCTGCTCGACATCGAGCGGATCGAGGTCCTGAAGGGCCCGCAGGGCACGCTCTTCGGCCGCAACACGATCGGCGGTGCCGTCTCGGTGATCTCGCAGAAGCCGGGTCCGGAGCTCGGGGGATCGGTGAAGGGCACCGTCGGCATGCACGACGAGCGCTCGCTTCGCGGCAGCCTGAACGTCCCCCTCATCGAGGAGAAGCTGTTCGCCCGCATCGCGGTCGTGCGCAAGCTGCGCGGTCCGTTCTTCGAGAACAGCGTACCGGGCGCTCCGGATGAGTACGACGATCTCGATGAGGTGGGGGCGCGGATTGCCCTGCGTTGGCTCGCCACGGAGCGGATCACCGCCGACTGGTCGTTCGAGCGCATCCGGCACGACAGCGCGACGCCGGCGAATCAATTGGTGGATGTCGCGACCTTCGGTCCCAACCTGGCGACCTTCGGAACCCTGGCGCCCTACATTCGCAGGGACAACGGAAACATCCTCACGAATGCGGATCGCTTCTACGAGCTGGACTTGTGGCAGAGCGCGCTCACGCTCACCTGGGACGTGTTCGAGAGCATGCAGGTGAAGTCGATCTCGGGCTGGCGGCGATACAAGCAGGAGTACACCGGCGATTCGGACGGGACTCCAATCAGCGTCTTCGCTGCGTTCCAGGATGACGACCACAACACGTTCTACCAGGAGCTGCAGGCCACGGGCACGATCCTCGACGGCAGGCTCGACTATGCGATCGGCGCGACGTGGTTCCAGGAGAAGTTGGACAGCGACTCCGGGAACCGCCCGTTCGAGTTCGTCTTCTTCGGGTTTGCCAACAGCCGGGTACGGACCGAGGGCGACAACAATGCGTTGGGTCTATACAGCCAGCTCACGGCGCACCTCACGGATCGCCTCGATGCCACTGCAGGCATCCGGCTGTCCAAGGAGCGGCGCTGGATCGAGCGCAGCCGCTGCGGGACCGTGCAGCTCGTGAAGCCCGAGGACTGTCCCAATCCGCCGAGTGCGACCAACTTCTTCGGGATCGAGGACACGATCCGCTCCGACAACTGGTCGCCGTTCTTCCGCCTGGCCTACGACTGGACGGACGAGCTGATGACCTACGTGAGCTGGACGCGCGGCTACTCCTCGGGTGGCTTCAACGTCCGCTACAACAACGCCCTCACGGATCTGGAACCATACGAAGACGAGACCGTCTCGCAGTGGGAGGTGGGCATCAAGTCGCAGTGGTTTGACAATCGCCTGCGTTTCAACGGCAGCGCCTACTACAGCGAGTACCAGGACATGCAGGTGGCGAGCTGGAACGGCCAGACGAACTTCTGGGCGAATGCGGGAGGCGCGCGGATCCGCGGCTGGGAGATCGATGTCACGGCGGTGCCCGTCGACGGACTGCGCATCGGCGTGGTCCACGGCTGGACGAAGGCGGACTTCACCGAGTTCAAGGAGTGCATTCCGGGCTCACCGCCAGGCTGCACTCCGCTCGAGCGGTCGAGCTTCCACCGCGTGCCGGTGACGCCGCGCCGCACGTACGGGGGCTTCGCCTCGTACACCTTCGAGCCGTGGGCGATCGGCACGCTTGAGGTCTCGATGAACTTCCACCGGCAGAGCGCGACGGGCTACCTGAGCCGCATCGATCAGTACGATGCGACGGAGGGGAACCGGTACACGGTGTACGGCGCGCGCGCCGGGCTCTACGACGCGTTCGGCGTCACGGGCCTCAGCGTCGCCGTGGTGGGCAACAACATCACGGACCGTTCCTACGTGGACAACGGGATCGACTTCCGCAGCGTTCCCGACCAGCCGCGCTTCACCATGCAGACGTTCGGCGATCCGCGCCACGTCGTGCTCGAAGTCGGGTACGAGTTCTAGCGCAGCGGCTTCGATCCAGGAAAGACGAGAGCCGGCGGTCTCACGGGGAGCGAATTCCCGCGGGATCGCCGGTTCCGTCGTCTTCGCGTCGCGCGGGCGCAGGCCCTCCGCGATGGCCGTGCGAAGTCTGCTCTACCGGCTCGCACGCAGCGCCCGCGCCCGGCGCGCGAGTCGAAGGGTGCTCTCCTCGGTGAGAACGTCCGCTGCCCGTGCGACCGGAAACCAGCGCACCTCGTGCGACTCGTCGCTCTTGCGAAGCGCCTGTCCTGGGGCGGCGACGAGCAGGTAGCGCACGTCGTAGTGCAGGTGCGCGGGATCTCTGCCGTGCGCGGGAATGGCGTGGACGTCGAGGTCGAGGGGGATCGGCGCGAGCTCCGATTCGTCCGCGAAGGCGAAGCGTTCCATGCCGGACTCCTCCCGGGCCTCGCGCAGCGCCACCCGCGCGGGATCGGGATCGCCGTCGGCGTGTCCGCCGAGCTGGAGCCACCGATCGAGCTTGCGGTGGTGGGTGAGGAGGAAGCGGTCCCCCTCTGCGGAGAGGATCCAAGCAGAGGCCGTGACGTGCCCCGGCGGGCAGCTGCGCTCGAAGCAGTCGGGCCGGCTGCGCACGAATGCGCGGAACCGCTCGACGACGGCGCGGTCGGAGGGCCAGCGCTCGAGGTAGCGGTCGAGCAGCCGTAGGAGGGGTTCTCGGTGCACGGGCGCGCAGGATACCGGCCGCGTGCGTCCGAGCCAACCGCGCCGCGGCGTCGACACCGGTGGGTGTCGACGAGCGCGCGCAGACGGCACTGCGCGACTCGCCTGCGCTGCGCCTGTGCTAGCTTCCCGGCTCTCATGAAGACCGTACGCTCCGACCTCCTTCGGCCGATCGTCGCCCGTTACGGAACCCCTCTCTACGTGTACGACGCGGACGTGATTCGCGAGCGGATCACGTCGCTGCGGCAGTTCGACATCGTGCGCTTCGCGCAGAAGGCCGCCTCGAACGTGCACCTGCTGCGCCTCGTGCGCAGCGAGGGCGTGGCCGTCGATGCCGTCTCCCTCGGGGAGATCGAGCGAGCGCTCGCCGCGGGCTATTCCGGGGGATTCGATTCGAAGCAGATCGTGTTCACGGCGGACGTCATCACCGAGGACACGCTGGCGTGCGTGATCGCGCACGAGATCCCCGTGAACGCCGGCTCGATCGACATGCTCGATCAGCTCGGGCGCCGGGATCCGGGGCACGAGGTATGGCTCCGGGTGAATCCCGGCTTCGGCCACGGCCACAGCCGCAAGACGAATACCGGCGGCGAGTGGAGCAAGCACGGCATCTGGCACGAGGACGCCCGGGAAGCGCTGCGCGTGGTGGGCAAGTACGACCTGCGCCTCGTCGGTGTCCACATGCACATCGGCTCGGGCTCCGACTTCGATCATCTGGCCCGCGTGTGCGATTTCATGGCGGAGTTCGTCCTGGGGCACGACCTCGACGTATCCGCGATCTCGGGCGGTGGCGGCCTTCCCATACCGTACCGCCGCGGCGAGGACCCGTTCGATCCTGGCGCGCTGTTCCGCCCCTGGCACGCGGCACGTCGGCGCATCGAGGATCGCCTGCGCCACGGCGTGATCCTCGAGACCGAGCCGGGCCGCTACCTGGTGGCGGAATCGGGGCAGATGGTGGCGGAGGTGCGCGCGACGAAGCGCGTGGGACCGAACCACTTCGCGCTCGTGGATGCGGGGTTCGGCGATCTGGTGCGCCCGGCGATGTACGGGAGCTACCACGAGATCGACGTGGTGAAGCCCGACGGAACCGTGGCTTCGTGGCCGACGCGGCCGACGGTGATCGGGGGACCGCTGTGCGAGTCGGGTGACGTGTTCACCCAGGAGGAGGGCGGCGTCGTCGTTCCGCGTGAGCTGCCGGAGATCACCGTCGGAGACCTTCTCGTCTTCCACGATACGGGTGCGTACGGCGCCACGATGGCGAGCAACTACAACTCTCGCCCGCTCGCTCCCGAGGTCCTGATCGACGGCGGGAGCGCGCGTCTCATTCGCCGGCGACAGACGATCGACGATCTGCTCGAGCTCGAGAACGTCGAGGACGGCTCGTAGAGGGCGCTTACCCGAGCCACACCGCGATCGTAGACAGGGCGATGCCGGCGGCCGCGACGACGCTTGCGAGCGGAAGCTGTGTGCGCACGTGATCCATCAGATCGCAGCCGGTGAACATGCTCGAGAGGATCGTCGTGTCCGAGATCGGCGAGCACTGATCGCCGTAGACCGCACCGCCGAGCACCGCGCCGAAGCAGATCTGCACGAACACCGGATCCGGATGCACGGCCCAAGCGAGCGGCATCGCCACGGGGAACACCACCGCGTAGGTCCCCCACGAGGTCCCCGTCGCGAATGCGATCGCCATGCACACGAGTGTGAGGAGCGCGGGAAGCGCGATCGGCGACACGAGAGCCCCGATCGCATGCACCAGGAAGTCGGCGGTGTGGAGCTCGCGCGCCACGGTGCCGAGCGTCACCGCGAGCCCGAGCACGATCGCTCCGATGGTCATCTTCTGGCAGCCGCGCACGAAGCCGTCGAGGACGTGGGCGAGCGGCATGCCCTTCGCGGTCGCGAGGCCCATGGCCGCGAGCGCGGACGCGAGGAAGGCCTCGTTGATCCAGTTGTGCTTCGGAAGCCAGCCACCCAGACCGAGCACGCCGAGCAGCATCGGTGGAATCCCGATCCCCAGCAGCACACCGAGCGGCAGGAAGAAGTCGGAGAGACTCGAGCGATAGCCCGGCGCGACGGATTCCTCCTCGTCCCCCGTGACGAGCAGTGGCCGCGATCCCTCGGCATCGAGCGCGCCCGTCTCGCGCGCACGCTTCCTCGCCCGGCCGAGAGCACCGGCGTGCAGCCACCGCAGCTCGAACGCCAGCGCGAGCGTCGCGAGCACGGCGAAGATCGCATAGAAGTTGAAGCGCAGGGATCGATAGAAGAACCGAGTGGCGGTCTCCGTGTCGGGCAGGATCTCGATCGTTCCCGCCACGAGTCCGGCGACGTACAGGGGCCACGCGTTCACGGGAATGAGGGTGGCGATGGGAGACGCGGTGGAGTCCACCACGTAGGCGAGCTCCTCGTGGCTCACGCGATGGCGGTCGGCGACGGGGCGCGCGGTGCTCGCGGTGAGCACGGTGCTGACCGTTCCTCCCTGATGGAAGACCAGGCCGAGTCCCCAGCCGAAGAGCAGCGCGGACCGCGGCCCGCGAACGAAGCGGTGCGCTGCCCATTCGGCGAAGTGCCGCGCGCCGCCCGTCTTCTCCCACACACCGATCAGGCCACCCAGGCACCACAGGTAGATCAGCAGGATCTGTGCGTAGGCCTCGGAGGCGAGCGAGGGAAAGAGCAGCCGCGTGATGAAGTTCGCGTCTTCCCAGCGCCCGGACTGGAGCGCGAGCATCGCCGAGCCCGTCACCACTCCGGCGAAGAGTGCCGGCAGGACCTGCCGCGTGAGGAACGCGAGCGCAATGGTGACGATCGCGGGCAGCAGCGAGAGCCACGTGGGCTCGACGAGATCGGGCATGGCGCGCAGGGTAGCCGATCTCGAACGGCCGGGGCGTCGATTCCCGCGTGGCGTGCAGCGGGGTCGCCACGCGAACCGTCGTGGTCTCGGATCGATCCAGGCCGATCCCCGGCCCGGGCGGTGCGGCTACGAGTCCGAGCGCGGCGCTCCGCCGCCGGGAGGCTCGCGGTAGGTGATGAACCCGTGGGAGGGATCGTAGGGGGAGATTCCGCACTGCACGCGGTCGCCCAGGATCACGCGGATGTGGAAGCGGCGCATTCGCCCCGACAGCTGCGCGGTCACGACGTGACCGTTGTCCAGCTTCACACGGTAGCGGCCTCCTCCGAGGATCTTCTCTACCTGTCCGCTCACCGTGACCAGGTCCTTCTTCGCCATCCACTCTCCGTCCGTCTTCCGTCGCACGCGTGTTTGCGGGCGATCGGGTTGCGGCGCCCCACGGGGCGCGTTGCGGCGGCATTATAGCCGCACCCCCGACATTCCACAGGGATTGGCGCCGGATCAGGCGGAACCGGGTCCGTGTCCGGAGTCGAGGATGGAGAGCAGGGGGCTCTCGCGAGGCTCCTCGGTCTGGATGGTCGTGTGCTCGATCTCGTAGCGCTGGTGGAGCAGCTGATGCAGAGCCCGTCGCACGGCCGCGGGATCGGCGCCGGGCTCGATGTCGACGTGGGCGCTCATGGCCGGGAAGCCCGAGGTCACCGTCCAGATGTGCAGATCGTGGACCGCGCGAACGCCGGGCAGTGCGGCCATCTCGGCGGCGATTCCCGCCACGTCGAGGTGTCGCGGGGCCGCCTCGAGGAGGATGTCGACGGAATCGCGCACGAGCCGCACCGCGCTCACGACGAGCAGTCCCGCGATGGCGAGCCCGGCGACCGCATCGGCCACGAGGAAGTCCCACAGCCACACGGACACGCCGGCCAGGATGGCCGCTACCGATCCCATGGCGTCGCCGACCACGTGGAAGAAGGCGGCGCGGACGTTGAGATTCGTGTGAGAGCCGTGTGCGAGGAAGGATGCGCAAACGAGATTCGCCACGAGGCCCACGAGGGCGATCGCAACCATGGGCCCGGCGTCGATGGAGGTGGGGGTCGCCAGCCGTCGGATCGACTCCACCGCAATCGAGGTGCTCACCGCGCCCAACAGCATGCCGTTCACGAGCGCAGCGAGGATCTCGGCACGCCCGTAGCCGAAGCTCTTCTGGGCCGTGCGTGGACGCCCCGCCATCCATCCGCCGAGCAGCGCGATGCTGAGCGCACCAGCGTCCGTGAGCATGTGTCCCGCGTCGGCGAGGAGCGCCACCGACCCCGTCCACCAGCCGCCGGCGGCTTCGAGCACGAGCGTGGTGGACGTGATCGCGAAGGCGATCCGCAGCTCGCGCGGGGCGCCGCGCGGCTCTGCGCCCGTCGACGAGCCGGGGGCGCAGGGGTGTGAGTGGGTGTGGGCCATGACGGAAGGGGCTCCTCGACGGCGCGTGTCGCGCCCGGGGCGCCGCGCTTTCGGGCGCTAGAGTGGCTTCCTACAATGGCGTGCGCCACCGTCCGGATCCACGCCTTCGGTGGCGCACCGTGGAGGGACTGCCGATGAACCCGAAGACGATGGATCGGTTGTGGATGGTGCCCTCCTGGGTCGCGGGAGCCCTCGTCGTCGTGGGGCCGCTCGCATCCTGGCTCGGTGTGTCGAGTCCCCTCGTGGGCTTCTTCCTGCTCGTGCTCGGCTTTGCGATGGCCGCGGTGAGCGGAGTCGCATTCGCGGGAGGGGCGGCGCTGGCGACGGTCTTCGGCAGGCCCTGGCGCCGGCGTGCGCTGCGGGCTGCGGTGATTCCGCTGGGAATCGCTCTCGTGCTGTTCCTGCTGCTGCGTTCGCAGGGCAACGTGCCCGCGATGAACGACGTGTCGACCGATCTCGATGACCGGCCCGCGCTCTCGGCAGAGGGGATTGCCGCGTCGGGGGTGCCGGAGCACGACGAGGAGACGCTCGTCCGCTTCGCGGAGTGGCAGCGTACGTTCTACGCCGATGTGCAGCCGCTCGTGGTTGCGGAGGCCCCCGACGTCGCGTTCGAGAAGGCGCTGCGGATTGCGCGACTGCGGATGGGGTGGGAGATCGCGTCGAGCGATCCCGAGGCGGGCCGCATCGAAGCCGTGGCTCGCACGCGGGTGTTCCGCTTCGTCGACGACGTGGTGGTGCGCGTGCAGCCCGAAGGGGAGGGCTCGCGCATCGACCTGCGCTCGCGTTCGCGGCTCGGGCAAGGCGATCTCGGAGCGAACGCCAATCGCATCCGCGGGTTCGTCACGGCTTACCGGGAGGCGGAGCGCTGAGTCTGCCTGGCTACTGCGCGGCGAGCGCGGCGTCGATCATCTGACTGAAGCCGTCGACGCTTCGCATGCGCAGCTTCTTTCCGTTCACGAAGAAGGTGGGCGTGCCCCGTACGTCCGCGGTGTGAGCGGTGCGGATGTCCTCTTCGATGCGCTTCTCGTATTCCCCGCGCTCGTCGGCGATCGACTTCTCGAGGTGTTCGACGTCCAGACCGGCCCGCTTCGCGTACTCCGACATCTTTGCAGCGTCGAGTGCTTGGCCCTCTGCGAACAAGACGTCGTGGAGCTCCCAGAACTTGCCCTGCTCCTGTGCCGCCAACGACGCGATCGCACCCGGAAGCGCGGCAGGGTGGAAGGGCAGCGGATAGTGCTTGTACACGAGCCGCACCTGATCGGGGTACTTCGCCAGCACGGCCTCGAGGATCGGCTGGGCCTGCGCGCAGAACGGGCACTGGAAATCGGAGAACTCGACGATGGTGACGGGCGCGTCCGCCTTGCCTCGAATGGGCGAATCGGCGATGGCAATGTCGTAGACCTTGTCGAAGTCCTCGGCTGGCCGCTCGGCGCGACGCGCGGGTTGCAGGCGCTCTTCGATCTTCTCGAGACGCGAGAGGATCTCCTGGTTCTGCTGCTTCAGCGTCTCGATGTCCTCCTTCGAGACGGTGCAGGCGGTGAGACCCAGCAGCGCGATCCCTGTGATCCACAGCCAAACGTTCGCGGTCTTCATGGCGGGAAGCCTCCTGTCGCCGGATACCCTCGGCCCTGTGTCGCCGGAAGGCCAACGGCTCGACTCGTGCCGAACTTTATGCGCTGCGCCGCGGTGTCGCCACTGGGCTCGCTTCCAGGACCCGAAGGGCCGCCCGGCGCATCCGCGCAGCGTCGGGCGTGCGACCCGTCCACAGATGGATCTGCGCGACGGCTTGGTGCACGAGCATGTCGAGCCCGTCCTGGGTGCGGCAGCCGTGGGCGCGGGCCTCGCGGAGCAGTCGCGTTTCCAGGGGACGGTAGACGGTGTCGAACACGGTGGAGCCGGAGCGAAGCCGGTCCACGGGAACCGGAGTCGCATCGACCGCGGGGTACATTCCGATCGGCGTGGTGTTCACCAGCAGATCCCACGGCTCGTCGAGGGTGCCGACGTGGCCGCCGAGATCGCGAACGAGCCGTTCGGCTCGTTCGGCGGAGCGGTTCGCGACGGTGACACGTGCGCCGAGCTCGTGCAGCGCGTACACGACGGCGCGAGCGGCTCCCCCTGCGCCCACGACGAGCGCTGCGCGATCGCGCCAGCTGCCGAGCGACTCGAGCGTGCGCACGACGCCAATCCAATCCGTGTTGTCGGCGACGATCTCGTCGCCCTCCCGCGTGAGGGTGTTCGCTGCCCCGATCCGTCGGGCGTGGGTCGACACCCGGTCGGCGAAGGCCAGGACCTCTTCCTTGAGGGGGATCGACACCGAGAGCTGTCGGATGCCGAGGGCGCGCATGCCGCGCACGGCGTCCGCGGCCGCTTCGCGCGGAACGTCGAAGGCGTGGTAGCAGGCGTCGATGCCGAGCTCCTCGTACGCCGTACGGTGTAGGATGGGCGAGAGCGTGTGGCCGGCGGGATGCAGCACGATGCCGCACACGATGGGATGGGGGCTCTCGGAGTCGCTCACGGAGCTTCGTCCACCCGGGCGCGTGCCGCCCTCAGGTCGTCCCATACCGCCTGGCGCGTCTCGCGCGTGTAGTTGCGCAGCAGATAGGCGGGGTGGAACGTGGGCATGACGGGGAAGCCGTTCCACTGCGTCCAGTGGCCGCGCTCTCGCGTGATCGCGACGGGACGGCCCAGCAGTGTCGAGAGCGCGGGTTTGCCGAGCGTCACGATGGCGACGGGCTCGATCGCGCGGATCTGACGCTCGAGGAAGGGCCTGCAGGCGGCGATCTCGTCGAGCTCGGGATCGCGATTGTTCGGGGGGCGACACTTCACCACGTTGCAGATGTAGACATCTTCGCGTCTCCAGCCCACGGACTGGATCATCCGCGAGAGCAGCTCGCCGGCGCGGCCGACGAAGGGACGCCCCGAGCGGTCTTCGTCGGATCCGGGACCTTCGCCCACGAACACGACGCGCGAAGCGGGATTGCCTTCGCCGAACACCACGTGGGTGCGGCCCTCGCAGAGCTTGCAACGGGTGCATTCGCCGAGGTCCGCGCGGATGCGCTCGAGCTCGAGCGCTCGCGCCTGCCCGTTCGCGTCGAGCGGGGGAAGCGGGCCGAGCGGCGGCACGAGCGGCTGCCACCCGTTGGAGGGGGTGCCGCCGCCCGCCGTGAGGCTGCGCGGTGGGGGGTGGGGGACCGGACTCGTGGTCGACGCCGCAGCCGTGCCCTTCGCGGGGCGAGACGTGCGCGACGGCGCGCTCGCGGTGGGCTCGTCGGTGGGTGCGGGATCCGCGCGCCCTGCGGTCGCCTCCGGCGAACGGTCCGCCTGCGCGCGTGCGAGCGGACCCAGGTAGTCGATGCCATCGGCTGCAAGATCGAGCAGCGCGTGGCGGATCCTGCGCAGGATCTCGGCGCGGCTCGGCTCCGCGGTGATCGCGCGCTCGCGCTCGGCGCCGCGGCCAGCGCACCGTGCCGGATGCGATCGAGCTTGTCCTCGAGCTCGAACTCGAAGCCCGGATCGTTCGCCGCGTCGTGGCACGAGCCGCAGATCTGCAGGATCACGCAGCTCTCGCACTTCTCGGTGAGCCGCAGGATCGTGCCCGTGCGCGGCGCACCCTCGGCGACGTGACGGCCGCCGGGGCCATGGCAGCTCTCGCAGCCGACGCCGAGGAGGGCGTTGCCTCCGGCAGGCCAGCCGGTGGGCTCCCCGAAGCCGGTCGTGTGACAACGCTGGCAGTCGGCGTCACCCGCCTTTCCCTGCTTCTCGAGCGTGGCGAAGGCGGTGGCGTGTGGGGACTTCTCCCACGCGGCGTGCTCCTTCGCGTGACAGGACTGGCAGACCTCCGTACCCACGTAGTCGGCCTTCTCGAAGAGCTCGCGCTCGCGGCGCTTGGCGCCATCGAGGAGCGCACGACGCTCGTCGATGGTGAGCGAGGCGAGCTTCGATGCGTTCGCCAGGTGCGACACCTGCGGAAGCCGCTCCGCGAACTGGAAGCGCAGGGAGTGCTGCGGGGTGTGGCAGCCGGCGCACACGGACTCGTATCCGTTCTTCGCGAAGTCGGGAGACTGGTGCGGGCCACCCCGCCCGTGGCAGTTCTCGCACTGCACGCCCTCCAAGTGAGGCTCGGGCTTGGCGATCGAGTAGCCGCCGTTCGCGCCGAAGCCGACGGTGTGGCAGGCGACGCACTCGGGGTTCTTGTCCGCACCGTGCTTCAGCAGGGTCTCGAAGGCGTGCGAGTGCGGAGTGATCGACCAAGTGGCGTGCTGCGTCGGGTGGCATACCGAGCACAGCTCTTCGCCGCTATAGCCCAGCCGGTCGAGCAGGATCGGATTCGGCACGCCGAGCGCCTGCCGGATGTGCATGGTGAGCAGCGCCTCGATGCGCGGTGACGCACCGCTCTGCCGCACGACGACGCGCCCTTCGCGATCGATGAGGAACAGGTCGGGTACCGAGAAGCGGAATCCGTAGTCCTTCTGCGCCTGGCCGCTCGCATCGACGTACAGGGGAAAGGGCAGGGCGAGCTCCTCGGCCATGTCCTCGATCACGTAACGCTGGTTGGAGACGCTCACGGCGACGACGGTGAAATCGGGATTCGCGAGCTCTGCGGAGATGCGCTTCAGGAACTTCAGCATCTCGTGGCAGTGCGGGCAGGTCGGAAGGAAGAACACGAATGCGACCACCTTGCCACGGAGCTCGTCGAGCGTGAGCACGGTTGCGTCGAGGCCCTGCACCTGAAAGGCGGGGGCCGGTGGGAGGACGCCGAGAGCGGGCAGGACCTGCCCCTCGGGTGGCGCCAGATAGAGCTCGCGGCGCAACGCTCCATCCAGATACGTTCGTATCTGCTCCGGAGTGCCCTCGACGCCGGTGGTGCCGAACTGGACCGCGCCACGCGAATCGACGACGAGGACCGCCGCGAAGCCCGGTGGCAGCCGGAGCTTCTGCTGGATGGAGCGGTCCGTGTCGGCGACGATGGGGAAGCGAAGGCCGTGCTGGCGCGCGAAGGCGAGGCCCTGCTCCACGCGTGCGCCCGTGTACAGGCCGAGGATCGCCACGTTCGCCTGCTCGGCCTCGGCGGCGAGCCCCGCGATCACCTGCGCCATCGGCTCGGCATTGGCCTGCGTCGTGGCGAACGAGAAGAGCAGCGCCCGCCGCCCCTGCAGCGCGTCGCTGCTGGTGACGCCGCCGTCGAGCAGACGGCCCGAGAACCGGGGGAGCATGCGCTCGGCAGGAGGGGAATCGGCGGAGATCGCCAGGCCGAACGTCACCACGATGATCGCCACGTAGCTCGCGGCGAGAAGACGAAATCGCCTCAGCATGAATCCTCGGGAGCCAGGGTGGATCGCGATGGTAGGAGCGCCGTGCGCGGGGTGTCAATTCGATGGGCACCGCCTAGACTGGGGGCCTTGCCCTTCCACGAGGTGCGGCCATGGGTGCGCCTTCTACCCGAGAGTTCGCAGATCAGCTCCATTCCCGGATCTCCGCCGGTCAACCGGTGGTGCTCGCCACGGTGGTGGCGACCGAGGGCAGTGCCTCGGCGCGGGCGGGGGCCAAGATGCTGCTCGATGCCCGTGGGGAGCGGATCTTCGGTTGGGTGGGTGGTGGCTGCGCGGAGAGCGAGGTGCGCGCGGCCGCGCTCGAGTGCCTGCGCACCCGGCAGCCGGTGCTGCTGCGGCTGGATCTGGACGACGAGGTGCTTGGCGTCGGCATGCCGTGCGGTGGATATCTGCAGGTGTACGTCGAGCCCCTGCTGCCCGAGCCGCGGGTGCTCATCCTGGGGCACGGTCTCATCGCCGAGACAGTGGCGCGGATGGCGCACCAGCTCGAGATGCACGTCACGGTGAACGATGCGCTGGCGACGGAGCAGTCGTTTCCCGACGCCGAGGTCCGCATCACCGAGGATCCCGCCTATGCGAAGGTCGAGTGCGGGCCGGACACCTACGTCGTGATCACCACGCAGCATCGCAGCGATCACGAAGCCCTATGTGCCGTGCTGCCCCAGGATCCCGCCTACGTCGCGCTCGTCGCCAGTCGAAAGCGAAGCGCGTTGATCCTCGAGCGGATGCAGGAGGAGGGCTTCTCCGCCGACGCGCTTCGGCGCGTCTCGGCACCGGCAGGGCTCGATCTGGGCGCGTGCACTCCGCAGGAGATCGGGCTCTCGATCGTGGCCGAGGTCGTCGCTCTGCGCCGAGGTGTCGCGCAGCCGGGCCGCCGGCTCGTCGATGTGAAGGGCGTGCGGGTGACCGAGGCGGGTGTCGAGATTCCCGAGGGCCCGCTTCGAACCGAGTCGTGCCCGAGCTGAGCGACCCCGTCGAGGCCCTCTACCGCGAGGTCGTGCTCGAGCACTACCGCCATCCGCGCCATCGCACTGCGCTCGAGTCCCCCGATGCCGAGGCGACGGTCGTGAATCCGGTGTGTGGCGATCAGGTCCGCGTGCAGGTGGCCCTAAGCGAAGGGCGCGTGCAGCAGGTCTCCGCGCGCGCGCGCGGTTGCAGCATTGCGGTGGCGGCGGCGAGCGTGATGACGGAGCTCGTCGTGGGGCGCGATCGGGGCGAGATCGCGCACCTGGCCGAGGATGCCCGTGCGGTGGTTTCGGGGGCGCCCCTTGCGCCGGACCTCGACGACCGGCTGCGCGCGTTCGTGCGGGTGGCGGAGCTCCCGTCGCGCCAACGCTGTGCGCTGCTGGCGTGGGAGGCCCTCGACGAGGCGCTGGCCGCGGCTGCGGCGCACTAGGAGGGCAGACCGCGTGTGCTAGGCGCGGCCGTCGAGCTTGGCCTGGAGCCTCGTGAGCCGGTCGCGAAGCGCGTCGTTCCGAGGCTCGAAGGTCACGGCCATCTTCAGGTGCAGGACGGCCCCCTTCAGGTTCCCGACGCGCTCCTCCTGGTCGGCGAGCACCACGAAGCGGCGTCCGTTCGCCGTAAGACCCTGCCGGGCGTTCACGATCGTCTTGGCTTCTTCCTCGACCTCGGCGGTGAATCGCGTGTTCCCGTTCGCCAGCGTACGGTCGTAGGCGGCGCGCTTCTCTCGGCTACGCAGAACCATGTAGCCCTCGGTGATGCGCCGAGCGATGCGATCGACGGCGTCGCGCGTCTCGACGTCGCGCGACAGGTACGAGTCCGGGTGGAAGCGGCAGCGGGCCCGGTGGTACGCGTCGCGGATCGAAGCGAGGGATGCGCTCGGCTCCACCTTGAGAAGGCGGTAGTAATCCAGGCGATCGAGCATGCGCGCCAATGCGCGAATCTCGCGTTCGCCGATCTCCGGTGTCGCAGGGGCGCTAGATGTCGAGTTCATCGCCGAGCAGTAGATCGTCTTCGGAGTTTTCGGTCTCGGTGGGCTTGCGGTCCGGCGGAGCGCCGAGGTCCACCGCATCTATGTCGGCTTCGCCGAGGAACTCGCTCGCGCGTTCGATCAGCAGCTCCGTATCGGGATCTCCGGGCTCGAGTGCGAGCAACGGCTCGGCGGGATCCGGCGCGGCGAGCGGCTCGTCGAATCCGCCGAAGAGCTCGTCGGAGTCCTGGGCCGGCGTGCCGAAGCCGTCGCCGCCCAGGTCGGGCAGGTTCTCGAGGATCTCGTCGACGTGATCGCTGGAGATCGCGCCGATTCCCACCGCACCCGCACTCACCACGTCGGCGGTGCGGCCGCGTTCCAGGATGGCCTGGATCTGCTCCTCGGAGAGGCCGCTCGTCATGTTCACGGTCGTGGAGCGTGAGGCGCCGGTCTTCGGGTCTCGCGCCTCGACGCGCACGATGCCCTCGGTGCTGATGCCGAAGGTCACCTGGATCTGCACTTGCCCGCGCGGCCCCGGCTCGAAGCCCGAGAACTCGAACTCGCCGAGCATCTCGTTCTCGGCGGCGACACGCGATTCGCCCTGGTAGATGCGGATGGCGACCGAGGTCTGGCCATCCTGCGTGGTCGTGAAGGTGCGCGTCTCCTCGATCGGGACCGGCGAGTTGCGGTCGATGATGCGCTCCGACAGGCCTCCGACGATGCCGAGGCGCAGCGTGAGCGGCGTGACGTCGAGCAGGAAGGTGTCCGCGTTCTGCGACGCGAGCGAGTGCGCGTGGATGGCGGCACCCACCGCGACGACCTCGTCGGGGTTGATGCCTTCCTCGGGCTCGCGTTGGAAGTATTGCACGACCGCTTCACGCACCGTCGGAAGCCGGGTGGGTCCACCCACCAAGATCACGCCGTCGATGTCGCGCACGGTGAGTCCGGCCTGCTGCAGGGCCTCGTCGCAGACCTTGAGCGTGCGCATGACGAGGTCGCGCACGAGCCCGTCGAACTCCTTGCGCGACATTTCGTACTCGAGGCGGATCGGACGTCCTTCGACTTCGGCGAGGTCCGGGATCTCGATCCGCACGGAGTCGTGGCTGGAGAACTCGGTCTTGGCCCACTCCGCGGCCTGCTTGAGCTTCTCGAGCGCATCCGGATCCGAGCGCAGGTTCAAGCGCTCCTGTGCCTGGATCTTGTCGGCGAGCAGATCGATCACCCGATCGTCGAAGTCGTCGCCCCCGAGGTAGGTATCGCCGCAGGTGGAGAGGACCTCGAAGACTTCGGCGCCGATGTCGAGGATGGACACGTCGAAGGTGCCGCCGCCCAGATCGTATACGGCGACGCGTTTGCGCAGATCCTTTCCGTAACCGTAGGCGAGCGCCGCAGCCGTGGGCTCGTTCAGGATGCGCAGTACCTCGAGCCCGGCGATGCGTCCCGCATCCTTCGTCGCCTGTCGCTGGTTGTCGTTGAAATAGGCCGGGACGGTGATCACCGCGCGCGTCACCTCGCAGCCGAGCGCCTGCTCCGCGATCTGCTTCATCTCCTTCAGCACGAAGGCAGAGATCTCGGGAAGGCTGAACTCCTCGTCGCGGATGCGGATGCGGACGCTGTGTCCCTCTCCGGGGACGATCTCGTAGCGGTAGACCGCGCGCGCCTTGCGGACCTCCTCGCTGAAGTAGAACCGGCCGATCAACCGCTTGGCGGAGGACACCGTGTTCTTCGGGTCGCGGATGACCTGGGCCTTCGCCTGGTTGCCCACTTCGATCTGTCCGTCTTCCCGGAACGCGACGACGGAGGCCGTGGTTCGCTCCCCTCGTCCGTTGGCGAGAACCTGGGGTTCGCCGTCGGTCACCGTGGCCACGCACGAGTTGCTCGTGCCCAGGTCGATCCCGATCGTGACGCTCTTCGACATCCTCGCCTCCGCCGGTCCCTATCGTCTGTTGGGCGAGCTCGGGTCCGCCGCGCCGCCCGGACCTTGATCGGCAGCATCTAGGGGAGGCATGAGCGCGCGGAACCGGGGATTCCGGTGTCGAAGGGGGCAGCGCGGGCGGCCCTCGACTTGTTATCGTGCCCGCGTTTCCAGCAAGCGGTGTCGCACGCTTCGGGATCGCGAGGACGGCGCTGCTGCGATGGGGTGGAGCTCGTTCATGTCCGGTCATTCCAAGTGGTCGACGATCAAACGCAAGAAGGCCGCCGTCGACGCCAAGAAGGGCAAGGTCTTCACCCAGGTCATTCGTGAGCTCACGATCGCGGCCAAGAGCGGGGGCGGGGATCCCGACGCGAATCCGCGCCTGCGCTTGGCGGTGGACAAGGCCCGCAGCGTGAACATGCCCAAGGACAACATCGAACGGGCGATCAAGAAGGGCACGGGCGAGCTCGAGGGCGCCGAGTACGAGGAGATCCGCTACGAGGGCTATGGCCCCGGCGGCGTCGCCGTCATCGTCGAGACCCTGACCGACAACCGCAACCGTACGGTGGGTGAGGTGCGGCATCTGTTCAACCGCTACAACGGGAACCTCGGGGCCTCCGGCTGCGTGGCGTTCCTCTTCGACAAGAAGGGAAGCCTCGAGTTCGATCGCGCGGGTGTCGACGCCGAGGCATTGGTCGAGGCCGCGATCGAGGCGGACGCGTTGGACGTGGTCGAGGAGGACGAGGCGATCTACGTGCGCACCGCCCCCGAGGATCTCGAGCGCGTGAAGCAGATACTCGGGGCGCGCGGCTTCGTGCCGGCCGCCGCCGAGGTGGAGATGATCCCGAGCACGACCGTGGCGCTCTCGGGCAAGGAAGCGCAGACGATGATGAAGCTCTACGAGGCGCTCGACGAGCTCGAGGACGTGAAGCACGTCTGGGCGAACTTCGACATTCCGGAGTCGGAGCTCTACGAGGCGGCGAAGGCAAGCTAGAATCGGCCGGGAGCGGCGGAGCCGCAGGGGGGTGGCGTGAGGATCCTCGGAATCGATCCCGGCTCGCACGTCACCGGTTGGGGCGTGATCGAGGCGGATGGGCCGCGGCTGCGCCGCGTCGACAGCGGGGTGATCCGCGCGAGCGGCGACGCGCTCGGGGTGCGGCTCGCCGCGATCCATCGGGATCTCGAGGCGCTGATCGCTCGCTTGGCGCCCCAGGCGGCAGCGCTGGAGGCCGTGTTCACGCACCGCAATCCGCGCTCGGCTCTCCTGCTCGGACATGCGAGGGGAGCTGCGCTCGTGGCGTGCAGCCTCGCGGGCCTCGCGGCTGCGGAGTATCCGCCCGCGCGGGTGAAGGCGGCGGTGAGCGGCTACGGCCGCGCGGACAAGCTGCAGGTCCAGCAGATGGTGCAACGACTCCTTGGCCTCGATGCGCGCCCCCGCTCGGACGAGGCCGATGCCCTCGCGGTGGCGATCTGCCATCACGTCGAGGGCCGTTTTCCGGCAGCGGATCGTCGGGGTCGGGGCGCGGGGAGAACACTTCGAGGTGTAGCCAAGGCGTGTGTGCCGAGGGCCTCGCGATGATCGGCCGTCTCGAGGGCGTGCTCGCCGAGAAGTCCCCTGGTGAGCTGATCGTCGACGTGGGTGGTGCCGGCTACGAGGTTCGCGTTCCGCTGTCCACGTTCACGGAGCTTCCCGAAGTGGGCGAGCGGGTGCGGCTGCGCGTCCATACCCATGTGCGCGAGGACGTGCTGCAGCTCTATGGGTTCCTCTCGGAGACCGAGCGCATCGGATTCCGGATGCTGATCGGGGTGAGCGGCGTCGGTCCGCGGATGGCCCTCGCGATCCTCTCGGGGCTGCGCGTGGAGCGGCTCGCGCACGCGATTCGCGAGGGGGACGTGTCGGCGCTGCGCAACGTCCCCGGAGTGGGTCCGAAGACGGCCGAGCGCATCTTGGTCGATCTTCGCGGCCGCGCCAGGGACATCGAGCTCACGGGTGAGGTCGAGTCGATGGGTGCATCGCCGGGCCTGGAAGACGAGACCGTCTCCGCGCTGCTCAATCTCGGCTACCCTCGGCCGCATGCCGAGAAGGCGGTGCGACGCGCCGCCCGCGCGCTCCCCTCCGGAGCCGCGCTCGAGGATTGGATCCGGGAGGCGCTGCGTGCCGCGGCGGGATGAGACGCTGCTCGAGGCTTCGCTCGAGGGCGACGTGGGGATCGAGATCCAGCTCCGCCCAAGCTCGCTCGACGAGTTCGTGGGCCAGCCCACCGTGCGCGAGAACCTGCGCGTGTTCGTCCAGGCGGCGCGCTCGCGCGGTGAGCCGCTCGATCACGCGTTGTTCTATGGCCCCCCCGGTCTCGGTAAGACCGCGCTCGCGCACGTCATCGCGCGCGAGATGGGCGCACCGATCAGCGTCACCTCCGGCCCCGTCGTGGAGCGCGCCGGCGATCTCGCCGCCGTGCTCACGAACCTCGATGCAGGGGCCGTCCTGTTCATCGACGAGATCCACCGCTTGAATCCCGCCGTCGAGGAGATCCTCTATCCCGCGATGGAGGACTTCAAGCTCGACTTGATCATCGGGCAGGGACCCTCGGCACGCACGGTGAAGATCGACCTGCCGCCGTTCACGCTCGTCGGCGCGACGACACGCGCGGGGCTGCTCACCTCGCCGCTTCGCGACCGCTTCGGCGTGATCATGCGTCTCGATTACTACCCGCCGACGGATCTGGTGCGCATCGTCGAGCGCAGTGCGCGCATTCTCGGCATCGAGATCGAGTCCGAGGGGGCGCTGGAGATCGCGCGCCGCTCCCGCGGCACCCCGCGGATCGCCAACCGGCTGCTCCGGCGCGTGCGTGATTTCGCGCAGGTGGACGGGCAGGGCAGGGTGACCCGCGCGATCGCCCGCCACGCACTCGGCCGGCTCGAAGTCGACGAGGCCGGCTTCGATCGCATGGACCGCGAGATCCTGCTCACGTTGATCCACAAGTACGGGGGCGGGCCCGTGGGCCTCGAGACGCTCGCCGCCGCCGCTGGCGAGGACAAGGGCACGATCGAGGACATCTACGAGCCCTTCCTCATCCAGGAGGGCTTCCTCGATCGCACGCCGCGTGGGCGCGTGGCGACGGCGCGCGCATTCGAGCACTTCGGTGTCGAGCCCCAGGGGCACGAGCCGCGATCCGGACAGAGGAAGCTGCTCTGACCGCGCTCAGCGTCGAGAGCGCGGCCCTCCTCGTAGGGGGAGGTCTGCTGGCCGGCTTCGTGAACGCGCTGGCCGGCGGCGGATCGTTCCTCACGGTGCCCTTGCTGGTGATGGCGGGCCTGCCGCCGACCTTCGCGAATGCGACCAACCGCGTGGGTGTGCTCTTCCAGACGATCGCGTCGTGGGCGGGTTTCCGGCGCGGTGGCATCCCGTCGTTCGAGTCCGCACACGGGATGATCCCGGGTATGGCTCTGGGCGCATGGCTCGGGGCGTACGTCGCCGCGCACGCTCCCGAGGCACTGCTCGGCCGGCTGTTCGGGGTGTTGATGCTGCTCTTTCTACCGGTGTTGCTCTCGAACCCGAAGCCGAGGGGGATCGCGCCGGGCCTGCACGCTGCGGGGCCGTGGAAGCACCTGGTGTTCCTGGCGATCGGCCTCTACGCCGGGGCGGTGCAGGCGGGGCTCGGCGTGCTGCTCCTCGTTCCCCTGGTCGGAATTGGCGGCCTCGATCTCGTCCGGGCCAATGCGGCGAAGGTGGCGATCAATGCCATGCTCACGTCCGTCGCCCTGCTGCAGTTCGTGTGGGCGGGCAAGGTGATGTGGCTCCACGGATTCGTACTGGCCATGGGAATGGGCGTCGGTGGCTACGTCGGATCGCACGTCGGCGTACGCTTCGGGCCGCGCTTCATTCGACCCGTTCTCGCCGTCACCGTCGTGGCGCTCGCGCTCCGTCTGCTCGTGGATCCCGACGGATCCTGACCCTTC
>CAZOTO010000045.1:0-20349 GCA_964582775.1 uncultured Myxococcales bacterium
GACGGTTCACCTGCTCCACTCCTATCACCTGCCCCTGCAGCTCTCGATGCCGGAGCCCGCGGTGCTGCCGGCGGGCTTCTGGGAGGATCTGCGCAAGCAGGCCGAGACGCGGCTCACCGAGCTGCGAGACGAGATCGAGGCGAAGGGGGTCGCCTGCCGGGCGCACGTCTCTGCCGAGCCGCCGTCGCAGGCGGTGCTCGACGCCGCAGAGCAGCTCCACGCCGATCTGATCGTGATGGGGACGCGGGGGCTCACGGGCTTGAAACACGTGCTGCTGGGCAGCGTGGCCGAGCGCACCGTGCGACATGCACCGTGCGCCGTGCTCACGGTGAAAGCAGAGGACTAGCTCCACGTGACACCGAACGCTTCCAGCCGGTTCGAGCGGATCCTCGTCGCGACGGACTTCTCACCGGCAGCCGAGCGCGCCATCGGGTGGGCGCTCACCCTCGCGCGCACGGCCTCGCGGCCCGAGATCGTCGTGGTCCACGTCCGTTCCCTGCCGCGCGAGATCGAAGCGCTCGCCGTGTACGGCACCGAGAAGATCCTCGAGCAGATGCAGGCCCATGCGCACCGGGAGCTCGATCGCATCCGCACCGCACTCGAGGCGAAGGGCATCGCCGCGCGCACCCTGCTCGTCGATGGAGTCCCCGAGACGGCGATCCTCGAGGTGGCGAGCCGTGAGTCCGCCGATGCCATCGTCCTGGGTACGCACGGCCGCACGGGCCTGTCCCACGTCGTGCTGGGAAGCGTCGCGGAGCGGGTGCTACGGCTCGCGCCATGCCCCGTCCTCGTGACGGGACCGGGACGCTGACGCCGCTCAGCGCTCGAGCGTTTCGCTCACCATCCGGCGGGCGCTCACCGTCTCGTCGGGCCGGAGCCTGCGCCCGTACGAGGTGAACAGCAGCACCGTGAGCGTCGCCACCACGAGCCCGAGCCCCGAGGCGACGAACGTGTTGTACAGGCCGTGGAGCAGCGCGGCGAAGGCCACACCGAGCATCGTGTACCCGCGGCGTCGCCCGCCGTAGCAGGCAGCGACGGCGATGAAGTAGGCGGCGATCCCCGAGAAGAGCGCGTGCAGCAGCGGCAGCGTCGTGAGCCGCAGATACTGCACGAGGAAGTAGCTGCCGAAGTCGATGAGCCCCTGCCCGAGGTTCATGACATAGGAGAGCGAGTAGTATGCCGCTTCGGACGCGCCGAAGGCGAAGCCGGAGACACACCCGAGGAAGGTGATCTCGCGCAAGCTCCCCGGCTCGCGGTTGCGCAGGAAGATCCAGACGAGCGGCAACGCCTTCACGGACTCCTCGGTGAGACCTACACCGAGAACGTAGCCGGCGAGGCGCGTCGGGATGTCGGAAGAGGTACGTAGCGCATACAGATGGGACAGGATCGGGAGCTGCTGTGCGAGTCCGGTGATCGCGATCCCCGAGACCGCCGTGAAGAACGCCACGCGCACGATGTCGATCCAGCCGATCCGCTCCGGCCTCAGGAACAGATACAGCAGCACCCCCCACATCGAGGCGAAGTAGATCGCGTACAGGAACGCGACCTTCTCGAAAGCCAGCTGGGTGGCCGATCCCCACGCGACCATCGCCAGTGGAAACAGTGCGAAGGCGACGAACCAGCGGACGAACGGAAGCCGCCAAGGCCGGTCCCGTCCCCAATCGAGGAACGGAACGAGATCGCGCGGCCTCGGACGAGGCTCGCTCGGAGTCGGATCAGTAGGCACCACCGAGCTTCGTGTGGTCCCAGGAGACGATCCGGTTCGGCTTCACCTCGATCACACAGCGCTTCGACGCCTGCTTGCTCATCGCAGCCCGCAGCGCGTCCGCCTGCGCCGGATCCGGAGGCATGCCCTGCCCGCCCCCGGTGATCCGCAGCATGGTGTCGATCACGAGATCGACCCCGTCGAGGATCTCGGCATCTCCGTAGAAGACGACGCCGCGCAGCTTCGAGTACTCGGTCCCCGACTCGACGAGGAGGGCCACCTTCGGATCCCGAGTCAGGTTCTGGATCTTCTGGCTGGTCCGGTACGTGGTCATCCGGATCGCCCCGTCGGCCGTGCGCGAGAACCACATCGGCATCGGATGCGGATAGCCGCCCGGCCCGTTGGAGACGATGGTCATCGTCTTCACCTGGCCGAGGAACGCATCGATCTCCTCGGCCGTCATGCTGATCTGGTCACGTCGCTTCATCGCTCGATTCCTCTCCGGCCGATCGTCGCGCAAGCCCAGAAGGAGCTGCGGCCACCATTGGTAGCGCATGCAGGACGGGCGAGCCGCACCCGATCCGGCCGCTCGACCTCGGCGCGAACCTCCCGCGCGAACCGGCCACACGAGGCCGGGACTTGCAGTCGAGGCGGAGGACGTGGATTCTACCCGAATGCTACGCATCGATCTCGGCGGAAAGAGGGCGTTGGTCGCGGGAGTGGCGGACGACGCGGGATTCGGCTTCGCCATCGCGAAGAAGCTCGCCGAGGCCGGTGCTTCGGTCTGCGTGGGCACCTGGCCCCCCGCTTATGCGATCTTCATGAAGCTGCTCGAACGCGGGAAGATCGACAACTCGATGAAGCTCGCCGACGGCCGGCAGCTCGAGTTCGAGCGCATCTATGCCTTCGACGGCGACTTCGACGACATCGATCAGGTGCCTGCCGAGATCCGGGAAAACCGCCGCTACAAGGGACACGCGGATTTCTCGATCCAAGGGGTCGCCGATCAGATCGTGGCCGATTTCGGGCCGCAGCCGCTCGACATCGTGGTGCACAGCATCGCCAATGCACCCGAGGTGAAGCGGCCGCTCCTGGAGACGAGCCGCAAGGGCTACCTCTCCGCGATCAACACGAGCTCCTTCTCGTTCGTGGCGATGGTGCAGCGCTTCGCGCCGCTCATGCGTCCGGGCGGATCGTTCCAGTGCCTGAGCTTCATGGCGGGCGAACGCGTGATTCCCGGCTACGGGGGCGGAATGTCCACCGCGAAGGCCGCCCTCGAATCGGATACCCGCGTGCTCGCCTACGAGGCAGGTCGCGGGTACGACCTTCGCGTGAACTGCATCTCGGCAGGACCGTGGGCGTCGCGCGCTGCGTCGGCGATCGGCTTCATCGAGAAGATGATCGAATACGGCCGGCGAAACTCTCCGATCCCCCAGTCGATCCACGCCGACGACGTGGGCAACGCATCCGTCTTCCTGGCAAGCCCCCTCGCCGCAGCCATCACCGGAACGACTCTCTATGTGGACCACGGCTACCACGCGATGGGCATGGCCGTGGATCGCGTGGACGAGCTCTACGGAGAGGGCTAGGTCCGGCACCGCTCCACGCCTGCGCTCCCTTGCGGTTGCCGGCAGGTTCCTCGCTCAGGCGAGATCCTCGACGCGGACCTCGGACTCCTCGCCCGAGACGAGATCCTTCACGCGCACCGATCCCTCCCGCCACTCGTCCGGGCCGACGAGGACCGCGCGTCTCGCCCCCGCCGCATCCGCAGCCTTGAGCGCCTTGCCCACACGCACCGCACCGTAGGGCGCATCCGCCCGCACGCCCGCGCGGCGCAGGAGCGCGAGAACGTGGCGCGCGGCGGCGCACATCTCTTCGCCGACGGGAACGACGTAGACGTCGACACGCGGTGGACGCGCCGGCACGAGGCCCTTCTCGCAGAGGAGCTCAGCGAGCACCACGTCTCCCATGCCGAAGCCGAGCGCAGGAAGCTCCGGACCACCCATCGCTGCGATCAGGCGGTCGTAGCGCCCGCCGCCGGCGACGGCGCGGAGCTCACGGCCGCGGTCGAAGATCTCCCACACCGGACCCGTGTAGTAGGCGAGCCCGCGAACCACGTGGAAGTCGGGCTGCACGTACTCACCGATGCCGAGCTCGTGGCACGCCGCGATCACGGATTCGAGCTCCGGCGCCGCACCGAGTGGCATCTTCTCGCAGCAGTCGAGGATGCGGCGCGAGCGCGCGGCACCGAGCCTCGCCTCGAGGCGCTCCCGGGCGGCCGCGTCGCGCTCGAGCTTGTCGATGCAGCCGAGGATCTCGGGCTGCTCCTCGGGTGTCACGTCGAGCTCCACGAGCAACCGGTGCACGAAGCGGCGATCGTTGAGCCGCAGCACGACGTCCTCCGGTCCCAGGCCGAGCCTGCGCAGACCATCGATCGCCACGGCCATCGCTTCGGCGTCCGCAGCCGCCTCGTCGCTCCCGATCACATCCACGTTCCACTGGTAGAAGGATCGGGTGCGCCCGCGCTGCGGTTTCTCGTAGCGATAGAACTCGGGGATGCAGTACCACTTGATCGGCTTGGGCAGGCCTCCCGCACGCGCGGCCACCATGCGTGCGAGCGTGGGAGTCATCTCCGGACGAAGGGCGACCGGGCGGCCGCCCTTGTCCTCGAAGGCATAGAGCTGGCCGACGATCTCGGGGCCGGATTTCGCGGTGAAGAGCTCGAGCGACTCGAGGACCGGCCCGTCGATCTCCTCGAAGCCCGCGCAGAGCGAGGCCTCCCGCCATGCGGACTCGACCCAGCGCCGCGTAGCAAGCTCGCCAGGGAAGAAGTCGCGGAAGCCGGGGAGCGCCTGGAATCGCATCTCGCGCGGCATCCTAGCCTGCATTCGCACGGCGGGCACTCTCGTCGATCCGCGTCCCCTTTACCCCGCTTCTCCTCCGGTCGATGCGGCGGCGTGATCTGGGGGGCACTTTCGTCGCGCACACCCAAATGCGTTCTGCGCGGCGCCGATTCGACGTTATCCTGTTTCGCCGTCGAGCCGGGGAGGTCTCCCGGTGACGGCACTTCGGGAGGTTCCACAGGTGAGCCAGCCATCCGGGCAGAGGTTCGAACAGGAGACACCCATGGCGGACTCTCGCGCCGGCAACGACGCGAGCGACGCCGCACTGGCAGCGCTGTTCAGCGGTGACAACGCAGGCTGGGTAGAGGCCCTGTTCGAGGACTTCGTACTCGGCCGTGCGAGCGTCCCCGCGAGCTGGCAGCGGTTGTTCGAATCGCTCGGCACCCGCGGTGCCGCCGCCGGGCCTTCCCCTCGCCGTCCGGTGGAACCATCGCCGAGCCCCGTGGCGGCCTCGGCTGCCCCGCAGGCCACGGGAGTCACCCTCGGCATCTTCGGTCTGGTCGACGCCTATCGCACGTACGGACATCTGATCGCTCGCCTCAATCCGCTGGAGGCACCGCCCGAGGATCATCCCTTCCTCGATCCCACCGAGTTCGGACTCACCGAAGGGCACATGGATCGCCGCATGGGCTGCGGCAACTACCGTGCGATGCGCGAAGGGACCCCGCGCGAGCTCATCGCGAGCCTTCGCCGCACCTACTGCGGAACGCTCGCGCTCGAGTGCATGGAGATTCGCGACAAGGTGCGGCGCGACTGGCTGCTCGAGCAGGTCGAACCGACGCAGAGCGATTCACGTCTGTCCCTCGAGGAGAAACGGCGAGTCCTCTCCCAACTGATCGCGGCGGAGCGCCTGGAGCAGTTCCTTCACAAGAGATTCCTGGGACAGAAGCGCTTCTCGATCGAGGGAGGCGAGGCGCTGATCCCGATGATCGACACCATCGTCGAGCACGGCGCGGAGCTCGGCGCGCAGGACATGGTGTTCGCGATGGCGCACCGCGGAAGGCTCAACTTCCTGACGCACGTCATGGGCATGCCCTATGCGGTGCTCATGCGCGAGTTCCAACCGGGACTGGTGCCGATGAACGCACAGGGATCGGGCGACGTGAAGTACCACCGCGGCTACTCGAGCGATCGCAAGACCCGCACGGGGAAGTCGATCCACCTCTCGCTCTGTTCGAATCCGAGCCACCTCGAGTGGATCAATCCAGTCGCCGAGGGGATCACTCGGGCCAAGCAGAACCTGCGCGGCGACACGGAGCGCCTCCAGGTGATCCCCGTGCAGATCCACGGCGATTCGGCCTTCACGGGCCAGGGCATCGTCCCCGAGACGCTCGCGCTCTCCGAGCTCGACCACTACTGGACCGGTGGAACCATACACATCATCGTGAACAACCAGATCGGGTTCACGACGCTTCCGAAGGACTACCGCTTCACCCAGCACCCGAGCGATCTCGCGAAGATGATCCAGGCGCCCGTGCTCCACGTGAACGCGGACGACCCCGAAGCCTGTGTCCTCGCGGCGCGCATCGCCGTGGAGTTTCGCCAGCGCTTCCGGGAGGACGTCGTCATCGATCTCGTGTGCTATCGACGACACGGCCACAACGAAGGCGACGATCCTACCTTCACGCAGCCCCTTCTCTACCAGACGATCGGCACACACGATCGCGTGGGAGCGATCTACACCCAGCGCTTGCTCGACGAGAAGGTGATCGACTCCGCGGGACAGGAGAAGATCGAAGAGGAGCAGCGGCTGCGCCTCGAGCGGGCGCTGGAGGAGAGCACCGCAGAGGCCCCTCGGCGCGATCCGGGATCCGAGGGGTATCACGGCTTGTGGACCGGTTTGCAGGTGCGCCAGCAGCCGGCCAATCCGCACGAGACCCGCGTGTCGAAGGACCATCTGCGCCGGATCGCGCAAGCGCTCTCGACCTGGCCCGACGGCTTCACGCCCCATCCGAAGATGAGGCGGCTCATGGAACAGCGCACCGAGTCGATCCTGAGCGGCGAGAAACGCATCGACTGGGGAACGGGGGAGGCGCTCGCCCTCGGCTCCCTGCTGCACGAAGGAACGACGATCCGCATCACGGGTCAGGACGTCGAGCGCGGCACGTTCAGCTCCCGTCACGCCGTGCTCCACGACGTCGAGACGGGCGCCCGCCACGTACCGCTCGTCTCGCTCGCGCGCGAGGGCGCGAACCTGATCATCGGCAACAGCATGCTGTCCGAGGCCGCCGTCCTGGGATTCGAGTACGGCTACTCGACCGTCGATCCGCAACGGCTCGCCATCTGGGAGGCCCAGTTCGGCGACTTCGCGAACACCGCACAGGTGATCATCGATCAGTTCATCTCGAGTGCCGAGACGAAGTGGTCGCGCTCGAGCGGGCTGGTGATGCTCCTCCCTCACGGATACGAGGGCCAGGGACCGGAGCACTCGAGCGCCCGTCTCGAGCGTTACCTCCAGCTTTGCGCCGAGGACAACCTGCAGGTGTGCAACCTCACCACGCCCGCGCAGTACTTCCACGCCCTGCGCAGACAGATCCATCGCGGATTCCGCAAGCCACTCGTGCTCATGTCACCGAAGAGCCTGCTGCGCAATCCGCTGGCGGTGTCGGCCCTCGACGAGTTCTCCGATGACACCTTCGCAGAGGTGATCGACGATCCCTCGGCCACTTCGGGCGAGATCGATCGCGAGGCCGTGCGTCGCGTGATCCTCTGCTCGGGAAAGGTGTACTACACGCTCCTCGCCGGCCGGGAGGACCACGCCTTCCTCGATATCGCGCTCGTCCGCGTCGAGCAGCTCCACCCCTTCCCCTTCGAATCCATCCGGACGCTTCTCGGCCGGTACGGGGCCCGCGACATCGTCTGGTGTCAGGAAGAGCCATGGAACATGGGCGCGTGGTCGTACGTTCGGGATCGTTTGCAGCGCGTCCTTCCGAAGGGGGCACGCCTGCACTATGTGGGGCGACCCGAGGCGGCCAGCCCGGCCGTCGGCTCCTACACGGCTCACGAGGCGGAAGAGGCGCAGTTCGTGCGAGAGGCCTTTGCGCGCCGAGCCATGAAGCGCAAGGCGGACTGACCGCGACATCCGAACCACCCTGCGCGTGTTGCGACTCGTTTCGGAGCGACGATGAGTCGCCCCTACCCTTCACGTCACCTCTCGAGAACCGGACCTTTCGGTTCACTCGGTGGAGTGACACCCATCTCTGTCTTCCATGCGCATGGATCCATCGATCGAACCCGATCTGCCTCTCGACAACGATACAACGTAACCGTAAGCTTCCGTTGAAACTATCTACAGGGAAAGGGCTCGACCCATGACATGGCAGCAGTCCCTTCAAGCCGCCATTCGCGCACTACGGAAGGATGAGCAGGCTCTCGAGAAGAAGCTCGCCGCCGTGCAGCGCAAGATCGCCGATCTCTCGGATCTGGCGAAACACGGCGGAAGTGCGAAGGGTGCACCTCGTTCGCGCAGCGGAGCGAACCGACTGAGCTCGCAGGGTCGTGCAGCGATCTCACGCGCCGCGAAGGCGCGCTGGGCGAAGTTCCGCGCCGACAAGAAGAAGGCCGTTCGCAAGAAGGCCTGACCGGCGCCTCCCTCGATCGCGAGCGTGACTCGACCGCGGACATCGCAAGCGGGATCTCCGTTCGTCTAGAATCCAGTCGCCGTCGACGAAAGGGAGTCTCCATGCGCCGCTCGCTCCTCGCACCGATCCTCGCGCTCTTCGTGAGTTCGGGCTGCTATGTGAACGTTCCCCTGGGTGCTCTCGGCAGCGCGGGGGCCCTCGAGGAAAGCACCGTTCTCGGCGAGTCGGGACCGAAGATCGCCATGATCGAGGTCGATGGCCTGCTCTCCGACCAGCCGGAGAGAGGGCGCCTGGGGCTCTCGAGCGAGCCGAGCGTGGTCTCTCGCATTCGCGAAGCACTCGATCTCGCCGCACGGGACCGCGAAGTGAGCGCCGTACTGCTCCGCATCCAGAGCCCCGGTGGCACCGTGAGTGCGAGCGAGACGATCCACCACGAAGTGCTCGAGTGGAAGGAGCGCCACGACAAACCCGTCGTCGCGTTCCTGAACGGACTCGCCACCTCCGGTGGCTACTACGTCGCCATGGCAGCGGACGAGGTCATCGCGCATCCCACGGCGATCACCGGATCGATCGGAGTGATCCTGGCTGGCGTGAACCTGTCCGGGCTGATGGAGCGCTTCGGGGTGAGCGATCAGTCGATCAAGAGCGGACCGTACAAGGACTCCGGCTCTCCCTTGCGGCCGATGGAGGCTTCCGACCGCGCGATGCTGCAGGAAGTGGTCGATGAGCTGCACGAACGCTTCCGACAGGTCGTCGACGAGGGAAGGCCGGGAATGGACGCCGCCCGCGTGGCGGAGCTCGCCGACGGGCGCATCTTCACGGCGCGGCAGGCCCACGAGCTGGGCTTGGTGGATGCGCTGGGCCACATGGACGAGGCCGTGCGCGCAGCGGAGCGCCGCGCCGGCATCCCCGAGTCACGCGTCGTCACCTACCATCGCCCGGGACAGCTGCGGGAGACGATCTACGGCCGCCCTCCGTCGACGCCCGTGCAGATCGTCGACGTGGATCTGCTCTCCGTCGCACCGTCCACGCTGCCGACCGGCTTCTACTACCTGTGGCCCCTGGCGCTGCCCCACTAGACGCGCGCTACGCCGTCACCGTCTATGCGGGATCGCGCGACGGTGCACCGGACGCCTGGAAGGAGCTCGCGGTAGCCCTCGGCCGCGGAGTCGCCGCACGCGGCTGGGTTCTCGTATACGGAGGCGCGAACGTGGGCCTCATGGGTGCGTGCGCCGATGCCGCGCTCGATGCGGGCGGCCGGGTGGAAGGAGTGATTCTCGATACCTTCGCGCGGGTCGCCCATCGGGGGTTGCACGATCTTGAGTTCGTCGGCGACATGCGAAGCCGCAAGCGCGGACTCGCTCATCGCGGGGATGCGTTCGTCGCCTTGCCAGGAGGCTTCGGCACCCTCGAGGAGATCTCCGAGATCCTGGTCGAGCGCCAGCTCGATCTCCACCGCAAACCGCTCATCCTCGTGAACCCCGACGGATTCTGGGATCCCCTCCGTGCGCAGCTCGATCGCATGGCGGCATCCGGCCTCCTCGTTCCCGAATACCTGGGGCTGTGCGACGTCGTCCCGGATGCACAGAGCGCGCTGGAACGACTCGGTCGCGATCACGCGCGCCGCATGCGCACGGCGCAATCCCGCTGAACGCCGCCGGGTGCGGCCCGTGCACTACCTCGTGAGGCCCGTGTCCTCGGCGATCCCGAGCATCAGATTGAGGTTCTGGATCGCTGCACCGGCCGCTCCCTTGCCCAGGTTGTCGAGGACCGCGACGAGCAGGACGTGTCCCGCGGGATGCGGAATCACGCGCAGATCGAGGCGATTCGTTCCGTTGCACGCACGTGGATCGAAGGTGCGCTCGTCGGACTCGAGCGGATCGCAGAGCGGGAGCACGCGAACGAACGCCTCCGGAGCATAGCGGGCGTCGAGGATCTCCCAGACCCGCGCTCCCGCCTGCTTCCCGGCCGGGGCGTCCGCCAAGCACGCGGCGTGCAAGGGGATCTCGATCCGCATCCCGCAGCGGAACGGACCGACGGCGGGCACGAAGGGCGGCTCCAGACACAATCCAGTGTATCGCATCATCTCCGAGATGTGCTTGTGGGTGCGATCGAGCGCATAGGGCGCCTCGTAGACGTGCTGCAGGAGCCCGCGCTCGGGATCCTCCCACTTCTCGATCATGGGCCGGCCACCGCCCGAGTACCCCGACAGGGCGTGAACCGTGACGGGCGCATCCCTGCGCAGCAGCCCCGCGTCGATCAACGGCCGCAGCGCCAGGACGACACCGGTCGGATAGCAGCCCGGATTCGCCACTCGCGTTCCGGCGCGAATGCGCTCCCGATGATCCGGCGCGAGCTCGGCGAGGCCGTACACCCAGCCCTCCGCCACGCGATGGGCCGTGCTCGCATCGAGCACGAGCACCCGCGGGTTCTCGATCCAGGCCACGGCCTCGCGCGCAGCGTCATCGGGCAGACACAGGACCGCGACGTCAACCTCGTTCAGCAGCGCGCGCCGCGCTGCATCGTCCTTGCGCAAGTGCTCCGGAGCGACGACGAGCTCGATGTCCGAGCGACCCTCGAGCCCCTCGCGGATGCGAAGCCCCGTCGTCCCCGCGTAGCCATCGATGAACACCCTGGATGCCATGGCGGGCGCAATGGTAGCGCGTCCTTCGATCCCGGATGCCCGGACATCGCCAGGGAAGGCCTAATTCAACGTAAAACAAACGCAAAATAGCACCGGTCATTGACGACAAAATCCAGGATCAATACGATGAATATCGACCGGCGAACCCGGGAATAATTCCAGTATTTTTACGTTGAATATCCCCTGCGGGGAATGAACATGCTCGACCTCTCATGCGAACGAAGCTCGATCCCGGCGCTGGTGCACCGGATCGAGTCCGGCGAGATGAACGACTGGTCCGCGGAGCGGCTGATCGAGTGGGGCCTCGAGCACTTCGCACCGCGGATCGCGCTCGCTGCGAGCTTCGGCGCCCCCGAGGGGATGGTGATCCTCGACTTGATGTGTTCGATCGCGCCCGAGCGCGTGCGCGTCTTCACCGTCGACACGGGCCGCCTTCCGCAGCAGACCCATGACGTGATCGATACCGTCCGCGAACGCTACGGGATCGAGGTGGAGGTGTTCCTGCCGGATCCTCGCCGCTTGGAGCCGATGGTCCGCACGCACGGGAGCAACCTCTTCTACGAATCCGTCACGAAGCGAAAGCTGTGCTGTGCCGTCCGCAAGGTGGAGCCCTTCGAGCGGGCGATCGCGGGGCTCGATGCATGGATCTCAGGCCTCCGCTCGCGGCAATCCGTGACCCGCGAGGCCGTGCGCAGCGTCGAGATCGACACCGTCCACGGCGGCCGGATCAAGCTCAATCCCCTGGCCACGTGGACCGCCGCGCGAGTGGCCGACTACGTCGTCGCCCACTCGGTCCCCGTGAATGCGCTCCATGCGCGCGGGTATCCATCCGTGGGGTGTGCGCCGTGCAGCCGGGCGATCCAGGATGGCGAGGACGAGCGAGCGGGGCGCTGGTGGTGGGAGCGGCCCGAGCACCGCGAGTGCGGCATCCACGTGGGCTACGAAGACCAGGGCTCGGGAATCTGACGATCAGCCATGCCGGGCACCGCGCCCACGAGGCAGCTCGACGTGTCTCTCGAAGAGCGGACGGCACTCGACCCGCGCACCGATGTGCGCGAGGAGCAGATACGTCCCCGCGAGCTTGCGATGCAGGAGCAGGGCATCCGTGGGCGGCTGCCCCAGTCCCCCATTCAGGAACGCCTGCTGGCCGAGATCGCGGGCGCGCAGAGGCAGATCGGAGCGCGCGAAATCGTAGGGCTCGTCGCGGCGCAAGGGCTCGCCACCGAGGTCGCACAGCTCGACGAAGGTCCGCAGCGCCGTCCGCGACTCCCTCCCGGTCAAGAGCCCGATCTCCCGTCCCGCCTGGAGGATCTTCGCGTCGTCCCCGGCGACGCTCGCGCGAATGAGCGCCCGATACCCCTCCGAGAAGCGCACGGAGAGCTTGCGCACCGCGCCGAAGTCGAGCAACGCGATGCGATCCCGCTTGGGCTCGTAGAGGTAGTTCGCGAAGTTGGGGTCCGTCTGGACGCGGCGGAACTCGAAGATCTCGCGGAGGACGATCTGCAGGAGCTTCGAGCCGATGCGATCCTTGCGCTCCGCGGGATGCTCGGGAGACCGCAGATCATCGATCGGAAGGCCCCGGACACGGTCCGTCGTGAGGACGTGCCTCGTCGATAGATCGTGATGGACACGCGGCACGAACACATCCGGATCGCCCACCAGCAAGGCACCGAACTGCTCGGTGCTTGCGGCCTCCCGCTCGTAGTCGGCTTCGCGCTCGAGCTCGCGCTTGAGCTCGGCCGTGAGTCGAGTGATGTCGAAGCCCGCGGGCAGCAGGCGCAGCAAGCGAAGCAGCGCACTCAAGCTATCGACATCCGAGTCGATGCTACGCGCCACGCCGGGATACTGGATCTTCACGGCAACGTCACGACCATCGGCGGCCTCGGCTGCGTGCACCTGCCCGATGGAGGCCGCCGCGATCGGTTCGAAGTCGAACTCCGCGAAGCGATCCCGCCACTCGGGGCCGAGCTCCCGCACCAGGACCCCGCGAAGCTGCGCCTCCGGCATGAACGCGCCTTGGCTGCGAAGCGCGCCGAGGATCTCGGCGAGATGCCCCGGAACGAGATCCTCGCCGTGCATGGAGAGGAGCTGGCCGAGCTTCATCGCGGCACCGCGCAGGTCGCCCAACGTGTCGGCCAAGCGGCGGGCGTTGGCGCGGCTGAGCACCATGCCCTCGCCGGTTCCCCTTCCCGCCACGCGGCGCAGGGCCTCCACCGCGGTCTCGCCCGCCATGCCCGCGAGCATCCCTCCGAGCCGCGCGATGCGCTCGCGCCGACGCTCGGGAACACGTGTTTCGCGCCGAGGGTGCGTCTTCTTCGGGGCCCTCGGATCCTCACCCATGGGAGTGACCGAGCTCCCCGATCTGCGCCGCGAGGACTTCGAGCGTGAGCTCCACTGCGCCGGATTCCGCCTCCATCGGTGCGGCGACGAGATCCGTCACACCGGCATCCCGTAGGCGCTGGAGCTCCGCGCGCACCTGCCTCTCGTCTCCCACGATGGCGACGTCACCCGCCTCGGACATTCCTTCGCGATCGAGCATCGCCCGGTAGGACGGCATCGCTCCATAGATCTTCAAGCGGGATCGAAGCCACTCGCGCACTCCGTCCGGATCGTTCGTCACGACGACGGGGAAGCCCGCGGCGATCCGCGCCCCCTTCCGACCGGCTCCCTGCGCAGCGCGCAGGATCCGCGGCACCGTGTACTCCCCCAGCGTACGCGCTCCCGTCATCCACGTGAGGGTGCCGTCGGCCCATCGGCCCGCGAGGTCGAGCATCCTCGGCCCGAGCGCCCCAACGAGCACCGGGACACGCGACGCGCCGGGAACGTCGAGTCCGCCGCTTACCCGGAACTGCTCCCCCCGATGGCTCACCTTCTCGCCGCGCAGAAGGGGGGCGAGCACCTCGAGGTACTCACTCATGTGTCGCGCGGGGTGTGCGTAGGAGAGGCCGAGGAAGTCCTCGATCACCACGCGGTGCGAGAGGCCGATGCCCAGGGTGAATCGCCCACCGCATGCGTCCTGTGCGGTGAGCGCCGCCTGCGCCATCGCAAAGGGGTGGCGGGGGAAGGTCGGAACCACTCCGGTGGCGAGCTCGATGCGG
Organism: uncultured Myxococcales bacterium; assembly: GCA_964582775.1. GTDB lineage: Bacteria > Myxococcota_A > UBA9160 > SZUA-336 > SZUA-336 > CAZOTO01. Next base: position 13,932 of record CAZOTO010000045.1, read on the forward strand.
CGCGTCTCGCGGCCCACGAGAGCGAGCGCGACGATGGCATCGAGCCCGAAGATGTTCGGCAGGAAGAGCGAGGCGAAGCCCCGTTCCTCGATGTCCCTCGCACGCACGATCAGGTCGGAGACGCTTCCGTCCCAGCGATCCCCCACGCCTGCGAACACGCCGATCTGCATGGGATGCCCCTCGAGCGCCCCTCGATCGAAGGCGCCCCACGATCCTACCCCAGCGGCGCGCCCCCGGGGTCGGACGCGGGAAACGACGTAGGCCGGCGTCCGGGTCCCCCGGCGCGCCGGCCTACCGTGGAGTGGAGCGCAGGAAGCTAGCTGTTCGAGAGCTTGCGCAGGTGCGCGATCAGATTCCGGATCCCCTGCTCGTCGATCACGCCGCCCCAGGGCGTCATGAGAGGCGACTTGCCGACGGCGGCGCCTCCCTTCGAGATCACCGTGAACAGATGCTCATCCGAGAGCGTCGCCATGTAGTCGTGGTTCGTATGATCCGTCGCGGGCGGATTGAGGGCCTTGCCTGCGGGACCGTCGCCCTTGCCCGTCGCTCCGTGGCAGGTCGCACAGAACGTCGCATAGAGCTGCGCGCCCTTCTCCGCATCTCCCTGTAGATCACCCGCAGCCGCGGTCTCGGCCGGTGCCGGCTCGGGCGCTTCGGCAGCCGGTGCTTCCTCGGGTGCAGGAGCTTCTTCGAGTGCGGGTGCCGGCGCCGGTTCCGGTGCGGGCGCTGCCGCGGGAGCCTCCGCCTGCGGCTCGGGCGCCTTCGCGGGCTCCTCGCCTCCGCAGGCGCCCAGAACGACGAAGAGAAAAGCGAATGCCGACGATCGAATCGAACGAGAAATCTCCACCGTGAATCCCCCATGTTCTCCGCAACCCGTGCGGGCGGCGACAAGAGTGGCACAGGAGACCGACGGTGGGAACCCGGGCGACCCGGGCTACTTCAGCTTCGTCTCCTTGAAGGCGACGTGCTTGCGCACCACGGGGTCGTACTTTCGGATCTCGAGCTTGTCGGGGGTCTTCTGGCGATTCTTCGTCGTCGTGTAGAAGAAGCCCGTTCCCGCCGTGCTCTCCAGCTTGATCTTCTCTCGCGCACCCTTCTTGGCCATCGGATCCTCTCCTGCTCCTCGCTCGATCGCCCCGCGGACGAGAGGGCTCCTCGACTCCGAACCCTGCCCTCCGAGGTGGATCCTGGCCGAGGAAACGGTCCGCAGGCGCTCGTCGCACGATCCCGCGGGAGCCCTTGAGTACATCAATCGCCGCGGGCGGGCAACGCCACGGGACCATCCGGCTCTTCCGCAACGGCTCCGCGCAGCGCCGGATTCCGCCGGGCGGCGCCCCCAACGCCACCTCGGCCCGGCATGGACCGCGCTTGCCCCCATCCGTTCCCCATTGGACGCCGGTATCTCCGTGGGATACTGCTTCCCCCGACATGAAGGGAATCCTCCTCGCCGGCGGTGCCGGAACGCGGCTCTACCCGATCACGCGGGTGGCGAGCAAACAGCTGCAGCCGGTCTACGACAAGCCCATGATCTTCTACCCGCTCGCCACGCTCATGCTGGCCGGCATCCGCGAGATCCTTCTCATCTCCACGCCTACGGACCTGCCTCGCTTCCAGTCCCTCCTCGGAGACGGATCCTCTTGGGGCATCGAGCTACGGTACGCGGTCCAGCCCCAACCTCGCGGCATCGCAGAGGCCTTCCTGGTGGGCGAGGAGTTCATCGCCGGCGAGCGGGTCGCGCTCATTCTCGGCGACAACATCTTCTACGGGCGCATGCAGCTCGACGATCTCGTTCGCAGCTTCGCGGGAGGTGCAACGATCTTCGGCTACCCGGTCAAGGATCCCGAACGGTACGGCGTGGTCGAGCTCGATGCCGGAGGGCGGGTCCTGCACCTCGAGGAGAAGCCCACCCACCCGCGATCCAACCTGGCGGTACCCGGGATCTACCTCTACGACGAAGAGGTCGTCGCCCGCACGCGGCGGCTCGCCCCATCCGGACGTGGCGAGCTCGAGATCACGGACCTCAATCGCAGCTACCTGCAGGACGGAAAGCTTCGCGCGGTGCGCCTGGGACGCGGCATCGCCTGGCTCGACACCGGAACCCACGAGAGCCTGCTGGAAGCGGCCGAGTTCATCGCCACGATCGAGCGTCGGCAGGGGCTGCGGATTGCGTGCCTGGAGGAGATCGCCTTCCGGCGGGGATTCATCGACCGCTTCGCCCTGGAGTGTTCCCTTCGCGAGATGCCCGTATCGCCCTACCGCAGCTACGTCGAGGCATTGCTCTCGGAGCACGGCTGAGGCCGGCTCGGTCGGGGGCCGGCCCGCTCACGCGCTGCACCCGCTGCGCGATTTCTCGAGCAGCCCCCCGATTCCTTCGATGAGGGCGTTCCGATCGATGGGCTTCGTCAGGTAGAGGTCGCACCCGACCTCGAGGCAACGGTCGCGCTCCTCCGCCAATGCATGTGCCGTGAGCGCCACGATCGGCAGGCGGATTCCGAGCTCCCGCGCGCGACGCGTCGCGGTGTAGCCATCCATCACGGGCATCGCCATGTCCATGAGCACCAGATCGAACTCCTCGGCGCACAGACGCTCGAGCGCCACCGCTCCGTTCTCTGCGATCTCGACCCGGGCCCCCTCCTTCGTGAGCAGCAGGGAGATCAACCGTTGATTGTCGACACCGTCCTCCGCGAGGAGGATGCGCGCATCGATGCGGGTCGACGTGGCACGCCCGGTCTGCGGTGCCGTGCATGCAGCGGTCCCGCCGGACGCAACCTCGGCGAGAACCGCACCCGATGCCGCTGGGGCATGCACGGTCAGACGAAACTCACTTCCCACGCCGGGCTCGCTCCTCACCGCACAGGTTCCACCGAGATGCTCCGCGATCCTTCGAGTGATGGTGAGCCCGAGCCCCGTTCCCCCGAATCTTCGAGTGGTCGAAGCATCGCCTTGCGCAAAGGGCCGGAAGAGCGCGGCAAGCTTGGCCTGGGGGATTCCGATCCCCGTGTCTCGAACGTCGATCTGCAACGTCGAGGTCGAACCATCGTAACAAACCTCGACCCATACACCGCCGCGCTCGGTGAACTTGATCGCGTTCCCCACCAGGTTCACGAGTGCCTGACGAAGGCGAAGCGGATCGACGAGCACCCGGGTGGGGATCGCAGTCGCGAAGACTCCTTCGAGAGCGATCCCCTTCTCGTCGGAGCGGACGCGCATGAGCGATACGACATCCCAGACGATCTGCACCAGGTCCGAGGGAATGCGCTCGATCTCGAATCGACCCGCCTCGATCTTCGAGATGTCGAGGATGTCGTTGATGATCTCGAGCAGGTGATCGCCATTGCCCTTGATGATCCCGAGCATGCGCCGCGCCTCGTCGGACATGGTCGCCTCGGAGTCGCGGAGCAGCTCGGCGTATCCGAGGATCGCGGTCATCGGTGTGCGGATCTCGTGGCTCATATTGGCCAGGAACTCGCTCTTCGCCTGGCTCGCACGCTCGGCCTCGACTCGCGCTGCTTCGAGCTCGGCGGTCCGCATCGCCACCTTCTGCTCGAGGCTCGCCTGCTGCGCCTCGATCTCGCGATAGGCGGAGCGCAGCCGCCAGCTCATGTCGTTGAACGCGCGCCCGAGATCGGCGACCTCGCCCCGGCCGAGATCCGGCACCTCGACCTGCAGGTTGCCCCCGCCAAAACCATGGACGGCATCGCGCAGGATCTCCATCGCACGAATCAATCCGCGCGAGAGCATCCCTGCGAGCGACGTACCCGCGATCAATGCGCATGCCATGACCAGGCCGCTGAACACGAGGAGTGCCCGGTACTCCGCCATGATGCGGTCGCTCGACATGACGATGCGCAGCAGTCCTTCGGGATCCCCGAGGGGCCGGTCCACCTCTCCAGAGGACCGATCCAGGAAGCTCAGCAGCTCCGGCTCGGCCACCTCCATGGGGTACCGCACGACGTAGCGCAGCTCCCAGAACGTATCGTCGAGGGCGCGGTACGTCGTGGGCTCCGCACCCGGTCTGCGCAGCTCGGGTTCGAGCGGATCGATCTCCACGCGGCCGCTTCCGAACAGCAGCTCTCCATCTCGGCTATACACCGATACGTGCACGACATCCTCGTCCGAGAGTGCTCCGAGCACGGGCTCGCGCAGGTTCTCGGCGGCCTCGGTGAGCAACCCCAGCCGGCTCGACTGCGCGAGGAACGTGGCCACCGTATCGAGCTTCGCGTGCACCGATTGCGCGCGATGTTCGCGAGCGAGCACGACGACCACGCTCACCGCCCCCGCTCCGAAGAGCACGAGCGGCACCACGGCGGCGATGATCAGGTTCTTGCGGACGCTCAGGATCAGGGGGCGTTCCTCCCGCTGCCCGCGGGACGCGTGCGCGCCGACCGGCAGCTGCGATCCGATCGGCGCCGATCCAACGGGGATTGAGAAGATCCTCGTCCTAGCGGTCAAATCCGCCAATTTGCGAAAACAACAATGTTCTCGGAATGATGGGTCGGCAGGACGACCGCCTCGGGATGGGCCCGGCCGCAACCGTTCCGAGCGGGGCCGATCCGTGGGTGCCGAACGGCGATCGGGTCTCGCGGGTGCGGGAAACGGGCCTTGATCGAACGAGGACGGAGCGAGGGCGTGGCGGCCGATCCCCCAGTGTCATCGCCGCCTTCGCCCTCGCCCACCCCCTACGACCCGAAACGGGACGAACGAGCGCAGATTCCGGATGCCGTATCGACGGCTTGCGGCATCCCTTGAGCAACTCGCCGGGAAGACCCCGGCCGCGCGAGGGACTTCCCATCCCAGCCCGCGCATGGGAGTACGCCCGTGGAAGGAGCGCGGCGCGCCCGCTAGCGCGACATGCAGTGGCGCGCGAGACGTAGGAGCACGTCGCGAAGCGTCGACTCGATCGCACGCCGCAGGAGCCCCCCGGTGAAGGGAATCCTCGGGCGGAAACGCACGGTCCAGATCACCCGGGTGTCGCCGTCCTCGATCTCCTCGAAGCGAACCTCCCCGCGGTGGTCCCGCACCGGCGCTCCCGCAACCAGGCGGTACACCATGCGCTTGGGTGGATCGAACTCGGTGATCTCCTCCTCGACGGCGATCCCCTTCGAGCGAACCACGCGAATCGCGCCGAGCCCGTTCGGCGGCGGGTCGCCCTGCTGGCGCAAGACGACCTCCTTCACACCCGCCCAATCCTGCCAGCCCACGTGATCCGTGAACACGTTCCAGACCGTCTCGACCGGAGCGGGAATCCGTCCCTGCACTTCGAATTCGACCATGCGCGCCATGGTAGCCGATCGAGGCGATCGGGCCGGTACCCAGCCGATCGCACACGGGCCAGGGGCCCATTCCTGGCTACCCTGGCCTCGTGAACGTCTTTGATGGCATCCGCACGATGGGAGGATGGCTTCTACGCCACGGGCGCTGGGAGGTCACGCAGGCCGATGTCGCGGTGGAGGAGCCGCTCGAGATCCGGCTCGATGGGCAGCCCGTCGCCGTCACCATGCGCACGCCGGGCCACGACGTGGAGCTGGCGGCCGGCTTCCTCTTCACCGAAGGCGTGATCGACGGCGCGCATGCGATCGCGCACGCGAGCCACTGCGACGAGAGTCCCAACGTCGTCGACGTTCGCATCCGACCGGAGGCCACCGGTGTCTGCCGGCCGCCTCCACGCCACTTCGTCGCCAACACGAGCTGCGGCCTGTGCGGCAAGACGGCGATCGCCGACGTGCGCCGTCGCCTGCCGAGCGTGGCCGGCGACGACACCCGGATACCGGCCCCCACGTTGATCCGCTTGGCCCGGGAGCTCCGTTCGTACCAACCGCTGTTTCGCACCACGGGCTCCATCCATGCAGCCGCGCTGTTCCGGACCGATGGCGAGCCGGTGTGCATTCGCGAGGACGTCGGCCGTCACAACGCCGTCGACAAGGTGATCGGCCACGCCGTGCTCGACGAGGCACTCCCGCTGCGCGGACACGTTCTCCTGGTGAGCGGGCGCACGAGCTTCGAGATCGCACAGAAGTCGATCGCCGCGGGCATCCCGATCCTGGCCGGGGTTTCCGGACCCTCCACGCTCGCGGTCGATCTGGCGTGCGAGCTGGGGCAGACCCTCGTCGGCTTCCTGCGCGGCGATGAGCTCAACGTGTACAGTACGCAGCGACGCATCGCTGTCGAACGAGAGGGGAGAATCGAATGAGGCTCCACGACACCAGCACCGCTCCCAACCCCCGCCGCGTGCGGATCTTCCTGGCCGAGAAGGGAGTGACGATTCCCCTGGTGCCCGTCGACATCGGTGCGCGGGCAAACCAAGCCGCGGAGTTTCGCGAGAAGAACCCACTGGGAGAGGTCCCTTTGCTCGAGCTCGACGACGGGACCTGCATCGCGGAGAGCGTCGCGATCTGCCGCTACTTCGAAGAGCTCCACC
>CAZOTO010000046.1:0-20234 GCA_964582775.1 uncultured Myxococcales bacterium
CTCGCGACCGCTCCCGACGAGACGGCGCTGTGCGAGCGCCTGCTCGACCGCGCCCTCGACCTCCTCGCAGCCACCGAGGGCCGCGTCCTGCGCATCGGCGCGAACGGAGGCGCGCAGGCGGCGCTCGCCCGCACCCCACTCTCCCCCCCGTCGCCGGGGAGCCCGACGCCGACGAGTGGAACCGCCGTCTCGGCGTCGGCGCCCCTGCGCTTACAGGAGTCGGTGTATGGATCGGTCGAGGTCGCGCGCCGCAACGGCCCCGCGTTCGACCGCGAGGACATGCGCGCGCTCGAGGTGCTCTCGCACCACGCCGCCATCGCCCTCGAGCATCTTCGAGAACGCGAAGAGGCGACCCAGCGCGCCGAGCACGACGCACTCACCGGCTTGGCCAACCGGGACCGGCTGTGGCGGCAACTCGAGAGCGAGATCGCGCGTGCGGCCCGACACGACCGCACGCTCGCCCTCGTGCTCTTCGATGTGGACGGCTTCAAGGCCTACAACGATCGCCACGGTCACCTCGCGGGTGACGAGGCCCTCTCGAGGATCGGCGGCCTGCTCGCCCGTGGCGGCCGTGCCTCGGATCTGGCCGCCCGGGCGGGGGGAGACGAGTTCGCGCTGCTGCTCCCCGAGACCGACCTCGCGGGCGCCCGAGCACGCGCGGAGAAGCTGCGGGCGTCCGTGCAGAACGAGTTCGGTGTCGGCGATCACTCCCTTCGCGTGTGCGCGGGCGTCGCCGCGTTTCCAGCAGACGGCGCGAACGCACGAGCGCTGTACAAAGCCGCGGACCAACGCCTGTATCGCGCCAAGGCCGGTGGCGGGAACCGCTGCGCGTAGCGTTCGACGGGCAGCAGCGAACCGCCGCTACGGCCGGTCGCGCACCGACCGGAGGTGCTCGAGCAGCGCAAGGTGCGTGCGGACGAGCGCTTCGGTATCCCGGGCGCAGTAGCGAAGCAGCGCGGCACGAACCCTCGCCTCCTCCCTGGCGTCGAGCTCCGCGCGCACGATCCGCGCAAAGGCGTGCGCGGCATCGCCTCCGTGCGCCACCTCGTCGAGCCCCCCGTAGCCGAAGCCGAGCGCGAGCGCAGGCGCCACCTGCTTCAGCGAGAACGATCCCGAGAAGCGCGGGTGGTACACGGCATGGCGGATCACCCCATACAGATCACGAAGGCGCGCACGGAGGGCGGCGAGCGCCGATGCATGCGCGGGCACCGCCGCGGCGAGCGCATCGAGCACGCGCGCCTCGAACGAGGAGTAGACGACGATCGGGCGCTCGCTCGCGCCCAGCGCATCGACCAGGGATTCGGCCACCGCGCAGCGCGGATCCTCGCGTCCCTCGGCCAGGAACTCGCGATGCTCGATCCGGCCGCGCTCGTCGACTCCGTGGAGGGACCACTGGAAGGGAATCGCCTCGTACGGCGAGCTGCCCACGAAGAGAGGCACGGCCGGCGCGATCGCCTCGAAGTCCAGGTAGTCCGATGGAGGGCCGAAGTCCGCGAGACGGGATGCGAGATCTCGCGCGACCACCAGGCCCGACTCGCGATGCGCACGCCGGGCACGGGCTTGCGCACGGGCCAGCGGAAAATCGTCGGGGATGTCGGGGATGCGCGCGATTCCCGCTGCGCGCAGCTCGTGGAACGTCGCCTCGCGAAGCGCCGGCAGCCGCTCGATCGAGTCCTGCGGCTGTCCCCTTCGGCACTCGTCGTAGAACTCGCACGGCTGCGGCCGGCGGCAGTGGGGCGAGGGCTCGATCGCCGGCGGCTCGGGAAGCTCGAGCACCCGGCCCAAGCGCACGACCTGCTCCGGAACGTCCTCCGCAAGCAGGCGGGCCTCGCGCGTCACCTCGCGCCGGGCGAAGAGCGCGCGAGGATCGAGGCCCTCCGGTCCGCGGACATAGGACGCGTCGAGCCGCGCGACCTCTGCCCGCTCCACGTCGACCCCCGCGCCCCGCGCCACCCAGAGCTGCAGCGCCACGTCGTCCAGGTGCTCGTCGCGAAGCTGGGTCGCGCTCTTCACCTCGCACAGCGCGAACCGCCCACCACTCGTGCGCGCGAGCACGTCGAGGCGCGCGAGCACCCCTTCGTGCACGAACGTGGCCTCGAAGATCGCGGGCACCGAGGGATCGCGGACCAGACGGGCCGTCGACGCAAGCGCCTCGTCGGTCTGCTCGGGGCGATCGTCGACGGCCACCCCGCCGGGGAAGAGCGCCCGGGCGATCCGGCCCACCTCGCGTCCCTGCGCGAGCAATGCCTCGACCGTGGAATCGAGCGGCGACGGCTGCACGGGCCCGCGCACCTGGAGCCAGAGCCTCTTCTCGCACTGAAGCCCGGCGGCGCGCCGGGACTTGCTGAGCCACCACGAATGCGACGACACGCTTCCCCCCGAGGCCCAAGAGCTACAGGTCGGAGGCTGCGCGATCCAGTCCCACCAGAATCGCTCCGTGCGATTGCCCCCTCCCCCTCGACGAGCCCCCATGGCTCGGGCCATCCTAGGACGCGTCGACACCGCCGCGAGGGGAAGAACGCAACGCCCCGCCGCGGCGGTCGCCTCTTTCCCGACGCGTGCGCCGCTCTCCACTCAAGCGCGCCGCCGGGGCGCGCGATACGGAACGAGCGGAACGAGGGGGGAAATCTTGAGCAGACTCGCGCGGCTCGCACGGCTTCTACCGCTGATCGTCTTCCTTTTCGGGATGGGTGCGGGCCTCGTCCCCGGTCTCGCCGCGGGCGCGGATCCCCACTTCCCCGAGCCCGCGAAGCTTCGCTCGGCGGTGGACTTCTGGATGCGCGTCTACCTCGAGGTGAGCACGAGCGGCGGGCTCCTCCACGACGCGCGCCATCTCGGCGTGGTGTACGAGACCCTGCGCTTCGACGAGGGCGATCGTCTGGCGAGCCGACAGCGGCGCATCGACGCGCGCAAGAGGCATCACCGCGCGGTGTTGCAGCGACTCGCACGCAATCCGCGGACCACGAACAAGGCCGAGCAGGCGATCCTGCAGATGTTCGAGCTCGATCTCGGCCATCCGCCCACGCGAAAAGACCTGCTGCAGGCCGCTGAACGGGTTCGCTTCCAGCTCGGTCAACGGGACAAGTTCCGCGAGGGGCTGATCCGCTCGGGCGCCTACGAGAACGAGATCCGCGCGATCTTCCGCGACATGGGACTGCCCGAGGATCTGGCCTATCTGCCACACGTCGAGTCGTCGTTCAATCCGAGCGCATACTCGAAGTACGGCGCCGCCGGGATGTGGCAGTTCATGCGCTCGACGGGACGCCTGTACATGAAGGTGGACTACGTCGTCGACGAGCGGCTCGATCCGATCGCGTCGTCGGATGCCGCTGCCCGCCTGCTCCGCGACAACTACGCGATGCTCCAGAGCTGGCCGCTCGCGCTCACCGCCTACAACCACGGAGCCGCCGGCATGAAGCGGGCGCAGCGCACCGTCGGCACGAGCAACATCGACGCCATCGTCTTCCGCTACCAGAGCCGCTCCTTCGGCTTCGCCTCGCGAAACTTCTACGCGCAGTTCCTCGCCGCGCGAAAGATCGCGAAGTCCCACGAGGCGTACTTCGGCCCGCTGCGGCGCAACGAACCCCACGTGGTCGACACGGTCGCGCTGCCGTTCTATGCGGACGTGCGCGATCTGCAACAACACCTCGGGGTGTCGCTCGGCGTGATCCAGGAGCTCAATCCCGCCCTGCGCCCCCCCGTGTTCCGCTCGAGCAAGCGCATCCCGAAGGGCTACACCCTTCGGCTCCCCGCCGGGACGATCGCGGGCGAGCCGTCGCGCTGGATCGCCTCGCTTCCGGCGAGCAGCCGCCACTCCGACCAGCATCACTCGAACTACTACCAGGTTCGCCGCGGCGACACGCTGTCCCAGATCGCGCGCAAGACGGGAACGACGGTGTCGCAGCTGGTGGCGGCGAACGAGCTGTCGAGCCATCACCGCATCTACGCCGGCCAGGTGCTGCAGCTTCCCGAGCGCGGCGGATCGAGCGCACCGGCACCGTCCGGACTCGTCCGCACGGCGAATGCGGCTCCGCGGACGCCACCTCCCGCGCCGCAGGCACCAAAGGCCATGCGGCCCGCAGTCCCCGCCGCAAAGGACCGCTCGCCGGTGGCCGCCCGCTCGAGCGAGTCCATGCGCATCTCCCCTGCCGCCCCTTCCGTCGCTCCGCTCGGCGAGGACTCCCCATGGCGACGCATCGACGGCGAGTGGGTGATCGTCGACTCGAGCGAGACGATCGGACACCTCGCCGACTGGCTGCAGGTCTCGCCCTCGCACCTGCGGCGCCTGAACAAGCTCTCGAGCAAGCGCCAGCTGCGCCTGGGGCAGCGGCTGCGGCTCGACTTCTCGAGGGTCACGCCGAGCGAGTTCCTCGAGCGCCGACTCGAGCACCACAAGGGCATCGAGGAGGACTTCTTCCGCTTCTACCAGGTGTCCGGAACCGTGGATCACACGCTGCGCCGCGGCGAGACGCTGTGGACGATCAGCCGCAAGACGTACGCCGTCCCCATGTGGCTGATCCACCGGTACAACCCGGAAGCGGACCTGGCGCGGCTCGTGCCCGGCGCGACGCTGAAGATCCCGGTGGTCGCGAAGAAGTAGCGCACCCCCCGTTCCGAGGGCATGCTCGCGTGCGCGCGATCCGGCCACACGCAACGGGGGAGTCGAGGATGCAGTTCGGAATCATGGCGCCGTACCAGATGGCGCCCATCGACGACGGCGAGTATGCCGTCGCCTTCGCCCGTCTCATCGAAGAGCTCGGATTCGAGTCGCTGTGGGTCTCCGAGCACGCCGTCATGTGCGTCGATCTCTCGTCGACGTACCCGTACGATCCGAGCGGGCGCCCTCCCTTCGCCGACGACGAGGTCCAGCCCGATCCCCTCCTGTGGCTCGCCTACGTGGCGTCGGCAACCCGACGCCTCCGCCTCGCCACCGGCATCCTCATCCTTCCGCAGCGCGAGCCCGTGGTCCTGGCCAAGATGCTCGCCACGCTCGATCGCCTCTGCGGCGGGCGTCTGCTCCTCGGCATCGGTGTCGGCTGGAATCGCGACGAATCCGAAGCCACCGGCGCCTGCTTCGAAACGCGCGGAGCGCGCACCGACGAATACGTGCACGCCATGCGCGCGCTGTGGCGCGATCCGGTCTCGAGCTACGAGGGCACGTACGTGCGCTTCCGCGGGGTGGTGAGCGAGCCCCGGCCGCAACGGCCCGGAGGAGTGCCGATCGTCGTCGGCGGACACAGTCCGGCGGCGGCTCGCCGCGCCGGCCGTCTGGGCGACGGCTTCTATCCGCTTCGCGTCGCATCCGGCACCACGCCGGGCGCATGGGACGATCGGACGCTCGGGGCTCTGCGCGCGACGATGGAGGAGTCGGCGCGCGCGCACGGCCGCGATCCATCGGCGATTCCGATCACCTGCGCGGCGATCCCGTCGATCGAGCTGGCGAAGCTCTACCGCGACCTCGGCGTGTCGCGGGTCGTGCTGTATCCACCCACGGGAGACCTCGAGGAGCTGCGGCGGCAGCTCGAGCCCTTCGCCGACGCCTGCCTCGCGAAGCCGCTGTAGCGACGGACGCGCGACGAGCGCGCACGCTCTCCCTTTCTCTTCCTCCGGAGGCGAATCGTGTTCGACTGGATCCACACACCCGAGGCCTGGGTCGCACTGCTCACCCTCACCTTCCTCGAGATCGTCCTCGGCATCGACAACATCATCTTCATCTCGATCCTGGCGGGGAGGCTTCCCGAGGCGCAGCAGCGCCGCGCCCGCACGGTGGGGCTCGCCCTCGCGATGTTCCTGCGCATCGGGCTGCTCTTCTCGATCGGCTGGGTGATGGGACTCACCCGCCCGCTGTTCTCGGTCCTCGAGCACGACGTCAGCGGACGCGACCTCGTCCTGATCCTCGGAGGCTTGTTCCTGCTCGGGAAGTCCACCGTCGAGATCCACGAGAACATCGAGGGTCACGCAAGCCCCACGGCCGAGGCGAAACCCGCCGCGGGCTTCGCCTCCACCATCGGACAGATCCTGCTGCTCGACATCGTCTTCTCGCTCGACTCCGTGATCACCGCCGTCGGCATGGCGCGGGACATCGCCGTCATGGTGATCGCGGTCGTCGCCGCCGTGGGCATCATGATGGTCGCTGCGGGATCCGTGAGCGCCTTCGTGAACCGCCATCCGACGGTGAAGATGCTGGCGCTGAGCTTCCTGCTGCTGATCGGCTTCACGCTCACGATCGACGGCGTCGGCTGGCACGTGCCCAAGGGCTACATCTACTTCGCGATGGGCTTCTCGATCTTCGTCGAGATGCTCAACCTGCGCATCCGCGGCACGTCGGAGGCCGGGGGCGCCATCGCGCTCGCAGCCACCGGATCGCTCCCGGCTGCGGGCGAGCCCGCGAAACGCATCTGAGCGGACGAATCCCGGTTAGAGCGGCGACCCGACCCATACGCAAACCCACCCGGCCGCCGCCGCCAGGCACAGCGGAAGGAGCACGCGCGCCCCCAGCGCCCGCCCCCCGATCGCCAGCGCGAGCCCGCCCTTGAACAGGGAGTTCGCGGCCGCCGCCAGCACGATCCCGGTCGTGGCGACGGAGAGCGGGAGATCCGTGCGGCCCATCCGCGAAAGCGAGAGCGTGATCGCGTCCACATCGGCCAGCCCGGAGAGCGCGGCGAGCATCCACACACCCGTGTGTCCCCACCACGCGACGAGCGCGCGCGCGAGCAGCATGACGACGGCGAGCAGCACGCCGAACGCCAGGGCCGATGGGAGCTCCAGCGGGTTGCGCAGGCGTGCGCCCGACTCGCCATCGCCCGTGCCGCGTGCGCCACGCAGATAGAAGGGCACCGGGGCATACGCCACCGCCGACATGACGAGTGCGGGAAGCCACAGCCATTCGAAGAGCGAGGCGTGGACCAAGGAAGCCACGACGACCATGCGCGGGAACATCGTCCCGCACGCGAGCAGGATGCCCGCCGCCAGAACGGGAACCATCGCCTCGCGGCGCGACGCCAGGCGCGAGAAGCCGAGCGTCACTGCGGTCGACGAGGCCAAGCCCCCGAGCAGCCCGGTGAGCGCCAGGCCTCGGCGCTCGCCTGCGATGCGGGTCGCCACGTACCCCAGGAAGGAGAGGGAGGCGATCAGCACCACCATCCACCACAGCACGTAGGGGTTGAGCGCCTGCCACGGCCCGTAGCCCCGATCGGGAAGCATCGGCAGCAAGACCACCGAGATCAGCAGGAGCTGGAGGCCCGCGGTGAGCTCCTCGCGCCGCAACGCGCCGAGCCAGCCATGGAGCCGCGCCTTGTAGCGCAGCAGCACCGTCATCACGATGGCCGCCGCAGCGGCGGGCGCCATCGTCCCCGCCCCCGCGAGCGCCGCGAGCAGGAAGGTGCACAGCACCGCCACCTCGCTCGTGATGCCCACGTCCTTGGTGCGGCGAACGGCGACCGCATACGACGTCGACAGGAACGCGGCGAGGCCGAGGAAGACGAGTCCGATCGACGCGGTCCCGGCACCGGTCGCGGCAGCGAAGAGACCGGTCGCCCCCCCGAGCAGGCCGACGAGGCCGAAGGTGCGAAGCCCCGCGACTCGCGCACCCTCTCTCGCCTCTCGCTGGTCCCACCCGCGCTCGGTCCCGACCAGCAAGCCGATCGCCAGGGCCACGGCGAGGCGCAGGAACGATTCGGTCTCCGGCATCATGGCGCTACCCTCGCTCCACGACGGCGGGCGCAGCCTCTCGCGCGACCGGGTGCCCCGGCGGATCATCCGGTGGCCGAACGCGAGCGGCACTTGTTCCGTGGAGTGGAATTCAGGTAGACAGGATACGGGCGGAACGTCCCCACGGTCGAGAGTCCGCGGAACGGAAGGAGACCATCGATGCGCGCACGAACACGGCGACGAAGAGGGGCTGCGCTCGCAGCGGGATGGGCACTGGTGCTCGGGCTGTGCGGGGCGTTCGCCGTGCGGGCCGCCACGACGGTGCGCGCCGAGCTGGACGGAGAGTTCCACGAGGCCGTGCAAGAGGACGTGCGGGTGAGCGGCTCGGTGATCGTCGGCGTCGCCGCCGCGAGCGCGCTCTCCGGAGAGGCCACGCTCGCCGGGCTCATCATTCCGACGAGCGCGGAGCGGATCTGCCTCACGGTGCTGTCGCGAGACGGCACCTACTACTCGCGCAATACCTTCCGCGTACCAGGCTCCGGGCAGGGTGCGGAGGAGATCCTGGTCCTGCTGCCGTACGAGGGGACCCGCCGGCGCGATCTGCTGCGCAGCTTCGGCCCTGGCGACCTCGCCGTGCGCGCCACGCCGGGCGACTGCGAGCAGAGCCCGTCCACCTATCTGGTGGCGACCCGCGAGACGAGCTTCGAGACCGTCGACGTGCTGATCAACTCCTTTGGCGCGAACGCCGTGTTCTACCGCACGGCGGACGGAACCGAGGCGGACTGCCAGGAGTTCACCGAAGGACGCCGCACGAGCTACGACTATCGGTGCACGATTCCCGTGGCGGCGCTGCGCAAGGGGCGGCAAGTGGTGTTCATCGAGCGCGAGCGCTACGGCCGGCCGCTCGGTGAGGTGGAGATCGAGCTGCGGCTGAGCAACGGCTCGTGAGCAGGAAACGGGGCCGGTTCGCCGAGCTGACGCTCATCCTCTACGAGGCCTGGAACCTGGCCTTGCTCGTCGGGCGCAACGCCCAGCCCGTGCTCGTCCTGGCGATCGTCGCCCTCATCGCATGGGCCCTGTTCTCGCGACAACCCTGGCCGTTCTCGGTCGAGGCGGACGCGGAGCATGCGACCCTCGTCCTCGCCCGGGACCTCGAGACCCACTGGCGCGTGGATGGCGCGCTGCTCTGCGTGCGCGCGAACGCGGGAGCCCCTCCCCTTCCCGCGCTCGGATCGGGGATCTCCCCGTGTCCGAGCCGGCGCTGGCGCGCCTACGACCTGCGCGACCTGGACGAAGTGGCGTTGCGGATCCCGGCGAATCCTCGCGCGGAATCGGGCGCCGTCGTGCACCTCGACGTCGAGCCCGACGGTGCGCTCGCGATCCAGATCGCTGGACCCGAGGAAGAGGGCCTCGATGCCCAGATCCTCGTCGCCGAGGGCGAGCCGCTCTCCGTGGGTCGCGAGCTGCTGCTGCACTTTCCCGTCCCCGCCGCCGGTGATCCGCTGCGACGGATCCTGCTCCCGTTCTCGGGCGCGGGCAGCATCGGCAAGGACGTCTCCTGGCGCGAGCCCGCGCTGCTGCGCAGCGGCGTCGTATCGCTCTACACCCGCTCCGACGAGTCCGCCGGTGGCCGCGATCTGGTGGCCTCGACGCAGCTCCTCCCCGGCGATCGGATCGACCTCGGAGAGAGCGGGTCACAGCGGACGGCGATGACGAAGGGCTTCGTCCACTTCGACCTGCTTCCCGGCATCTCCGCCCCTCCGGCGCTGCGCGTGGTCGCATTCGGCGAGGCGGATGCCGTGCGCATCGTGCGGTACGGCGAGCAGGGCTACAGCTTCTCGCCGGGCCTGCTCGTGCGCATCACTCGACACCGCGCGGTGTCGACCTGGGTCGTGCTGATCTTCTCCGCCCTCGGGCTCATGGCCGTGTACCGGGAGGGCTCCGAGATCGGCAGTGGCAGCCTGCAGGACCGCCGGCATCACCTGAGGAACCGCTGGCGGGAGTACTGGCATCGCAACCGGGAACGAGAGAACGAGGCGAGCGAAGAGAATGCAAGAATCCGGGAAGACGATCGACAGCCGTAGCATCCTCCTCGCGCTCGCGATCCTCGCGAGTGCGATGCTCGCCGTCGCCGAGGCGCACGCGCAGCAGGCGGTCGTGCGCTCCTACGATGCGCCCGATCTCGAGGTGGGACAGGCCTGGCTCGTGCGCAGCGGCGAGCGCTGCCTCGCGCTCCTGCCGCACCACGTCGCCACGGAGACGTCCGTCCCCTCTCTGCTGCGAGAGGGAAGCGAGGGCCTGCGCGGCGAGGCGGTGTCCGTGACCGATCTCGGCGACGATGCCGCAGTTGCGGTGATGACGGGAAGCATCGCGGGGCGCTGCGGCTACGCGCTCGGCGGGATCAGCCGTCACGTCGAGCGCCACCTGCGCGACGGCGGCCTCGGCGCGCTGCGCTCGGTGAACGGCGACGGCACGCTCGGCCGCCTGCCCGTCGCGATCGTCGACGACGATGGGCAGACGTTCCTGCGCGTGCTCCCCACGAACGAGCGCGAGCGCATCCGCAAGGGGCACAGCGGCAGCCTGCTCGTCGTGAACGATCAGCCCGTCGGCATGCTGCTCGCGGTGCACGCACGGACGGGCGTGGGAACGGTCATGCGCACCGACGCGCTGCTCGCGAAGGTCGAGGCGCATCTGCGCGGCGCGACACCGATGCCGACGGCTCGCGTCGATGCGTCGACCGCGCCGTCGCAGGGATCGGCGGCGGCAGGGCCGACCGAGGCCGAGGCGCGCGCTCCTGCAGCGGGCCCTTGGCAGGTGCTCTCCTGGAGCGCAGACCCGGTGGGCTCCGCGCACCTCGCCTCTCGACTCGTCACCGCGGGCAACGAGGGCCACTGGGCCGCACGCGCGGACAGCTGGCCCGTGGCGCTCGAGCTCGGCGGGCCCGACGCGGTGCGCATCGTGCGCGGCGTCTCCTTCCACGCCGGAGCCGACGTCGAGCCCGCGCAGCGGCCGTCGCGCATACAGGTGCTGGTGTCGGTCGCCGCCGAGGGCGCATCCTGGCGCTCGGTGGCGTCCGGCTCCCTGCAGTACGCGGAGGGCGAAGCGAAGCTCGAGTTCCTGCCCGTACGCGCGCGCCGCGTGCGCATCGAGATCTACGATTCCCAGGGCGATCCGGCCCACGTGGCGCTCTCGCGCCTGCGCGTGCTCGAGCCGTAGGAGCCGGCCGTCAGCGCAGCGGCGCGGTCGCCTTGAACTGGTGATCGCCGCCGTAGCTGTAGTGCACGTGGCCCGCGAGCGTGTTGTCGTCCTGCAAGTGCAGCTCGCCCGAGTAGTAGCCGTAGCTGAAGGTCACCACGGTGCCGCTCACGTTGCCAGCGTACTGCGCGTTGCCACGCATCTGGAAGGAGCCCCGCTCGGGGTTCACGCTCTTCGGATCGATCTCGACCTGGTAGGTGCGCCCCGTCTTCTGCAGGTACGCATCCACCCGCTCCTGGACCGGTTTCGGGGCCGACTCGTCCATCGCGAGCGTGACGTGGATCGCCGCCAGGTTGAGCACGGCGTGCCTGAGGGCCAGCCCTCGCAAGACCTGATCCGTGCTCGACAGCCCCGCATCCAGCGCGAGCTCGCGCAGGAGCGGATCGTCGCTGCCCACCATGGCCTCGAACGCCGCCAGTCGCACGTTCTGATCCGGGTCGTTCAGGACCTGCTTGATCTCGTCCACCTGCCGGGCGCGCTCGCGCGCCTTCTCGATGATCTCCGCAGCCGTGGTCTGCGCGAAGACGTCCCCGGTCGGCACCGCGAGACAGAGCACGAGACCGAGCCCGAATGCATTGAGGAAACCTTGCGTCGTCATCTGAGCCACTCCCTCCGTCATTCACCGAAGCGCCGACCCGATTCGCGCCTCGGCGCCGCCATGATACTACGTCGCGACTATGCCGCCCATCCTCGCACGACGTGCACCCACAGGTCGATCAGGAGCAGCGTCCACATGCTCACGAAGCTCGCGTGCAGCACGCAGTCCTTCGCGCTCCACTTCCGCGCGCCGTCCTCGTCGAGGCAATAGAAGTTGGGGAAGCTCACGAAGAAGTAGAGCATGTAGAGCGACGTCCCCACGCGCAGCATCCACTCCCGGTCCTCGTACCACACGAAGCTCGCGATCTCGGGCTGGATGTAGAGGAAGGTCTCGACCCAGGCGAAGAACACGCTTGCCGCGACCACGATCGCCACCCACGCCACGCGCCGCCCGTACGCGCCGAGCTCGAGCGTGAAGCTGCGCACGACGCGCATCGCCACCACCGCGAGCGAGTGGTACACGGTGAAGAAGGCCATCGTGTTGAAGTACATCCCGAGCGGGATGCGCTGGTGGCTCTCGAGCGCCGTGGCCTGATCCGGCCCGCACAGCGCCGAGTCGAAGTAGAGACCGACGTGCGGGAAGTGGTAGCGCAGGCCGAGCGCCTCGAAGAACCACTCCGTGTGGAAATAGGTGCCGAAGAACACGTACACCATCATGTACACGTTCACCTTGAACCAGTAGCTCTCGTGCCAGGCAATGCCGGAGCGGCGGCGCAGCCACCATGGCAGCACCACCAGGTACGGCACCCACATGAGCAGGTTCTGCACCGCGTTCCAGAAGCTCCCCGTGTCGAGGAGCCCCGCCTTCTGCACGATCGCATTGAATGCGAGGAACACGGGAACGAAGGAGAGGAACCACTTCTCTCCCCACGCCTTGTCCGGATTCGACGAGAACCAACGACTGGGCTGCGACATGCGCGTCTCCTTGGGCGAGGGATCAGCCGAGATCGAGACCGCCGGCCACTGCCACGAGCTGGCCGGTGACGTAGCTCGCGGCCGGGCTGGCGAGGAACAGACAGGCGGCGGCGACCTCCGAGGCGAGCCCCAACCGCCCCATCGGGAAGCGATGGGGATCCGCAGAGGAGCCCGTGAGCGGCACGTGGTTCGCGATGTAGCCCGCAGACGCGGTTCGGAGCCCCTCGGTGTCGATCGCCCCCGGCAGCACTGCGTTCGCGCGAATCCGGTCCTTTGCGAACTCCAGTGCCACCGTCTTCACGAGCATGTTCACGCCGGCCTTGCTCGAGCCGTACTGCGCGTGGCCGTGGATCGTGGTCGCGATCGATGCGAGCGAGGACACCGCGACGATCGACCCTCCCTCGCCCGAAGCGCGCATGTGCTTCACCGCCTCGCGGATGCACAGGAAGGCCCCGCGCGTATTCACCGCGTGGATGTGATCCCACTGCTCCACCGTGAGCTCGAGGAACGGAATCACGGGATAGAGCCCCACGCAGTTCACCAGGACATCGACGCGCCCGAAGGTCTCGACCGTCCGTTCGTACAGGCGCACGACGTCGTCCTCGCGCGAGATGTCCGTGGGCACACCGATCACGTCCCCAGGCCGATCCGCGCGCGTGCGCAGATCGCCGACCACGGCATCGATGCGGGCCGGCGTGGTGGCGGCGACCACCACGCGGGCACCGGCGTCCACGAAGAGCTCTGCCACCGCGGCTCCGATGCCCGTGGAAGCTCCCGTCACCACGGCCGTCTTTCCGTGCAACCCGAACCGCTCAGCCAGCCGAACATCCCCCGCACGCATGCCTGCTCTCCCGTCCTCACCCTCTGCTCTGCTCGCGTTCCGCGCGGCGTGCAGACGCCGTACGGAGCCGCCGCGCATCCGCCACGGCCTCGCCGAGTGTATCCGCAAAGCCCGTGGAATCTCCCACTCGCGCGGCCGCCACCCTTCCTATCCGATGGACAGGCATGCCCTATCGAGCCGGGCCACGCGAAGCCCCCCTGGATCCCGCGCGGCGAGAGCTTTCGAAGACCGGCGCGAGCGCTATACCTTCGACCCGCGGTGGGACTGGACATCGCCCCCGAGGGCATCGCCCCCGAGCACCCCCCGAACGAAGATTGGGCATCGCCCCGAGAGGAGCACAGCGGTGGGAACGGACCTTCAGGCAGACGACGAGTTGCGGGATGCGGTGCGCAAGATGTGTGCGGGGTTCCCCGACGCCTACTGGCGCGAGCTCGACGCGACGGGCGGCTACCCCGATGCCTTCGTCGCTGCGATGACCGAGTCCGGCTACCTGGGCGCGCTGATTCCCGAGGAGTACGGCGGTGCCGGGCTCGGCCTGCGCGAGACCTCCATCATCCTGGAAGAGGTGAACCGTTCCGGGGGCAACGCAGCGGTGTGTCACGCGCAGATGTACATCATGGGCGCGGTGCTGCGGCACGGCTCGCCGGAGCAGAAGCAGCGCTACCTGCCGCGCATCGCGGACGGCTCCCAGCGCCTGCAGGCCTTCGGCGTCACCGAACCCGATGCGGGCTCCGACACCAGCCGCATCCGCACGCGCGCCGAACGCAAGGGCGATCGCTACGTCGTGAACGGCCAGAAGATCTGGACCTCGCGCGCGGAATACTCCGATCTCATGCTGCTGCTCGCGCGCACCACGCCGCTCGATCAGGTAGCCAAGCGCACGGACGGCATGTCGCTCTTCCTGGTGGACATGCAGGCGGCGAAGGGCCACGGCCTGTCGATCCGGCCCATCGACACCATGATGAACCACCACACGGCCGAGGTGTTCTTCGACCAGATGGAGGTTCCGGCAGAGAACCTGATCGGCGAAGAGGGCAAGGGGTTCCGCTACCTGCTCGACGGCATCAATGCGGAGCGCATCCTCATCGCGGCCGAGTGCATCGGCGACGGCTTCTGGTTCGTCGAGCGCGCTTCGCAGTACGCGAGCAACCGCGTCGTGTTCGGCCGGCCCATCGGAACGAACCAGGGCATCCAGTTCCCGATCGCCCAAGCGTACATCCACCTGCGCGCCGCCGAGCTCATGCGCTTCGACGCCGCCACGCGCTACGACGCCGGTGAGTCCTGCGGGGCCGAGGCGAACATGGCGAAGATGCTCGCGGCGGATGCCTCGTGGGAGGCAGCGAACGCGGCCCTGCAGACGTACGGCGGCTTTGGCTTCGCGCGCGAGTACGACGTCGAGCGCAAGTTCCGCGAGACGCGCCTGTACCAGGTCGCGCCGATCTCCACGAACATGATCCTGTCGTTCGTCGGACAGCACGTTCTCGGGATGCCGCGGTCGTACTGATGCTTCCGCTCGCCGGAACGCTGGTCGTCTCGCTCGAGCAGGCCGTGGCGGCCCCGCTGGCGACGCGCCACCTGGCGGACATGGGAGCACGCGTGATCAAGGTGGAGCGGCCGGGTGCGGGCGACTTCGCGCGCGACTACGACGCCACCGTCGAGGGCAGCTCGAGCCACTTCGTGTGGCTCAACCGCTCGAAGGAATCGCTCACGCTCGACCTGAAGCGAACCGAGTCGATCGACGTCCTGTGCGCACTCCTCGATCGCGCGGATGTCTTCGTGCAGAACCTCTCGCCCGGTGCCGTCGAGCGGCTCGGCCTCGACGCGAAGCGGCTGCACGCGCGCAATCCGCGCTTGGTGATCTGCGGCATCTCCGGCTACGGACGCGGTGGTCCCTACGAGCAGAAGAAAGCCTACGACCTGCTGATCCAGGCCGAGAGCGGGCTGCTCTCCGTCACGGGGAGCGAGGCGGAGCCCGCGAAAGCGGGCATCGCCGTGGCCGACATCAGCGCCGGCATGTACGCCTACAGCCGGATCCTCGCCGCGCTTCTCGCGCGCGCGAAGAGCGGCCGCGGCACCGCGATCGAGATCTCCATGCTCGAGTCGCTCGGCGAGTGGATGGGATACCCGTTCTACTACCACGCGTACGGTGGCTCGGCGCCGAAGCGCACCGCGGCGCGCCACGCAACGATCGCCCCCTACGGGCCGTTTCCCGTCGGCGACGGCGGGCAGATCGTGCTGGGCATCCAGAACGACCGCGAGTGGCTGCAGTTCTGCCGCCGCGTGCTCGGCGACGAATCGATCGCGCGCGATCCTCGCTTCGCGACCAACGCGCTGCGCGTCGAGCATCGCGACGCGCTCGATGCGCTCATCGAGCGAGCCTTCGAAGACTTCACGACGGAGGGCCTCGAGGCACAGCTCGATCTCGAGCAGATCGCCTACGCGCGCATGCGCGACATGGACGGCTTCGCCGCGCATCCGCAGCTCGCCGCGCGCCGGCGCTGGACGAGCGTTCGCGCGCCCAGCGGTGCGCCGGTGAGGGCGCTGCTGCCTCCGGGCGTCGACGATCCCTCGGACTGTCGCCTGGATCCCGTGCCACGGGTCGGCGAGCACAACGAGCCGATCCTGCGCGAGCTCGGCTACTCGGACGGCGACATCGATGCGCTCCAGCGCGCGGGCGCCATCTAGCAGTTCACGACGACGCGCCTGCGGGCGCATGGGAGAGCGCGACATGCCGAAGAAGGAAGGTTGGCGAGGGCGATTCTTCGAGGACTTCGCGAAGGGCGACGTCTACACGCATCCGCTGGGGCGGACCGTCACCGAGACGGACAACAGCTGGTTCACGCAGCTCACGATGAACCCCAATCCCATCCACTTCGATCAGCACTACGCGAAGGGAACGGACTACGGCCGCACGCTCGTGAACTCCACGTACACGCTCGCGCTCGTCACGGGGCTGTCCGTCTCGGACATCTCGCAGAATGGGATGAACCTGGGTTGGGAATCCGTGCGCATCCGCTCGCCCCTGTTCGAGGGCGATACGGTCTACGCGCGCAGCGAGATCCTGGACTGTCGCGAGTCCGGATCCCGTCCCCACATGGGCATCGTGCGCGTGCGCACCGTCGGCTACAAGGCGACCGGCGAGATCGTGATCGAGTTCGAGCGAAGCCTCCTCGTGTACAAGCAGGCGCACGCACCGCTGCGCGAGCTGCCCCAGCCCAAGGAGAATTGATCCGGAGCGTGGCCGCGACGCCGCTCCTGCACACCCACACGATCGCGTCGCGCCTCGCACGTCTGGCACGAGCGATGCGATCGGAATAGGCTGGAGAATCCCAGGGAGAACGCGCGATGCAGGATCTTTCCCGACGACGTTTCCTTCACCTGGCGGCCGGCAGCGCAGTGGCGCTGTCCTTCCGCCGCCTGTCGTGGGCCGCACCTGCGGCGGCGGCTCCCGCGGCGGCCACCGCGGCCACGAGCCCGGTCTACCACGACTGGCGCGACGTCTATCGGGAGAAGTGGCGCTGGGACCGCGTAGCGCGCGGCACCCATACCAGCGCGAACTGCATCGCCGCCTGCGCATGGAACCTGTACGTGCGCGACGGGATCGTGTGGCGCGAGGAGCAATCCGCTCCCTACGAAGCGTCGAACGACTCCGTCCCCGACTGGAATCCCCGTGGCTGCCAGAAGGGCGCGAGCTGCAGCGAGCTGCTCGTCGGACCCACCCGGCAGGCCTATCCCCTGAAGCGTGTCGGGCCGCGGGGGTCCGGCCAGTGGAAGCGCATCGGCTGGGACGAGGCGCTCGACGAGGTCGCACGCGCGATGGTCGACGTGCTCGCACGCCGTGGCGGCGAGGGGGTCGTCTGCGAGCTCGGGGGCAACTTCGACTTCGGACCGACGCTCGCCAGCACATCGCGCTTCTTCCGGCAGATCGGCGCGCCCATCACCGATCCGACCGCCCACACCGGTGACCTGTCGGTGGGCGGGATCATCACGCTCGGCGCCGGCTTCACCGGCGGAAGCTCCGACGGGTGGTTCCGCTCGGACTACCTGGTGCTGTGGGCGTTCAATCCCGCCGCCACGCGCATCCCCGATGCCCACTTCCTGAACGAGGCGCGCTACCGCGGCGGCCGCGTCGTCACGATCGCACCCGACATGAACCAGAGCGCGATCCACAGCGACCTGTGGCTGTCGCCGCGCCCGGGCACGGATGCAGCGCTCGCGCTCGCGGCCTGTCAGGTGATCGTGGAGGAGGGGCTCCACGACACCGACTACCTGATCGAGCAGACGGATCTGCCCTTCCTCGTGCGCGAGGACGACCGCCGCTTCCTGCGCGAGTCCGACGTGATGAAGGGCGGCCGCGACGATCGCTTCGCGGCATGGGACCAGGCCGCGGCGAAGCTCGCGTGGGCGCCGGGCACCGCCGGGAGCAGCGACGAAACGATCGAATGGAAGAGGGGCGTGCGCCCCGCGCTCGACATACGCACGGAAGTGACACTCGCGTCGGGCGAGCGGGTTGCGGTGCGCAGCGTGTTCTCGATCCTGCGCGAGCGCTTGCAGGCGATGCGCCCCGAGACGGCGGCCGGGATCACGGGTGTGGCGGCCGGTGTGATCCGCCGCTTCGCGCGCGACTTCGCGCAGGCACCTTCCGCGCTGATCCTCGTCGGCTATGGCGCGTGCAAGGCGTATCACGCCGATCAGATGCAGCGCGCGCAGATCCTGCTCGCCTCGCTCACCGGAAACATCGGCCGCCCCGGCGGCGGCTGGCACAGCGGCGGCTACATCGATCTCGAGGGCCTCGGGCTGCTCGGCATGCAGGATCAGCTGAGCACCCTGCCCATGCTCTGGCTCGGCGCGCGCTCGATCCTCGATCCGCACGGTGTCGAGCAGCAGGCGCTGTCGAGCTATGTGTCGAGCACGCTCTTTCACACGGTCCACGGCGGGCTTCGCGACGTGCGCATGGATCCGCGCCACTACGACGCCGACATGCCGCGCCCGCCGTCGGCCTACCTCGAAGAGGCGCTGGCGCAGGGCAACTTCCCGCTCGCGCCCCCTCCCGGCGCCGAGCCGCCCGAGGTGATCGTCTCCGTGTGCGGCAACGTGCTGCGCCACAGCCGCATGGGGCACCTCATCCGCGACTCGCTCTTCGCAAAGGCGAAGCTCGTCGTCGACATCGGCTTCCGCATGAGCGAGACCACGCGCCATGCCGACCTCTTCCTGCCCGCCGCCGGCTGGTACGAGAAGATGGGCATCAAGTACGTGCTCGGCCTGATCCCCTATGTGACGATCTCGGATCACGCGGTGGATCCCGCCGGCGAGGCCAAGCCCGAGTGGGAGATCTACTCGCGGCTCGCGCAGCACATCGCGACCGAGGCGAAGCGGCGCGGCATCGAGGAGACGAAGAGCTTCCGCGGCGAGCCGTGCAACCTGGCGCGCCTCGACCAGCGCTTCGGCGACGATGGCCGCTTCTCTCCCACGGACGACGAGGCGGTGCTGCGCTTCATCCTGGAGACGTCGAGCGCCACCAAGGGCATCACTCTCGAGGATCTGCGCGCGAAGGGCGGCGCCATCCGAGTGAAGGGGCTCGGACCGGATTCTCCGACGAGCAACTTCTACACGGACTACCACGAGGACGAGCCGATCACGCCGCATCGCGACTTCACCGAGAGGAAGCGCCCCTATCCGACGCTCACCGGGCGCCAGCAGTTCTACATCGATCACCCGTGGTTCCTCGAGCTCGACGAGGAGCTCCCCACGTACAAGGCACCGCCGAAGGCGGGCGGCGACCATCCGCTCATGTTCACGAGCGGGCACACGCGTTGGAGCATCCACTCCATGTGGCGCGATCTGCCGATGATGCTGCAGCTCGAGCGCGGCGAGCCGGTGATCTACCTGAACGATGCGGACGCGCGCGCGCGCGGGATCGCGGATCACGACATGGTTCGCGTGTGGAACGACCTCGGCAGCTTCGACGTCCGCGCCAAGCCGACCGGCGCGATCCGCCCCGGGCAGATCCACATCTTCCACGCCTGGGAGCCGTTCCAGTTCCAGGGTGGCGCGAGCCACCAGTACGTGCATCCGAGCCCCATCAATCCGCTCCAGCTCGTCACGGACTACGGGCAGCTGCGGTGGAGCTTCTCGTTCTACGAACCCAACGCAGTGGATCGCGACACGCGCGTGGACGTGCGCAAGCTCTGATCGTGCCTACGCCCCCGTGGGCTTCTCGATCTTCATCTGGTCCACCGACCAGAAGCCGCGCAGATTCCTGAGCTTCCCCTGCTCGTTCACGCGGTAGGTGAAGATCCCGTGCACGGTCGTCTTGAGGCCGTTCGCGCGCGTGGTGCGCAGGGTGAGCACGTGCGCCGACTCGAGACCTGCCACGAACGATTCGTGCGTCTCGATGCGGATCGTCGATGGCCCGACGTGCTGATCCCAGAACGCAGCCGCCGCCGCGCGGCCGCGCACGCCCTCGCCCGTCGGGTTCGTGGGGGCGACACCGATCGGATCCTCGATCATGATGTCCTCCGCCATCATCGCGAGCCACTCCTCGCGAAGCCCTCCCTGCGCACAGCGCCAGGAGTTCCTCGCCGCCACCAGCGCCGGATGTTTCTCGTCCATGCCCTCGCCCTCCCCTCGCCTACAGCGCGCAGACCGCGCGCGCGGCATCTTCGGTTGCCTTGCGGATCAATCCCAGTCCCGTGCAATCGCCGATCGCATGGACCTGGGCAACGCGCTCCCGAACCGCATCGTACAGGCTCGTGTCAGCCTCGATGCTACCCGCGAGGATCACCGTGTCGGCCGGGACCAGCGTCGTTTGCTCGCGCGTCATCCGCACACCGTCCGGTGTGATCTCATCGACGCGGACGCCGGTATTCACACCAACCCCGAGCCGATCGAGCCGCTGCATGTGCTCCTCGCGCCGCTTCGCTCCGACCTCGGGAGCGATGCCGTCGCCCGCTTCGAGCACCGCCCCCCGACGGCC
>CAZOTO010000047.1:0-4404 GCA_964582775.1 uncultured Myxococcales bacterium
TAGATCTCGATCGTCTCCGTCGCGCCCACGATCAGTGACCCCTCGGGGCGTATCACTTCGTTCAACTTGCGAAGAATGCTTCCCTTGCACTCTGCCGAGAAGTAGATCATGACGTTCCGCAGGAACACGACATCGAAGGCACCGAGTCCCGCGAACGAGTCGAGAAGATTCATCCGCCGGAACCGTGCCATTTTGCGGATGTCCTCTCGGATCCGGAAGACCCTGCCCTCCTTGTCGAAGTAACGATCCCGATGCTCGGCATCGAGCCCCCTCCGTATGGAGATCGCGTCGTACCGACCCGCCTCGGCGATCGTGAGAGCCGACTTGGAGATGTCGGTCGATACGATGTCGAAGGCGTCCGCCCTCCACCCCCGGAGCTCGCCACAGCGCTCCATCTCGCGAAGCAGAATGGCGATCGAGTACGGCTCCTGCCCCGTGGAGCAGGCCGCCGACCAGATCGATATCCGAGTCCTTCCGTCCTGTCTGGCCCGCTCGATGACCTCCGGGATCAACGCAATCCGGATCGTCTCCCAGAACCCTCGATCGCGGAACCAAGAGGTTTCATTCGTCGTCATGTCATCGACGATGCGATCACGCAGATCGGGGTTCGCACTCTTCGCTCGCTCGTAGAACTCCGCGTACGTTCGACACCCCAGCTCCATGACGATGTCACGCAGGCGTGTCTCCACGAGGTACATCTTGTTGTCGTCGAGCGCGATTCCGCACCAGTCCTGGATCAGCTTGCGCAGCCTCTCGAACTCGTGCCGCTCGAGCGTCGGGACGGGTGGTGGACTCATCTGCGACGAACCAGATCCCCGATACGCGCCGCCATGTCTGCGAGTGCGACGACCTCGTCTGCAGCGCCGCCCTCGATGACCGCGCGAGGCATCCCGTAGACCGCGCAGCTTGCCCTATCCTGCGCGAGGCTATATCCGCCTGCGGCTCGGACCTCGCATACGCCCTCGAAGCCATCCGATCCCATCCCCGTCATCATCACGGTCAGCGCATGGCCGGGGAAGGTCTTCGCGACCGAACGGAAGAGGACGTCTACCGAGGGACGGAACGAGTTGATGGGAGCGGATTGTGTGAGCTTTACGAACGGCTCCGTTCCGTTGGCCTCGATCACCATGTGGTTCCCGCCAGGCGCAATCAGCACCTCCCCCGCGCGAAGGGGCCTTCCGTCGTTGGCCTCGAGCACGCGAAGGCTCGACTTCCGGTCCAGCGAGGTTGCGAGCGATGCCGTGAATCGCGGAGGCATGTGCTGAACGATCACCACCGGCGCTGGAAAGTCTCCGGGAAGCGCAGGGATCACCTCCGCGAGCGCACTCGGCCCTCCGGTCGAGACGCCGACCGCAACGACGTCGATTCGGGGTGCCTTTCCGGTTCCCTTCGCCAGCTTGACCTCGGTCGTCGCTCGAGTGCGCTGTTGGCGCGCCTCGCGGAAGGTCTCGATGACGAGTTCGAGGGGCCGGCGCAAGGCGGCGAATCCATCCTCGCCCGCCTTCACCTGGGGCTTCGTGACGAACTCGAACGCCCCGGCCTGCAGCGCCTCGAGGGTGACGTCTGCACCCTCGGTCGTCACGCTCGACACCATGATGATTCCTGCATGCGGAGCTGCGCGTCGAAGGGCAGGAATGGCCTCGAGTCCATTCATCACCGGCATCTCGACATCGAGGAGGATCAGGTCGGGCGCGAGCTCCCTCGCCCTGGCCACCGCGTCCTTTCCATCCTTCGCGGTCCCAACGCAGCGGACATCGCGAATCTCGCGCAAACAGCCCTGAATCAGGCTGCGATAGATCGCGCTGTCATCGACAACGAGTACGTCGAGCTTCGGATTCATTCGCTAGTCACCCTCATCCAAGCGGAGCAGAGCACAAGGGTCCACGATCCGTATCACCTCGTCCTTCATCTGGAGGACTCCGGCGATCAGACGATCGTTTCTTCCGGCCTGATCGGGCGGAGGCGGATCGATCTTGTCGTCACCGGTCTCGACGACATCCGAGATCCGGTCGACCCACAGTCCCGCAAGCTCGTCTCCTGTTGCGATCGAATGACCGTGGATCCGCGCAAGTTCCGAGTTGGTCTTCAGGATGATGAGTCGACTCGTAGATCCAATCTCGCGAGGTGAGTACCCTAGGCGGACTGCGGGATCGATCACCGTCACGATCTGGCCGCGCAGATTCATGAACCCGCGTACCGCGGACAACGCCCCCCGCGCTGGCGTGATCGAGACTTGCCGGTTGATCTCGCGAACCGCGAGAATGTCGATTCCATAGCACTCATCACCCAGGAAGAAGGTGCAGAATCTTCGTTCGACCGATGTTGGTGAGCTCATGCGATCCTCTCGATTCCCGCCGCCTCGAGTAGACCCTCGGTGTCGATGAACAAGGTCAGGCGGTCGTCCACGATGGCAGAGCCGAGCAGGCCCTGGGCCGCGAACTGCGCCGGATCCGGTTGAGCATCGGAGTCGAGCGTGTCCACGATTCGACTGGCAACGATTCCGGCTTCATATCCTTCCAATCGAGGAATGAGAACGAAGAATTCCGCCTCTTCCCGAGAGCTCGATCGGACGGGAAGAACCGACTCGAGATGAACGAGCGGAATGGCTCGCCCTCTGTGTTTCAGGAACTCCTTCGAGCCGATGCGCTCCAGCTGCTGCGGCTCCACGCGCTCCAGTCTCAGGAGCTCCTCGAGCGGCATCGCAAAGTGCTCGTCGGAGTCGTTTGCGAACACCACGAGCGATCGCCTCTCCGCCCCCACGGAGACCTTCTCGGCGCGCGCGCGCGCGGCCTCCTCTTCACCAATGTCGTTGAAGCGCAGCGCTGCCTTCTTCGCCATCCCTACTGCATCGAGGATCAGAGCGACGCGACCATCTCCGAGGATGGTCGCACCGGCATACCACCCACAGTCCGACAAGTATTGAGACAGCGGTTTGACGACGATTTCTTCGCTGTCGTGAAGCTCGTCGACCACGAGGCCGAATTGATTCACTCCACTGCGCAACACGACGACGTTACCGCCCCGCTCCTCGGAGGCGGTCGACTGGATCCCGAGATCACGGTTTAGCCGGATGAGCGGGAGCAAGCTTCCGCGAAGACGAAGCACCTCCATTCCTCGAATGTGCTCGAGCTGCTCGGATCCCTTCTTGAGTCGAACCACCTCGACCACGCTCACCTGAGGAATGGCGAATCGTTCACCGCCGCTGGATACGATGAGCGACGGAATGATCGCGAGCGTCAGGGGCAAGTGGATGCGAAACGTCGTCCCCTGCCCGATGGCGCTCTCGACGTCGATCTGCCCGCCCAGGTTCTGGATGTTCGTTCGGACGACATCCATGCCGACTCCACGGCCCGAGACGTCGGTCACTTCCCGTGCAGTCGACAAACCCGGGTGGAATACGAGGAGTATGGCGTCCTTGTCGGTGTACGCCGACGCCTGCTCCCGGGTGATCGCACCGCGATCGATCGCGGCTTCCTTGACTTTTTCCGGATCGATTCCACGTCCATCGTCCTGGACTTCGATGACGACTCGGCCGCGTTCGTGGTAGGCGCGAACGCGCACACAGCCGGTGCTCGGCTTGCCCATCGTGGCTCGCCCGGACGGATCCTCCAGTCCATGATCCAGTGCGTTCCGGAGGAGGTGCGTCATCGGATCGGCGAGCGCTTCGATGATCGATCGATCGAGCTCGACATCCCCTCCGATGAGATCGAGCTCGACCTGCTTCCCCAGCTTGTTTGCGATGTCCCGAACGAGTCGGGGCAGGCGATCGAAGAGGACCCGGATGGGTTGCATCCGGGTGTTCATGATGTTCTCTTGCAGCTCCGTCGTGATGAGATCGATGTTCTGCAGGACGGCCTTCGCCCCCCGTTGCTCGGACGCCTCGAGGATCTGACGGAGCTGATTTCGGCCGAGGACGAGCTCCCCTGCGAGGTTCATGAGCTTGTCGAGAAGCGACACGCTCACGCGGATGGTCTCGGCTCGCTTCTCGGTCGCAATGGAGGCCTCACGCGCCGATTGCGTCGTGCGTCCCTCGGTTTGCATCGACAGGATTTCACGCTGCTCCTCCGCCATTCGCTTGGCGTTCTCGGAGCGCAGCTGCTCATCCTGCGCAATCGTCATGAGGCCCATGGCGATGGCCGTCACACCGAAGCTTCGCTTTGTGGAGGCCTCCGACTGCGCGGCGAAAACCTGCTCACACTGGTCTTCGGTCAGGTACTCGAGCTCGGCTGCGAGGCGGGCGAGCCGCCGGTCCACCTCCGAGACCATCGACGGTACCGATGAGACATCGGCGCGATTGGACGCATCCGCGTCCTGCGGTTGGTTATGGAGCATCAGTCGCTCCGCTGCAATTCCAATTGCCTCTGCGATCAGGTCGATGTCGAGCGCCGATGCGATGAGGGCCTG
>CAZOTO010000047.1:4414-20022 GCA_964582775.1 uncultured Myxococcales bacterium
ATCCCGCTCGCGCGTCCGTGACGGAAGCGCGAGCACGCCGATCTGGTGTCCCTGACGCCGATGCCGCTCAACGATCGAGTCGAGATCGCCTTGCACCGGATCTGAATCACCTCCAGAGGGATCGAGCAGACGTTCGAGTTGCTCGATGAGCGCCACGGCTCGGGTTCCCTCGCTCTGCGGTAGACCGGAGAGCATCGAACGGAGTCGATCGACTCCAGAGAGGAGCGGATCGACCATTCCGGCGTGGAAAGGGATCTCTGCGTCTCGCAGGCGCATGAGAAGACTCTCCATCGCGTGCGACAGGGACTGGATGCTCTCCAGCCCCAGGAAGCCCGCCGCCCCCTTGATGCTGTGAACCGCGCGAAAGATCTCGTTCATGGAGTCGGGGCCGGTACACCCCTGCTTCTCCATGTCGAGGAGCAACGGCTCGACGGCCTCGAGGTGCTCGAGCGACTCGGTGACGAACTCGGAGATGAGATTCGGGTCTTGCAGCATCGAAGCCTTGTGCCTCCCCCGGATCTCGCGCCGCGCAGGAAACCCTGCGCAGGCGGCGCGATCCCCACCCCTGATCGAACCGAGGGCGACGCAACTCAAACGCGAATATCGCGCTCAGGTGTAGGCCTCGGCGGGATCGCGCCCCCGAGGGCCGTGCTACCACGAAACTGCATCTCTACACCGAGACAAGATATGCGGTGAGCGGTCCGGCAGCGCACACGTGCGCCAGGAGTGCGCACGTGTGCCAGTGACGCGCGGCAAGCCGCCATCCACATGAGCGCTCCCCCAGCGCGCGGCGTAACGCGCCCCCTAGGAAGCGAGCTGCCGGAGGACGTACGGTAGGATGCCCCCGTTGCGGTAGTACTCCAGCTCGACAGGAGTATCGATCCGCACCCGGACCCGAAGCTCCAGGGATGCCCCCGACTCCGGCGTCGCACGAACGACGAGCTCCTGCCCGGGTCGCAGCGCCGAAATCCCCTCGATGTCGAAGGTCTCGCGGCCGGTGAGACCCAGCGAATCGACGCTCTGCCCCTGCGAGAATTCGAGCGGAAGCACGCCCATTCCCACGAGGTTGCTCCGGTGGATGCGTTCGAAGCTCTCCGCGATCACCGCGCGGATCCCGAGCAGCACGGTTCCCTTGGCGGCCCAGTCTCGGGAGGAGCCTGTCCCGTACTCCTTGCCCGCCAGAACGACGAGCGGAACTCCCTCGCGGCGATACGCCTCGCTCGCATCGTAGATCGTCGTGATCTCTCCATTCGGTAGGATCCGCGTGAAGCCACCTTCCCTGCCCTCTGCAAGGCGATTGCGCAGGCGGATGTTCCCGAAGGTGCCGCGAACCATGACCTCGTGGTTGCCACGCCGTGCGCCATACGAGTTGAGGTCCTTGGGCTCGACGCCGAGACCACGCAGATAGCGCCCCGCAGGACTGTCGACGGGAACCGGACTCGCCGGTGAGATGTGATCCGTGGTCACCGAGTCGCCGAGAACGGCGAGCACGCGGGCCCCGCGGATGTCCCCCGGGAGATCGACTTCGCGCTTCATGCCGTCGAAGAACGGCGGCTTCTTCACGTACGACGAGGCGTCCGACCATGCGTAGCGCTCCCCCGTCGCCGCGGGAATCGCGCGCCAAGCCTCGTCTCCCTCGAACACATTCGCGTAGCGATCTCGGAACATCTCCCGCTTCACTGCCTCGCGGATCGTGAGCGCGATCTCGTCCCCCGAGGGCCAGATCTCGCGAAGGAATACGGGCTTCCCCTCGCGATCGATCCCGATGGGCTCGCTCGTGAGATCGATGTCGACGCGGCCCGCAAGTGCATAGGCGACGACCAATGGTGGTGAAGCCAGGTAATTCGCACGGACGAGCGGATTTACGCGCCCCTCGAAGTTGCGGTTGCCCGACAGAACCGAAGCGACGACGAGCTTTCCCTCCTTCACGGCGTCGGCAACCGGCTCGGGCAGGGGCCCGCTGTTTCCGATGCACGTGGTGCATCCGTAGCCGACGACGTTGAAGCGAAGCCGATCGAGAAACGTCAGCAACCCCGATTTCGCCAGATAGTCGGTCACGACCCGGGATCCCGGAGCGAGGCTCGTCTTGACCCAGGGCTTCACCCGGAGCCCGCGCTCCACGGCCTTCTTCGCGAGAAGCCCCGCTGCGATCAGCACCGACGGATTCGACGTATTCGTGCAGCTCGTGATCGCCGCAATGACGACTCGTCCGTGACCAATCTCGTAAGATTCCGACCCATCGCGAACGGAAACGACGCGGTCCGGCGTGCTCCCCGCCGCAGCGACGAGATCCGGTACGACGCGCAGCCAGTCGGACTTTGCCTCGCGAAGCGTCACGCGATCCTGGGGGCGCTTGGGACCCGCGAGACTCGGCTCGACGGAGGAAAGATCCAGCTCGAGCACGGAGGTGTACTCGGGATCCGGATCGCTCGGGCTCGCGAACAGACCCTGCGCGCGATAGTAGGCCTCGACGAGCTCGATGCGATCATCGTCGCGGCCGGTGAGGCGCAGATAGTCGATCGTCTTCTCGTCGACGGGGAAAAAGCCGATCGTCGCGCCGTACTCCGGAGCCATGTTGGCCACGGTCGCGCGGTCCGCGAGCGAGAGCTTCGACAGACCGGGACCGAAGAACTCGACGAACTTGTCGACCACACCGTGCTTGCGAAGCATCTGCGTCACGGTGAGCACGAGGTCGGTGGCAGTGGCCCCCTCCGGCAACGCACCCGTGAGCCGGAAGCCCACGACATCAGGGATCAGCATGGAGATGGGCTGTCCGAGCAGACATGCCTCGGCCTCGATTCCACCGACGCCCCAACCAACCACACCGAGGCCATTCACCATCGTGGTGTGCGAATCCGTGCCCACGACGGTATCGGAGAACGCAGCCCACCGCCCGTCGGACTCCTCTGAGAAGACCACCGGCGCGAGGTATTCGATGTTCACCTGATGGACGATTCCGGTCGCAGGCGGAACCACGCGGAAGCGGTCGAACGCCTGCTGCCCCCAGCGCAGGAACTCGTAACGCTCGCGATTGCGCGAAAACTCGAGATCAGAATTGCGCTGCAGCGCCTCGGGTGAACCGAAGTAGTCGACGATGACCGAATGGTCGATGACGAGATCCGCTGGCCGCAGCGGATTGATCTTGCGCGGATCCCCACCGAGATCTGCCATCGCGTCCCGCATCGCCGCGAGATCCGCGACAGCGGGGACACCCGTGAAGTCCTGAAGGACGACGCGGGCGGGGCGGAAGGCGATCTCCCTGCGCCCGGAGTCGCGAGGCCTCCATGCAGCCACGGCCGCAATATCGTCTCGCGTGACAGAGACCCCGTCCTCGTAGCGCAGCAGGTTCTCGAGCAGAACGCGGATCGACCGCGGAAGCCTCGCCAGGCGGCCGAGGCCTGCCTCTTCGACGACGGCGAGACGGTGGATGCCATAGGCTCTCCCCCCCACATCGAGTCGTCCCTGGCTCCAGCTACCTGCCCCTTTGCCCGCAGTCATCGCTTCTCTCCCCTTCGCAACGCAACGTCGCGCGGAACATAGCGGACGCGGATTTGCGCGGGTATTTCGAGGGGAGCGTGGCCGCCGCTCGGCAGCATCGAGATCGTCGGCAACCTCTTCGTGACGCACGAGCGCCCCGGGGAGAGGCATGTCCACCTGTTCCCCGGGGCGCATCGTTTCTTCCAGAAGGAGGACCGCACGGAGGCCGCGAAGCTAGAGGCTTTGCCGATGTTCTCGGCTGGCTCCAGAGGAGGAGAGGAGGATGGGAGTGCCGAACCCGCTCCGCTCTGCCGAACCTGGACGAATCTTCCTTCGCCCTCTTCCGTTAGCACGGACCATGCCGCTTCTTCGGGCCCCAAACCCATCCGTGCTCCGGCGCAGCCTTGAGGCCGCTTCTGCCGGCTACGGGACACGATGGATTCCCCTAGGGAACACCCGCAGGGAAGCGTGCTTCCCTGCGGGTGGGTAGTGCCGTTCTTCTATTGACGCGATCCGGTCACGGCGTCGAGGACGGGATCTCCCGGATCACGAGGTCGTCCCAATACTTCGCGCCTGCGTTCTGCGCATAGATTCCCGGCCGGCCCGCGGTGAACGTCGCCGCACGGTCCACGCAGTCCATCTGCCAGCTCGAGGGCTCCGCCTCCCCGTCCCGCCAGACCTTCATCCGCAGGGCCGTCCCCCCGCTCAGCTCGGGATAGGCTTGGAAGCGGAAGCGATACCAGGAGCCCGCCTCAGGAACGACACCGGTGCCCGTCCGCCCCTCGCATCGGTCGCTGGTCCCACGCGGCGAGAAGTGGAAGGCCTTGTTGTCATAGGCGCGCACACGGTAGTACTCGCTCCGGGTCGGGTAGCCGCTGTAGATCGTGACGCCGATGGCTCCTCCGGCATCGCTGCGCATCAGTCGGCCCGAGAACTCATACGATCGCCACGACTCGCCGTCCGGCACCACGAGGTGCGAAAGAGACGTCGAGGTCGTCGTCGCGCCGAACGACATCCCCGCACCCTGCTGCAGGACCCGATAGAGGCCGTCGTCCGAGGTCAGCCTGTTGCCCAAGGTATCGTACCATCCCGCGGGATTGGATCCGGCCGACATGAGCTCGAAGTCCTGCAGGTAGAGCACCTGCGGAGCTTCCGGCTCCGGCTCCGTGACAACCGTGCAGGTACCGACCTGACAGATCCCGGATTCGCCCGTGGCCTCGACCCTGCAGGAGGTTCCGTCGGGGTACGTCTCCGTCCGGCAACCGAGAACCGGGTCGCAGAACGATTCGGCACAGGAGCCGGGGTTCGCGTCGCAGATCGGCTCGGGTCCACGAGAGCACGATCGGGAGGACTCATCGCAGACCTCGAGCCCGTTGCACACATCGCCGTCGTCGCAGACGACCTGCTCCCCCGATAGGCACGAGCTGTTCGCACATCGCTCCGCGCCATTGCAATAGAGACCCTCGTCGCAGTGCGCATCGAGCAAGCAGCCCTGTCCGATGCACGCACCACTCGAGCACACGTCCCCGTAGGTCGTCCCATTTCCGTCGTCGCAAGTCTGTCCGTCCCGCGCCGCGGAATCCAGGACACAACCACGCTGCGGGTCGCAGTATCCCAGGGTGCACGCATCTCCCGACGAGCACGACAGAGGAGCTCCGCTCGTGCATACCCCCGCCTCACACGTCTCCACTCCGTTGCAGACGTTTCCGTCGGAGCAGTCGACGTCCGTGGCGCACTGCGCGATTTCCGTGGCTCCGTCGGACGCGAGCGGACTGACGACGAGATCGTCCCAGTACTTCGCACCCGCGTTGGTGGCCCACATGCCCGGACGTCCCGCCAACAGGGTTCCTGCCGAATCCACGCACTCCGCCTGCCAGGAAAGCGGCTCCATCTGTCCGCTGCTCCAGACCTTCGCGCGAACGACCGTACCTCCGGTACCGTCCGGCTCGGCCTGCATGCGGAAGCGATACCAGACGCCGGAGGCGGCCACGACACCGGTATCGGTGGTCCCCGTGCACGTCGCACCGCGAGGTGCGATGCGGAACGAGATCGTCCCGTAGCGCCACAGCCGGTAGTAGGCATCCGCCTGCGGATACGCGCTGTACATCGTCACGCCGATACCACCCGTCGAGTCCGTCTGCATCATGCGACCCGAGAACTCGTACGAGTTCCACGATTCCGTTCCAGTCGTCACGAGATGGGAATGGATCCGCTGTTCGGTGGATGTCGTCCCGAACACGATGCCGCCGGATACCGAGTGGGTTCGGAAGAGCGCCGGGTCTCCAGCCTGGAGCGAGTATCCACTCGCCGTATCGAGCCAATCGGCCGGATCTGCCCCCGACGCATAACCCTCGAAGGTCTCCGCATAGATGGGCTCGGCACTCACCGGTGAAGATGGCTCGGCCGCGTACACGATCTCGTTCGACAGCTCGCTCTCGACGCCGTCGGCTCCGTACGCCGTCATGGCGACGTGGACATTGCGCTCGGCATCGACGCCCGCGAGGGTATACCGCGCGATCCCATCCGCACCCGACGAGACGGAGCCGATGTCCGCCTCGCTCGCGTAGGTTCCGGTGGAGTAGCCGTAGTAGACGACGTAGCCGTCGACCGGCTCCGACGGCGGATACCATCGGACCTCGATGCTGCGATCCGCCGCGTGCGAAGCCGACGCGCAGAGCAGCAGGAATGCAAGAAGGAGCCGGGACCACGAGGGGCACCGGGGCCGAGACCAAGCGAGAGAGCTGTAGTGCTTCATCGCTCGGGCACATCGGTGACCCAAGCGGACAAAATCGTGAGCGTGCTCACGCTCGAAAAATCTACCGCGAGACGATCACGCCAAGGTCGAACGAATCACGAGACGGAGTCCAATGGCAGGAGAATAGGGGACCGGTCGCTCCATCGGGGAATGGTGGGACCTCCCCCTGCCACCGACAGAGCCGCGAGGAAGACCCTCGGGCTCCTAGCGCGTTCCGTCGATCTCTCTCTCGATCTCGGCACGCAGGGATGGATCGAGCTCCGCTTCGACGGGCCGGACGGGTCTTGGCCGCACGGCTCGATTCAACGCCAAGAGCACGACCACGAAACCAGCGCCCAGGATGACGCCCGGAAGGATCCACCCGGTACGGGACCGGGGCACGAAGGACAAGTCCGTTTCGGGGACTCGCGCCTGCAGACGTGCCCTGATCTCGCGATCGGAGAGGCCTTCGGCCACCCAGGTTCGGATCTCGTCCCTCCACTCGCCCGCAGATGGGCTCGGACAATCCGCAAGCGTTCTTCCCGGACAGAAGGGACTCATCAGATCGCCCGCGAGGGCGTGCGCCCGGCGCGAGATCTCCGTCCGATCGCGGGTGATCTCGGGTGGAGTCTCCCGTGGAGACGCAACGACCGGATCGCCCCCCACGTGGACCACGAGCACAAGCGCGAGAAGCGAGGCCCGAACGCACGACATGGAGAGGAACATAGCCGCCGCCGGAGGCTACGCACGCGAGCCGATCCCCCTCGAGCCGTGGACGCGCACGCCCGAGGAAGCTACCGCCGAGGCGAAGCGATCTACGCGCCCTTGTCGACGACGAGCTCCACGTAGAATACGCCCGTATAGTCCTCGAAGGGCACCACGGTTCCCGTGGCACCCTGCACCCGGATCTGCGCCTTCGGAGTCGTGATGACGGTGGGAAGCGCAATCTCCACCTCGCCGAGGCTCACGAGCGCCGTCTTCACGTTCCCGGCAATCATGTTGAGGATCTCCCCGAAGGCATCACGCACTTCGTCGTCCGAAGACACGTCCTCTACGTCCATTCCAATCAGACGGGCCGTGAATTCCGTCGCCTGCTCCCGGGTCGAGTGCAGCGATACACATCCGGCAACGTCTCCAGCCAATCCGATGATGGCGCTGATCTCGCTCTCCTGCGGAGGGGTGAGATCCTGGAATGGATCGAGAGAGACGAGGTCCGTCCCAAGCATCGTCGAGAAAACAGATGTCACGGCGTTCCTGAGGATCTCGGCTTGCTCCAGAATACCCATCGTCGTCCTCTACGAGTGTGAACGAACACCGCCGGATGGCTGCGTTGCTCGCACCAGCTTCTCGTCCGCCGCGATCAGCAAATGAAGCGCGCGATGCACTCGATCTGCGTCAAGACGACGAGATCGTCCGCCGATAGGCAACGCGCGTGAAATTCCGACCGGACTCTACGACGCTGCTTGGCATTCTCTTCGGTGTCGCTTGCCTCCTCGTCGGGCAGGCTCTCGAAGGCGGTCGTGTCGGCTCCATCGTACAAGCGACCTCCGCGTTGATCGTCATCGGGGGAACGCTCGGCGCAGTTGTCACTCAGTTTCCCAAAGAGGAGCTCGCGCGCGCGCTTCGAGAAACCCATCGAGTGTGGGTAGATCACGAGCCTCCGATCGATCCGTTGATCCGCAAACTCGTCGACCTCGCGCGGGCCTCTCGTCGCAACGGCCTGCTCGCTCTCGAGGCAGAGGCGCTTCGCGTCCAGGAGCCCTTCCTTCGGCGCGCGCTGCTCACTCTCGTCGATGGCATGGAGAGCCAAGGGCTGCGCAACGGACTCGAACGCAGAATCGAGGCCGAGGAGCTGCAACAGGAGCCCGGGATCCGCTTCTTCGAGGCCGCAGGCGGCTATGCTCCGACGATCGGGATCCTCGGCGCCGTGATCGGGTTGATCCAGGTGATGGAGAATCTCGCGGATCCCACGAGGCTCGGCAGTGGAATCGCGATCGCGTTCGTGTCGACCGTGTACGGCGTGGCGAGTGCCAACCTGGTCTTTCTTCCGCTCGCCGAGAAGCTTCGAGCACGACTCCATGCCGACAGGCGGCGAAAGCTCCTCATCGCAGAGGGCATCTGCGCCATTCAAGAGGGCGTCAATCCTCTCTTGCTCGAGCGTCGTCTCCTCGATTTGATCGCCTCGAACCGGATTCCGGGCACGAACCCGAACCGCGAAGACCGGCCCCAGGAGTGGCGAGAGGAGCGCAAGGAGTCGTAGATGACGAGCACGCGCCATCGCCAACCGAGCCCCAACCGCGAGCGGTGGCTCGTTTCGTACGCCGATTTCATCACTCTTCTCTTTGCCTTCTTCACGACTCTCTATGCGATCTCCATCATGGATACCGCCCGGGCGGAGCGGCTCGTCCGCGCCATCGAGAGCTCCTTCGGAGACCAGCCGTTCGATCTCGGAGGAGGGGTCTCGGGTGTGCTGGACGCGCGCGACGGAGAGGTCATCTCGATCGCGGAGCATCCCCTGCGCGCCGACCC
The DNA here is from genome assembly GCA_964582775.1 of uncultured Myxococcales bacterium. GTDB lineage: Bacteria > Myxococcota_A > UBA9160 > SZUA-336 > SZUA-336 > CAZOTO01. The sequence goes on from CAZOTO010000047.1 coordinate 13,155, forward strand.
GAATGCGATCGAGCGTCGCATCGAGCACTTGGCGGAGAAGATCCGCAATCGTTCCCAGGAGTTGGGCGGAACCCAGGGGATCACCACCGTCCGCACCAGGGAGGGGTTCGTGATCCGCTTGGCCGAATCGATGTTCTTCGGCGGCGGAGAAGCGACGCTCACCCCGGAACGTCGCGCCTGGATCGAGGAGATCGCGGCCGAGATCGCACAGCTCCCCAATCACGTGCGAGTCGAGGGCCACACGGACGACCGCCCGAGCCGAGGCGAGCGGTCCCCCACCAACTGGCATCTCTCCGTCGATCGTGCGGTCGAAGTGCTCCGAGCACTCGAAGGCGGAGGAGTGGCGGGTTACCGCCTTTCCGCCTCAGGTTTTGCCGATCACCGTCCGCTTGTATCCAACGGAACGCTAGAGGGACAGCGGATCAACCGGCGAGTCGACATCGTGATCTTGAAGACGGGCTCGGCGCAACAGGGCTAGTGCGAGAGATGATCCGTAGGCTTCGATTCGAGGAGAGGGGCCAGTAATGCCGAAGGTTCTGGTCGTCGACGATTCCGCAACGATGCGGAAGATCGTGATGAAAGGGGTTTCGGACGCCGGATATGGAGACGTCGAGTTCGTCGAGGCCTCGGACGGAGCCGAGGGGCTGGAGCAGCTCGCCAAGCACGAGGTCGATCTGATCCTGACCGATGTCAACATGCCGAACATGGACGGGTTGCAGTTCGTACGCTGCGTTCGCGATCAGAAAGCGCTCAAGACGAGCGCCGTCGGAGACAAGGAGCTCATCAAGAAGGTCGGGAACACGATCCCGATCGTCATGGTGACCACCGAGGGTGGGTTGGAGAAGGTCCAGGAGGCGCTCACCGCAGGGGCGAACGACTACTTGAAGAAGCCGTTCACGCCCGCCCAGCTACAGGAGAAGATCGCGCCCTTCCTGAGCTGAGGGGTGCGGCTGCCCGGTCATGGCAGATCCCGCCACGATCGCCGAGGCGATCTTCGCCGGATGCGGGGCCAACGTCGGTCCCTTGATCGGAGTCGAGCTGGAGCCCGGTTCCGTCTCGATCTCCGAGGAGCCGGCGTCTCCTCCCGATGGCGCGCTCGGCGTGCTGCCGCTCGCCGTGGAGCTCGACGACAAGGCGCTCGCGAGGATCGAGCTCGCGAGCCCACTCGACGAGCTCGCAAGCCTGGCTCGCCGGATGCTCGGCGATGGGAATCCGGACGAGAAACGCGAGCTATCGAGCGACGATCTGGACGCCATCGGCGAGGTGTTGAACTTGATGAGCGCCGCGGTGGACCAGTCCATACGCGCTCATATCAACTCCTTCCTGCGCTCCCGTCCGTTGGTCTGGTGGCGAACGGATCAAGTGAGGGACGGCTCCGGTTTCACCACGGATCGCTGTATGCTCGCCGTTGGATCGTGCAGCATCCCCGGCGGACCACGTACCACCCTCTATCTCCGGCTTCCACTGAACCTGCTCCACTCGGACGCGCTGCCGAATTCCCCGCACGCGGATGGGGATGTCGTCCTCCTCGGGGTTCCGGACGACGTCGCGGACGAGATCACTCCCGTCCTCAGCTCCGCACGGCTTCGCGTGCTGCGCCAGGATCTCCAAGCGGATTCCGCCGAGTCACGGGATCAGCTGCGCAACGCCCGCGCGATCGTTCTGTCCGGAGATACGACGGATTCGTACGAGCGCTGCCGAAGGCTTCGACTCGACAACGATACGTGGCGCACTCCCGCGATCGTCTCCTTCCGGGAGCCGTCGAAGGAGCTCGTGATTCGCGCTCTCGAACACGGGGCCTCCCACGTCCTGCGCATCCCCTCGTCCGAGACCGAGCTGCTACGGGTCCTCAATCTGTCTCGCCCGGGCAACGCGTAGGGCCTCCCGTCCGCCCCAATCGAGGGGTGACGGGCTATGCTTGCACCATGCGCGACCAGCCCTGGATCTTCCGCACGTACTCGGGATACGCCACCGCCGAGGACTCGAACGCCCTCTATCGGCGCAATCTCGCCAAGGGACAGACAGGACTCTCCATCGCCTTCGATCTCCCCACCCAGACAGGCTACGACGCGGACCATCCGCTCGCTGCTGGAGAGGTCGGAAAGGTCGGTGTCGCGATCGGCTCCATCGCAGACATGGAGGTTCTCCTCGAGGGCATCCCTCTCGACCGCATGAACACATCCATGACGATCAACGCGACCGCCGCCTGGCTGCTCGCACTCTACGTTGCAGTCGCCGAGCGCAGGGGTCTCTCGCGCCGCGATCTCCAGGGGACGATCCAGAACGACATCTTGAAGGAATACCTGTCGCGAGGAACCTATATCTTTCCTCCCTCTGCATCCCTCGATCTCGCCGTACAGACGATTCGCTTCACCACCGAGGAGATGCCTCGCTGGAATCCCATCAACGTCTGCTCCTACCACCTGCAAGAGGTCGGAGCGACCCTCGTTCAAGAGATCGCCTTCACCCTCGCCAACGCCATCGCCATCCTCGACCGGATCGGCGCAGCGAAGGATCAGGTCGGACGGGTGTTCGGGCGGATTTCCTTCTTCTGCAACGCGGGTATTCGCTTCATCGAAGAGACGTGCAAGATGCGGGCGTTCTCGCGGATGTGGGACCGGATCGGGCGTGAGCGCTACGGGATCGAGGATCCCGCTCGTCGACGCTTCCGGTACGGCGTCCAGGTGAACTCGCTGGGACTCACCGAGGTCCAGCCCGAGAACAACATCCCGCGCATCGTTCTCGAGGCATTGGGAGCCACGTTGTCCCGGAACGCGCGATGTCGAGCGTTGCAGCTCCCTGCCTGGAACGAGGCACTCGGGCTTCCGCGCCCATTCGATCAGCAATGGTCCCTGCGCATCCAGCAGATCCTCGCCTACGAAACCGACCTGCTGGAACACGAGGACATCTTCGAGGGATCCCTCGTCATCGAGGAAAAGACCCGGGACCTCGAGAGCGCCGCCTGGGCGGAGCTCGATCGCATCGAGCAGATGGGAGGAGCCGTCGCTGCGGTCGAATCGGGATACCTGAAACGGGCTCTCGTCGAATCCAACGCGAGGCGCATGGCGGAGATCACCTCGGGCGGGCGCATCCACGTCGGTGTGAATCGATTCCAGGAGAGCGAGCCATCGCCGCTGCTCGCGGGCGGGGGTTCGTCGATTCTGACCGTGGACGAGTCGATCGAACGCCAACAGATCGAGCGCCTTCGAGCGCATCGCGCCTCGCGAAACGATCGCGACGTCGCTTCTGCCCTGCAGGGACTTCGCGATGCCGTCGGAATGGGCGAGGACATCGTGTCTGCTTCGATCCGCTGCGCCCACGCCGGCGTGACCACGGGAGAATGGGCCGATACGCTGCGCTCGGTCCTGGGCGAGTATCGCGCAGCAACGGGAGTAGAAGCAGCGGTGCATCTCGAATCCTCTCGACCCTCGCTCGACGCCACACGAAACCGTGTAGAGGAAGTCTCGGCGAGACTGGGAAGGCGCCTCAAGGTTCTGGTCGGAAAACCAGGACTCGACGGACACTCGAGCGGGGCGGAGCAGATCGCTCTCTCCCTGAGGGACGCGGGATTCGAGGTGGTCTATCAGGGCATCCGGCTCACCCCCGAGCAGATCGCGAGCTCTGCCGTTCAAGAGGGCGTCCATCTCATCGGGTTGTCGATCCTGTCCGGATCCCATCGAACGCTCGTCCCCGAGATCCTGCGCCGCGTATCGGTTCCAGTCGTCGTCGGAGGCATCATCCCGGAGGAGGACGCCGAGGAGCTGCGCGCGCTGGGAGTGGCGGCCGTGTACACACCCAAGGACTACGACGCCCCGAGGATCGTATCGGAGCTCGTCGAGATCGCTGCGCGTGCCCACGGTGTGGACTGATCTCGGGGTTGCGAGGCTTGCAGATGCGGTGGCGAGAAGCGATCCGCAGGCCATCGCAGACGCGCTCTCGCTCGCAGAGGACACTCGCTCCTCTGCGGAGGATGCGAAGCGTTCCCTGCTCGCGGAGCTCGATCGCCGTACCCGTCGAGATCATCGCATCGTCGGAATCACCGGCCCGCCGGGCGCGGGAAAGAGTTCCCTAGCGGGGGCCTTGATCCGCACATGGACCCACCGCGGATTCGGCGTAGGCATGATCGCGGTGGATCCGACGAGCCAACGCAGCGGTGGATCCCTGCTGGGAGATCGCATCCGCCTGCAGCTCGACCCGGGCGCCCGGGCCTTCGTGCGATCGATGGGCGCGGGACGTCGGGTCGGAGGACTCGCTCCCGCGACGCACGCTGCATGCGCGGTTCTCCGTGCCGCATTCGAGTGGACGATCGTCGAAACGGTTGGTGCGGGTCAGTCGGAAATCGATGTGGCCAACGTCTCGGACTCCGTGGTTCTCGTGCTGCAGCCAGGCTCGGGCGACACCATACAGTTCATGAAGGCCGGCATCCTCGAGATTCCCGACCTCCTCGTAGTCCACAAGTGGGACCTCGGCGCGGTGGCTCTTCGCGCAAAGGAGGAGATCGAAGCCTTCTTCCCTGCGCACCCGATCCATCCCGGCGCGTGGCACCCTCCCGTCCTCGCCGCGAGCGCTCGAACGGAATTCGGAATCGAGGACTTGGCAGATGCGATCGAGGAGCATGGACGCTTCCTCGATCGCACGGGTGAGCTCGAGCGCCGACGCGCCGCCCATCGCATCGCATGGGCACTCGATCGGTTCGAGAGACGCTACGGAACCTACGGGATCGACCGGCTCGGTGGCCACGAGGCCGCACGGGATCTCGCGGCCGAGCTCGATGCAAACGCGCTCGACTGCTTCAGCTCTCTCGCCACGCGAGCAGGGTTCTCCGAGTAGCTTCGTCGAGGTCGAGCCGGTCGACGAGCTCAGCATAGCTCGTGAGCGCGCTCCACCGGACACCCGCCGCCTCGAAGCGCGCGATCGCCTGCGGGAATCCGTAGGTGAAGATCGCCTGTACTCCGAGAACGGCTCCCCCTTCCTCGCGAAGCGCCTCCACGCAGGAGAGCGAGCTGCCACCGAACGAGATCAGATCCTCGATGAGCACGACCCGCTCGCCCGTGAGCGGTCGCCCCTCCACGCGCCGCTGCGTTCCGTGCTCCTTGGCACTCGCTCGCACGTACACCATCGGAAGGTCGAGTCGCTCTGCAACCCACGCGGCATGGGGAATGCCGGCCGTGGCGGTCCCCGCAATCACCTCGACCTCCGGAAACAACGCGCTCACGCTCTTCGCCAGCGCGTCTGCCACCCGTCGGCGTGCCTCGGGGATCGAGAGCAGCCGTCGGTTGTCGCAGTAGATGGGAGATCGCTTCCCCGACGCCCAGGTGAACCATCCCTGCGGGTCGACTCGAATCTCGACCGCGCCTGCATCCACCAGGATCTGCGCGATGTCCGCGGCCCTCATCGCTGCCTCCCCGACCAGATCGGCTCGACGATGCTCGCGCGCCGGTTCGCGGCTCTCGCCATCACGAAGAGCAGGTCCGAGAGGCGATTGAGATACTCCACGAGAACGGGGCCGATGGGCTCCGACTCGGCCAGGGCCACCACCGAGCGCTCCGCTCGGCGGCAGATCGTCCGCGCCACGTGGAGGGAGGCCGCCGATCGCGCGCCCCCGGGAAGGACGAAGTTGCGCAGCGGCTCGAGCTCCTCTTCGAGCCGATCGATCCAGTGCTCGAGCTGCTCGACATCCCCTGCCGCGACACATGGAGTCACCTTGCCGGAGGCAGCGCGCTGCGCCGCATCGGGAGTCGCCAGCTCTCCACCGAGATCGAAGAGTGAGGATTGGATTCGCGCGAGTGCATCCGCCAGATCCGCGTCATCGACGAACGTACGAGCCATGCCGATCGCTGCATTGAGTTCGTCGACGTCCCCGTAGGCGCAGACGCGCAGGTGGTGCTTTCGCACGCGCTCTCCACCGAACAGAGATGTCTCTCCGCGATCCCCACCACGCGTGTAGATCTTCATGGCGCCCGAGTATAGCCCGAGGGCGCGATTTTTCGGCTCGCACCGCCGACTCGCGCGCGTCTATACTGGGGATTCCGCGTTTCCTGGCGGGTTGCGTGCGGCTCGGGAACCTCGGTGGCGTGGAGACAGGGCCCCGAGGCCGGTGGATCGGAAGAAGATCCGCCCCGAGATCTTCGGCGCCGATCGAGCGGAGGGTTTCGGGCAGTGGAAGAGCCGCCCACGGGGGAGGCAACCATGACGGATCAACGGACGGGCGGCGGATCGATTCTGGTCGTAAGCAATCGATTGCCGCTCACCCTTCGCAAGGGGCCACGAGGACTCGAGCGAAGCCTCTCGTCCGGCGGACTCGTGAGCGCACTGACTCCGGTTCTCGAGCGCCGGGGCGGAACTTGGGTCGGCTGGCCCGGCACCGCGCTCCCCGACGGCTTCTCCCTCTCCGATCCGGCAGATCCGTACCGCATCGAGCCGATCTCTCTGAGCGACGATGCCGTCGAGGAGTACTACTACGGCTTCTCCAATGCGATCTTGTGGCCGCTCCTCCATTCGTTCCCAACTCGCACCGATTTTGCGCGCCCCGGCTGGGAGCGATACGAGCAGGTGAACCGGGCGTTTGCCCAGTCCGCACTCGAGCACGCGCGTCGAGCGGATGTCGTGTGGATCCACGATTACCAGCTCATGCGGATGCCTCTGCACCTGCGCGCACTCGCCCCCGACTCGCGGATCGCATTCTTCCTCCATATTCCGTTTCCCGCCTACGACATCTTTCGTCTGCTCCCGTGGGATCGCGAGATTCTGCGCGGGCTGTTGGCATGCGATCTCGTCGGATTCCAAGTCGAGGGATACGCGCGCAATTTCATGGATTGCGTCGAGCGATTGCTCTCCTCGCGAGTCGATCGCGACGCCAAACGGATCG
>CAZOTO010000048.1:0-19968 GCA_964582775.1 uncultured Myxococcales bacterium
ACTCACCCGCCATGGCACGTCGAGCGGCGAAACAGCGGGGAGCGCGGATGTGTGCCTCGGACCGCAGGCGGCAGCTGCTCGACGTGGCCTCGGACCTGCTGGCGAAGAAGGGACTCCTCGCGCTCCGGCTGGATGCGCTCGCCAGCGCCGCCGGGGTGAGCCGGCCCGTGGTCTACGAGCACTTCCCGGGGCGCACCGCCCTCGTGATCGCGCTGTATCAGGACTTCGCGGACCTGTTGCACGCTCGCACGAAGGAGGTGCTCGCCTCGTCTCTCCCCTCGGCCGAGGCGAGGGTCCGCGCCTCCGTGCGTGCCTACTTCGACGTGGTCGAGGAGCGCGGAGAGGGCATCCGCATCCTGCTCGCCTCGACGGGATGGGATCCGGAGATCGAGGCGGCACACCACCAGATCCGCCGCCAGACGATCCGCCGCTGGACGGAAGCGGTGATGGAGTCCACGGACCTCCCGCTCGCCGAAGCGGAGGCCGCGGCCTCGGCGATGACCGCGAGCTGCTGGGCGTTGATCGGCCAGTGGCAGCGCGGCGACATCGATCGGGAGCGGGCCGAGGAGATCCAGTTCGAGATCTCGCTCGCTGCGCTGGAGCGCCTACGAACCCTCGGCCCGCTCGGAGGAATGCGCGGGGCTACCGGCCCGTGAATCGCGGCGGTCGCTTCTCCAGGAAGGCGCGCACTCCCTCGACGTAGTCCTCGCTCTGCGCGCACGCGCGAATGGCCGCCGCCGCGGTCGCGCTCGCTTCCGCATCGCGGCGACGTCCGATCTCGTCCACGCACAGCTTTGCGCAGCGCACGCTCTGCGGCGCGTTCGCCGCGATCTCCCGGGCGAGATCGTTCACCCACCCATCGAGCTCGTCCTTGCGCACCACCCGATTCACCAGCCCCATGCGCAGGGCGTCCTCGGACCGGTAGCGACGCGCACCGAAGAGCATCTCCTTCGCGAAGGCCGCGCCCACCGCGCGCACGAGTGACTCGACCCCTTCGAGCGGATAGCCCACGCCGAGACGTGCGGAGGGAATGCCGAAGACCGCGTCGTCCGCAGCGCAGCGGACGTCGGTCGCCAGGGCGATTCCCAGGCCGCCCCCGAGGCAGTAGCCGTGGATCGCGGCGAGCAGTGGCTTCTCCATCCGGCGCAGGGCGACGAGCGCGTCGACGGTGGCCGAGTCATAGTCGTGGACGCCGTCCGCGCCCGCGCGAACGCCCTCGAACTCGGACAGATCCGCCCCCGAGGCGAACGCGGCTTCGCCCGCTCCGCGCAGGACGACGACGCGAATCCGGGGATCCACGTCGAGGTGCTGCGCAGCTCGCGCGATCTCGGCCCACATGCCGAGCGAGATCGCATTGCGCCGCTGCGGATGGTCGATCACCAGCCGCGCGACGGCGCCGTCCGTTTCGATTCGAACCCGCCCCGCCACGGCGCGCGAGTCTACCAGAGAAAGGCGCAGCGCAATCCGCGACTTCCTGGCAGAATCGAGGTCACGAGGAGGCCCGTCACCGTGAAGATCCGATCCCGCGCGCTCTCGATGGGACTCCTGCTCGCCGTCGGGAGCCTCGCCTGCACCATCCCGCTGCTGCCCACCGAACCCGCATCCGCGCCGCTCGAAGGGCCGCGCCCGAGCGCGGAGCTGTTGCGCCACTGCGAGGAGCACCTGTGCCGCGGCCCCCAGACGATCCGTATCGCGGACGATCGCGGGCTTCCCCTCGACATCGTGCTCTCGCAACCCGAGCCCATCGTCGAGGAGGACATGGTGACGATCCTTCCCGGCGAGACGATCCACATCGAGGGGCGCGAATGGGAGTCTTCGATCGTGGACCTGCGCGCGGTGCGCGCCGTGGAGGATCCGAGCCACACGATCACGTTCTCGTTCTGGCAGGAGCCCGCATCGGGAACCGGAACGGACATGATGCTGCGGGTGGAGAACGGCTTCGATCAGTTGGTGAAGTATCGACTCGGCATGCAGCTCCCCGGCTCGGACGAGATCTACTACACCTCGAGCTGCCCCGTGCTCCCCGGAAGGCTCGCGTACGAGCACTGGCCGCACGTCATCCTCCGCCTGTTCGTCTCGGATCTCGTGCTGCTCGACCTGCCCGAAGACGGATCGATCGAGTGCGACTAGCTGCACCGTTCACCGCGCTCGCATGCGCGTGCGCGCTCCTGCTCGCATGCGCCGCACGCGAGCTCCCCCCGGCATCGAGCCTCGCTCCGCGGGATGGCTTCCTGCTCGTCCGCATCGTCGCGTACGGCCTTCCGTTCACGCTCGTCGTCTTCCGCAACGTCGATACGAACGAGGACGTGTCCGTGCCGATCCGCAAGGTCGATACCCTCGGCATCGTACGCGCACCGGCGGGCCGTTACTTCTTGCGCCGGGTCGACACCGCGTACGTCGATCTGCCGAGCTTCGTCGTCGAGCCGGACGCCCCCTCCACCTTCCAGATCGTGGCGGGTGCCGTGAGCTACGCCGGCGACTGGACGATCGTCGGCCGGGGTGCGCCCAAGACGGCGCCCGCGATACAGGTCGGGGTCGACTACTCGGTCGTCACGATCGAGCAGGCGCGCGCGAAACATCCCTCGGCCTTCGCGGGCTCGCCCGTCGCGCTCGCCGTGCAGGGCAAGGACGCGACCGTGCTCGTCCCGGAGACCGCTCCCGCGCGCGAGCCCTCAACCGCGAATCCGGGCGGGCCCCCGTAGCTCACCGGATCGCCGCGTGCGCCGCCCGTTCGGGCCGTCTGCTAGGATTCGAGCCATGAAGGACTTTCCGCATCGCTACCAGGTCCAGGCCCAAGCGAGCACCGAGGGCACCGTTTCCCTCTCCTCCTCCGGTCTCGCGTCCCTCGAGACCGCACCGCCCGCGGAGTTCGGCGGACCGGGCGATCGCTGGTCGCCCGAGACGCTGCTCGTGGGTGCGGTGGCCGACTGCTTCGTCCTTTCGTTCCGCGCCGTGGCGCGTGCGTCGCAGCTCGAGTGGATCTCGCTCGACTGTCGGGCCGAGGGCGTGCTCGATCGCATCGACAAGGTGACGCAGTTCACCGAGGTGATCGTCCGCGCGACCCTTCGCGTGCCCGCGGGGACGAACGTGGAGCGCGCCGAGCGCTTGCTCGAGCGCGCCGAGCAGGTGTGTCTCATCTCGAACTCACTCAAGGCGACGAAGCGGCTCGAGGCCTGCGTCGAGGTCGCATCGTAGACCAGACGGCACGGCAGCAATCGCTGCGGAGGAACCCGTGACGGAAGCAGGTCCGGTCTTCGTCTCGCTCGCCGCGTTCCTCGTCGCCGCGCTCACGCTCTTCTCGGGCTTCGGGCTGGGAACGCTGCTTCTCCCCGTGTTCGCCCTGTTCTTCCCGATTCCCGTCGCCGTGGCGTGCACCGCCATCGTCCACATGGCGAACAACGTGTTCAAGGCGATCCTGCTGCGCCACCACGCGCGCGCAGAGATCCTGATCCGCTTCGGAGTCACTGCGATTCCGATGGCGTTCGTCGGTGCCGCCGTGCTCGGCATGCTGTCCACGCGGCAGCCGCTCGCCACCTGGCACATGGGGGCGATCGAAGCAAACGTGACGCCGATCGGGCTCGCGATGGGACTGCTCATCCTCGTGTTCGCCGCGCTCGAGATCGGTCCGTGGCTCGATGGTCTGCGCCCGTCGGCACGCTGGCTTCCGCTCGGAGGTGCGCTCTCGGGCTTCTTCGGCGGTCTCTCCGGACACCAGGGGGCGCTTCGCGCCGTCTTCATCAGCCCGCTCGGCCTCGGCCCCGAGGCCTTCGCCGCCACCCAGGCCGTGCTCGCCTGCATGGTCGACGTGGCGCGGCTGCTCGTATACGGCGCGGGCCTGTCGATGTTCGCGACGGGTGCCGGCGACACCGCGCTTCCCTTCGGCTTGGTGGCAGGGGCGACCGCATCGGCGCTCGCGGGCTCGCTGCTCGGCAAGAAGCTCCTGCCCAGGATGACCGTGCGCTCGGTGCGGATCGTGACGGCGACGTTGCTCGTCGTCGTGGGCGTGACGCTTGCCACGGGGATCACGGGATGAACGCGGTCGCCTTCCGCGTCGCGCGCCGTGGTTGCCGGGGCCGACACACGGTAGTGGAGATCGAGATCGACGGCGTGCCGCTCGCTCGTCTGGCCGAGGGCGTCGAACGCGAGCAGGCTCGCAGCGAGGGACTCCCCGGCATGGCCGGATCGTACGCCGGTCTGCATGCAGACGACGTGCTCCCGCCCTCGCGGCACTTCCTGGGCGAGCCAGCACCCGAGCACGGCTTCGGGGATGCGGTCTTCGTTCTCGGCTGCGACTGCGGCGAGTGCGCGTGCTGGCCGCTCGCCTGCCGCATCCGCGTCGAGCGCGATCGCATCACTTGGTCTGGTTTCGTGCAGCCGTTCCGGTCCGCGACGAGCGGACCTTCGACCTGGCGCTACGATGCGCTCGGCCCCTTCGTCTTCGATCGCACGGCATACGAGGCCGCTCTCGCGGCCGCGGCCGCGCAACGCTCCGCACTCCAGCGGGGCTCCCCGCCCCCGTCGTGCCGTTCCTAGGGCGAACACCCGCGCGGCGAGCCTATCACAGGAAGCACGTGCGACCTTCGGGTATGCTGTCCCCATGGGAAGCCCTCCAGGTTCACCCCGAGACGGCCACCCCGCGGGCACCGTGCAGCGCGAGGGCGGCGTCGCCACCGAGAGGCAGCGCAAGGTCGAGCGACCGCGCCGCTTCAAGGTGATCCTGTACAACGATGACTACACGCCGATGGAGTTCGTCGTGAGCCTGCTCGAGCAGGTATTCCGCAAGGGACCCTCCGAAGCGACGCAGCTCATGTTGCAGATCCATCGCGGCGGGCAGGGAACCGCCGGCGTATACGTCTACGAGGTCGCCGAAACCAAGATCGCCATCGTCCACCGCTTGGCCGAGGAGCGCAGCTATCCGCTGCGCGCCGGAATGGAGCCCGAGTGAGCCGCTTCAACCGAGAGCTTCAGCTGACGCTGCAATCGGCCATGCGCGAGGCGATGGCGCGGCGCAATCCGTACCTGACCGTGGAGCATCTGCTCTACGCGCTGCTCCACGATTCGCGCGGGGCCGAGGTGCTGCGACACGTCGGCGCGGACCTCGCGGATCTCAAGGAGGAGCTGCGGCAGTTCCTCGACGAGGATCTCGATTCCGAGCCCGGAACGGAGCCGCTCGAGACCGGCCAGACGCTCGCGTTCCATCGCGCGATCCAGGCGGCGATCGCCCACGCCGAGAACGCAGAGCGCGACGAGGTCGAGGCGGGCGATCTCATCGCTGCGCTGTTCCAGGATCCCGACACGCACGCGGTCGCGCTCCTGCGCGCACAAGGTGTGTCGCGCCTCGATGTGCTGAAGTACATCTCGCACGGCATCTCCCGGCTCACCGGGCAGGAGCCCTCGCGCAGCAGCGGACCGGCGAGCCAGCCCGGGCGCCGCAGCGAAGGCCCGAGCGAAGGCGAAGATGCGACGGGCGATCCCCTGCGCGCCTTTGCCACGAACCTCACCGAGCTCGCGCGCGAGGGCAAGCTCGATCCACTCGTCGGCCGCCAGGCCGAGATCGAGCGGGCCATCCACGTGCTCGCGCGCCGCCGCAAGAACAACCCGATCTTCGTCGGCGAGTCGGGGGTGGGCAAGACCGCGATCGCGGAGGGACTCGCACAGCGCATCGCCAGCGGTGACGTTCCCCATCACCTGGAAGGCGCGGAGATCTTCGCGCTCGACTTGGGTTCGATGCTCGCGGGCACGAAGTACCGCGGCGATTTCGAAGCGCGATTCAAGGCGCTCGTCGCAGCCGTCAAGGAGCGCACCCGTCCGATCGTATTCATCGACGAGATCCACACCATCCTCGGCGCCGGCTCTGCGCAGGGCGCCACGGTGGATGCATCGAACATGCTGAAGCCGTTGCTGCAAACGGGAGAGCTCCGCTGCATGGGCTCGACCACGTACGCGGAGTACCGCCACTTCGAGAGCGATCGCGCGCTGGCGCGCCGCTTCCAGAAGATCGAGGTCACCGAGCCGTCCCTCGAGGAGTCGGGGAAGATCCTGGCCGGTCTCGCGCCGCGCTACGAGAAGCACCACGGGGTGCGGTACTCGCAGAGGTCGCTGCGCGCCGCGGTGGATCTGTCCGCGCGACACCTGCACGACCGCTTCCTACCCGACAAGGCCATCGACGTGATGGACGAGGCCGGCGCTGCGGTGCGCTTGCGCAAGGGTGGACGCAAGACGGTGTCCGTGCACGACGTGGAGGAGATCGTGGCGAAGATGGCGCGGATTCCGCTGCCGACCGCATCGACGTCCGACCGCGTGCAGCTCGAGTCGCTGGAGAGCGATCTCCGAAAGGCGGTATTCGGGCAGGACGGCGCGATCGCCACGGTCGTTCGCGCGGTGAAGCGCGCGCGCGCGGGACTCGGCGGCGCAGACAAGCCCATCGGCTCGTTCCTGTTCGCAGGACCCACCGGAGTGGGCAAGACCGAGCTCGCGCGCCAGCTCGCGAGTGCGCTGCGGGTGCCATTCCTGCGCTTCGACATGAGCGAGTACATGGAGAAGCACGCGGTGGCGCGGCTCATCGGCGCCCCCCCCGGGTACGTGGGCTACGACCAAGGCGGCATCCTCGTCGACGCGGTGCGCAAGAACCCGCATGCCGTGCTGCTCCTCGACGAGATCGAGAAGGCGCACCCGGATCTGTTCGACATCCTCCTGCAGGTGATGGATCGCGCGACGCTCACCGACAACCACGGCCGCGAGGCGAGCTTCCGGCACGTGACGCTCGTCATGACCTCGAACGCGGGGGCGCGCGAGATGAGCGCTCGCGCCATCGGGTTCGGCGCGAGCATGCGAGGAGACGGCAGCAAGGAGATCGAGCGCCTGTTCAGCCCCGAGTTCCGCAACCGGCTGGACGAGATCGTGCACTTCCACGCGCTCACGCCCGAGGTGATGGGGCGCGTGGTGGACAAGTTCGTGCGCGAGGTCGAGGGGCAGCTGCGCGAGAAGAAGGTGCGCATCACGCTCACGCCCGCAGCGCGCGCGTGGCTCGCCGAGAGGGGATACGACCCGCTCTTCGGCGCGCGCCCCCTCGGCCGCGTGATCCAGACCCGGATCAAGGACGCGCTCGCCGACGAGATCCTCTTCGGCCGCCTCGCGAGGGGCGGCACCGCTCGCGTCGACGTGACGAGCAGCGGCGAAGAGCTCGCGTTCACCTTCGAGAGCCGGGAGCGGGTCAAGGCGCACGCGTAGAGGGTCCGGGCTAGCTCGCCTCGAAGAGCGGCAGTCCGTTTACGGAGAGCGACTCCGGCGTGAGGGGAACGTAGGCGCGGAGCGACTCGTCCCGAAGCAGTAGGGTTTCTCCGACGCGCGAGGGGTCGTATCCTTCGCGCTGCAGATCGGTCTTCCGAAGCTTGAACGTGGTCGTGACCTGCGCCTCCTGCGAGATGCGTACGAAGAGCGGCGCCGCATAACGAGGAAGTCGATCCTCGACGAAGTCGTAAAGGTCCCGGCCGTCGATCTCCTGCCCCGCCATCGGCACCAGCGCAGCCATTCCCGCGCGGCCCTCCATACCGGGAACACGCACACCGTAGACGTTTGCGATCTCGACGGCCGGAAATTGGTCGAGGACTTCCTCCACCTGCAAGGTGGAGACGTTCTCGCTCTTCCAGCGATAGGTATCTCCCACGCGATCCACGAAATAGAAGTAGTCGTCCTCGTCGCGGCACAAGAGATCACCCGAGCGATACCAACGGTCGCCCGGCTCGAAGACATCCCGCAGGATCTTCTTCTCGGTCTCCTCCGGGCTCGTGTAGCCCTCGAAGCGTCCAGGCCCCAACGCAGTGTCGGCCGGGATCCGCCCGATGAACTCGCCCACTTCTCCCGGATCGCACTCGATGCAGAAGCCCCCGGCATCCCGTGGATGTTCGTTCGTCTCCGGATCGAAGCGAACGAGCCGTCCGTTGTGGAACTCCTTGTAAGGAATCCTGCCGCAGGAGCCAACGACATTGTCGACGTTCAGCAGCCCCGTGTTCGCCTCGGTGGCACTCCATCCCTCCAGGATGCGATCCACGCCGAAACGCGACTGGAACGCTTCCCATACCGACCGTCCCAAACCCGCGCCGATCATGATTCTCAGCGAATGATCCCGATCCGCAGCGCTGGGCGGCTGGCTCACGAGGTAACGACAAATCTCTCCGATGTACTGAAAGACCGTCACGCGATGACGCCGCACGTCCTGCCAGAAGCGGGAAGAGCTGAATCTACGCGCGAGCACGATGGCCGCACCGCTCGCGAGGGCGCTGGAGACGACGACCATGCCTCCAGCGCCGTGGTATAGCGGAAGAACGCAGTAGATCACGTCCTCCGGGCCAAGCGGCGCTACCGCAGACATCCCATCGCCCGCCGCGAGGAAGCGCATATGACTTACGCGCGCGGCCTTCGGCAGCCCCGTCGTACCCGACGTGAAGATGAATAGAAGATCGTCACCAGCAGTGAGTCCCGATCGCACCGACGGATCCGGGGCCGTCACGGGCATGTCCGCGAGGATGGATCCGAGATCCACGGCCCGGTACGGAAGCGAGGGCGTGCGTCGGTCACCACCGCAACCGGGAACGATGAAGACCTCGAGCGCTTCAAGGGTTGTACCCTCGGATGCTGCGAGGTTTCCGGCGCACTCCTCTCCAACGATGATCCGTCGCGCTCCGGACGCATGGATCGCATGCGAGAGGATCTCTCCGCGAACATTCGTGTTCATCAGAGACGTTACGACGCCGATCCGTGCGAGTCCCACCCAGCAGGCGATGAACTCCGGTCGGTTCTCCATGAGGAGAGCCACCCGGTCGCCCCGACGCAGACCCGCGCGAAGCCCCCAGTGTGCCACCCGGTTCGCGCGCGCGGCGAAGTCGCGGTACGTGATCGTATCGTCACCGAAGTGGAGAAACGGCCGATCGGAATGCTTCGCACATGCCTCTTCGACGCGATCCGCAAGCGTATAGCTCTGCCCAGGCCGATGGGCGGCCGCAGCTCCCGCATACACGCTCAACCGGCTCCATGTATCCGCTCGTTCGATCATCGCGCACCTCGCGGCCAGCAGGCGGCCCTACTCCTCGAGGGTGTATTCCCACTGGCAGGCGATCTCGCTCGAATCGTTTCGCGGAGGGAGCTTCAGCGCCTTCACCTTGATCTTCGGATTGACCAAGTACTTTTCGATCACGATCGGCTCCAGCACGTGGCACGTCGGCTGAATCATCTCCGGAGAGCACCTCTCGTAGTAGCAGAGCGTCTTGCACTGCGGGATCGTCACGATCACGTGGTTCTCGTTCTTGATCTCGTATTTCGCTCCGTAGAGGGAGTGCATCGTGTTGTCCAACGGGAGCTGGAGCACCTTGAGGGAGTCGACGACCGTCCTGAGCTCGATGTTCCCGATCTCCGCATACCGGGGATTCACGCGCTCCGCGATGAGCTGCCACGCTTCGAGCTGGATGGCGTTCGCCTCGTCGAAGCCGACCCGCTTGCGGGTGGTCTCGAGAAATGCCTGGGCCATGTGGACCCACGCGAACTGCCACTCGTGCATGATCTTCAGGAGAAACTCCTTGGAGAGATCGTCGAAGGTCAGGTCCGGATCGAACGGTCCGCTGAGATCATTGAGCTCCTTGGCCATGTCGTCACTCCTTCTAGGATGAGCTCTCTCCGCAAAGGCTTCCTGCCCGCGGTATTCATCGTATGTCGCCGCGCTTCTTCGGGTGCGGATACGGATGCCTCCAGACTACGTCGACCGCGGGCCTCGCGTTCATTTCGCGCAGTGCCGCGTCCCGGTGCGAGCGATAGATGTCGATCAACGCATCCTCGTACGCGTAGTCGTAGGGATCTCCGATGTTCTTCTCGATCTCGCCGTTCGGAGGCAGGGGATTCGCGAGATACCACTCCACCGTTCGCTGCAGTGCCTCCTCGGCCGGAACCACATCGCGGTATCCGAGAAGGGAGCGGAGCTTCCCCGTATCCATCACGCAGTGGTGACGGTAGAGCAGCTGGGGGGGCGCGGCCCGGAACCCGTGCGGCAGCATGTCGAAAGGGATATCGACGATCTCGAATTGGACTCCGAGGGCGTCGCTCACGATCTCCACCCACTCGCGGTTGTAGAGGATCCGATCGTCGGCAACGTTGAAGATCTGGCCCGAGGCCTCGCGAGGATGGTCGATCGCCAACATCAGCGCATGCACCATGTTGTCACCGTACCCTCGCGATAGCAGCGTCATGCCACTACCAGGAAGGATTACACGCCTTCGGCCTTCCCGCGCGCGGCGCACGAGGCCCCACTCGGGCGCGGCGATCTGATGTGGGCCATACACGATCGGGTAGCGCAGGTGCGTGACCTCGAAGTTTCCCGAGCGGTGCGCCTGCATGAGCGCTTCCTCTGTGCGCCGGACCTGCACCGAGAAGTTGTCCACTCCCTCTGCGGTGGAGAGAGGATGGTGCTCCCCCAGAAGCACGGGAGTGGGCTCCATGCACTCGAAGGGATTCTTCTCCGTGATGCGCATCCACCCCTTGTAGATGGGAAGAGCGCCTCCCACCGAGATCACACGACTCACCTTGCCGACGAGAGCATCGGCTACGTGACGCAACCGGCCATAGAGGATGATTGCGAGGTCGAAACGTCGACCCTCGAATGCGGTCTCGAGCTCCTCGGGCCAGTGCGGATCGGCGAGAATGCATTCGACGCTGTCGGGGAGATCTGGATCGTGCAGGCCACGATGGAGAATCGATACGCGGTAGCCCCGATCGATGAGGGCTGCGACGACTCCCCGACCCGTGGTACCCGCGCCGCCTACGACGAGCGCCTCCATCTGCTCACACTCCCCGCAGCCGCGGCATCACCCGGCTCGTGAACAGCTCGAGACTCCGCCATCCGATCTGCGGCGGCGCACCGCCGACGAGCGGAGACAGATGGAAAACCGCTTGATCGCCCTTCTTCGAGGCCTCTTCGATGCACTGCTCCGGCGTGAGCACGAGGTACTTGCCCTCCGCGCGGAGGTCGTCGGCCGAGAGGGCGTGTGAGTGCCAGAAGCTTCTCGTTCCCTCGCGCTGCCATGAGGCATAGCAGCGAGCATCGTGCAGGAAGTGAGGCTCGAGCTCCTTCCATGTGCGCTCCGGATCCTCCGAGACGAAGAGCGCAGGGGCGAGCCCCAGATCGAACACACGGGGCCGTGCCACACCCAGTCTCGCGCACTCGGCTCGATAGAGATCCGCAAGCGTCTCGTCCCGTACGGCCGGCGCGAAGGGGAGCGCGAATCGCGCAGCCCTGCGCGCAGCTGCCCGGCTCGAGCCGCCGACTGCGAGGATCGGATGCCGATCGGAGAGCGGCTTCGGTGTCACCCTCCGCGCCCGGTCGCCAGGCTCGGAGGGCAAGCGACCCCACGCACGGAGAACGGTGCCCAGGGCATCATCGAAGAGCTTCGCGCGCGCCGACCAGTCCTTCCCGAAGAGCGCATACTCCTCGGGGCGGTAGCCCATTCCCGCCACGACGACGATCCGGCCTCCGCTCGCCAGATCGAGGATCGCGAGATCCTCGGCGACGCGGATCGGATCGTACAGCGGGAGGAGGAGCGCCCCGAGCGTGATCCCGATGCGGCGCGTGCGGCCCGCGAGAAGACCCGCCATCGCTAGAGGAGCCGAAAGATAGCCGTCCTCGGAGGCGTGATGCTCCGCGAGACCGATCATCGTGAAGCCATGCTCGTCCGCCCATGCAGACATGTCGAGCGCAGCGCGGTAGAGCTCGTCCGCCCGTGCCGGAGAAAACGCTGGGGCGCGCATGTCGAAACGCAGAACCGCCGCGGACACGATCCACCCCCTGTTCGCTTCGCCTCTTCGATCCACACGTGTGGCGCCAAGGAGGACCTCTGCAGGAGCCGCCACCGATCATGAACATCACCCTGGACATTTTCAATGAAAATGTGACTTACTATTTTCAATCGACTGAATCCCGAGAGCGTGCCCGCCCCCCGGAGGCCTCATCGGGCCATCCAATCCGATCGAGCCCAACCCGATGCCGCGCATACGAACGAAGCCGTCCCGTCGCGTCCGCTCCGCATCCACGCGAAACCGACGTACCGCGGAGAGCGAGCAACGCAGACAGCGAATCCTCGCGGCGGCTAGCCACCACTTCGGGATGCTGGGGTTCCAGAAGACACGCATCGAGGAGATCGCTCGTGCCGCCGGCGTCTCCAATGGATGCCTGTACACGTTCTTTACGAGCAAGGAACACCTGTTCGAGGTGGTCGTGGAGCAGGTACTGGGGGGATGGAGAGCCACCCTCGACGAGGTCGTAGCCCGGCATCGCGGCAGGCCCTCGCAGGCGCTGCAGGCGCGCTATCGCGCATCGCTCGAGTACGCCTTCGCACACCCGTTGCTGGCTGCGCTGCTCGGCCAAGAGCAGCTCGCCATCCTCTCGACCTGGAGTGACGTGGTCGCGCGCATCGTCGAGGATTCGAGGCTGAAGGTTGGGGCGATCCTGCGCGAGGGAGTCGATGTGGGCGAGTTCCGCTCCGATCTGCGGGTGGATGCGATCGCAGACGCGATCTGCGAGCTCGGCGTCGCCTATGCGAACCGGGTATTCCGATCCGGTTCCCACGAGCCCCTCGATCCGGAGCTCGTCGACGCAACGATCGAGTGGATCTTGCACGGTCTCCGCGCCTGACGTGGAGCAAGCGCGCAAGCCGTCCCACCACACCCCTAACCTCGTTGCGCAAACTGCACGGCGATACGAAACCGGACCTCACAGACCCCCGAGGTACCGCGCTCCTCCCAGGCGCAGCGCTGCGCGCTCGATCCAGTCCGCACGCGAGCGCACGTACGACGACGGCCGCACGGCGGACATCTGCTTCGGATTCGGCAGCACTGCCGCGAGCAGCGCCGCTTCGCGCAGCGTCAAGCGAGCTGCGGACTTGCCGAAGAAGCGCTCGCTCGCCGCGCCGACTCCGTACACCCCCGGGCCGAGCTCGGCCACGTTCAGGTACACCTCGAGGATGCGCCGCTTCGGCCACAGAAGCTCGATCCACACCGTGAGATAGGCCTCGAGTCCCTTGCGCACGAATGATCGCTCGTTCCACAGGAACAGGTTCTTGGCGACCTGCTGCGAGATCGTGCTCGCCCCGCGCAGGCGGCGCTGGCGATTCCCGAGGGCGTCCGCGATCGAATCGACGTCGAAGCCGCCGTGGTGCGGAAACTTCTGGTCCTCGGCCGCGACGAAGGCGATCGCCGCGTGCGGCGAGATGCGCTCCCAGTCCATCCACTCGTAGTGGATGGACCGTGCCTCGAGCGCACCGATCCCGAGTCGCTCCTGCAACATCACCGACGTCGTCGAGGGCGCGATCCAGCGCAGCGGGAGCACGAGCAGCACGCTGCCCACCAGCAGGACGAGCACGGCAATGCCCGCAGCGCGCAGCCACGGGCTCCACCGATGTGTGCGCCTGCGCCTCCTCCGAGCCATCGCGCGCCAAGCTATCGCAGCCGCTACGGCCGCGCGATCGCGGCGCTCGGCGATCCGAGGGGCGGCTTCACTCCCCGAACTGGTCCACGCCCTCCACCTCGGCGAACGGCAGGCCGTGCATGTTCGCAGTCGCCTCGCTCATGCGGTTCACCAGCTTCGCGCGCGGAACCGGCCACGACATCCGCGCGATGGCGCGGTTCGACTCACCCGGAATGAACGCTGGACCCTTGCCCAGATGCGCGAGCGCCCCTCGCGCCACGTCCTCGGACTTCATCAGATTCGGGTAGTCCTCGATGCCTCGGATGGACGAGATCATGCTCGGCGTGAGCGTGGCACCGGGAATCGCCACCATCATGTCGACCCCATCGGATGCGAGCTCGTGCCAGAGACCTTCCGCGAGGATGATCTCGAAGGCCTTCACCCCGTTGTACGTGCTGTTGTAGGCGGAGCCCGCGAGCCCCGCCATCGACGACACGAGCACGATGCCTCCGCGTCCGCGCTCTCGCATGGGAACACCCAAGCGATGCGCGAGCCGAAGCGGGCTGTCGCAGTTCAGGCGAACCAGGTGGAGCGCGCGATCCACGGGTGCTTCGAGGAACCTCGTCTTGCCATGCACGGCACCGGCGTTGTAGACGAGGAGACCGACCTCGACATCGCGAATCGTCGGCTCGACCCGCTCCATCAGGTCCGCGTGCGTGAGATCGGCGACGACGGTGCGGACATCGACACCGTATTTCTCGCGCAGATCCGCCGCCAGCGCCGCCAGCACGCTCTCGCGGCGCGCGAGCAGGATCACGTTCACGCCGCGCGCAGCGATCTCGCGCGCGAAGTGCTCGCCGATGCCGTCGGAGGCACCTGCCACCAGCGCCCACGGGCCGTACTTCCCGCAGAAGGCCGTTCGTTCGTTCGCCGTCATGACGCGCCCTTTCCTCGTTCCTGCCAATGCACCCGCGAGCAGAAGTCGAGCGATCGCGCGCGGTCGACGAACTTCTCCTCGTCGGCGATCGCCTCGGCGCCGACGGGCGACGTGGAAACCTGCGCGAGGAAGTGCTCGACCGAATCCAAGTGCAGCTCCGACACGCTGTCCACACCCCAGATGCCGACACCCGCGGCACGCGCAGCGCGGCGCGATGCCTCGGAATCGACATGGAACTGTACGTAGCCGCGGATTCCCGGCGTCTTCAGGCCGAAGCCGGAGTGGATCGCCGCATAGCGGCGCAGATACGACTCGTGGCTGAGCGACGCCTGGCGGCGCATCAAGTACTGGTAGCGTACGGGTGTCCGATCGCAGGGAACGAAGATGCGGTCTTCGCCCACGAGCGCCGTGCACAGATCGCTGTGCGCTCCGTCGTCCATGCGTTCGCCGATTCCCTCGACCAGATGGCAGAGCGCGCGCTCTGCGTCGTTGCCCTCGGCTCGCATCTCGATCGTCCACGAGTAGGGGGTCGTCGGACCGAACACATCTGCCTCGAGCCGCTCGAGAAGGTTCACCTCGCTCACGGATTCCGGAGCGACGCGCCGCATGCGCGCCACCTCTCGCCACAGGTAGTCCGGAAAGCCGAGCTCCGCACCCCGTCGAACCGCCACGTGCATCAGCAGCCGCAATCGATCCTCCTTTGCCGCGCCGGAACCCAGATCCGCGCGATCTTCGCCCGGCTATTCTATCCCCGCCGGGCGGCGGGAATCACCTCGGAGGCCAAGGAGAGAGCGCGATGGAGATCCAGGGGGCGGTCGCAATCGTCACGGGAGGGGCCTCGGGCCTCGGCGCCGCCGCTGCCCGCGAGCTGTCGCGGCGCGGCGCGCGTGTCGGCCTGCTGGATCTCGACGAGAGCAAGGGGAGGGAGCTCGCGCGGGAGCTGGACCCCGCGATGTTCGTCCGCGCGAACGTCGCGAACGAGGAGCAGGTGGGGACCGCCGTCGCGGGCGTCGAGGAACGCCTCGGTCCGATCCGGATCCTCGTGAACTGCGCGGGCATTCCCTCGGCCACGCGAACCGTGGACCGGGAGGGTCATCCCTTCCCCCTGGAGACGTTCCGGCGCGTGATCGACGTACACCTGGTGGGCACGTTCAACGCGATCCGCTTGGTCGCCGCCCGCATGATGCAAGGCGAGCCCGATGCAGGCGCAGAGCGCGGCGTGATCGTGAACACCGCCTCGGTGGCGGCGTTCGAGGGCCAGATCGGTCAGGCCGCGTACTCCGCGGCGAAGGGTGGGATCGTCGGGATGACGCTTCCCATCGCGCGCGATCTCGCGCATGCGGGCATCCGCTGCAACACGATCGCCCCGGGCGTCTTCGAGACGCCGCTCGTAATGCTCGCGCCGCAGGAGATGCGCGACCGCATGCTGAGCCATGCGGCGTTCCCCCGGCGCATGGGGGATCCGAGCGAGTTCGGGCGACTCGTCTGCCATGTCGTCGAGAACTCGATGATCAACGGGGAGACCTTGCGCATCGACGGGGGCGCGCGGATGGGCGCGCGCTGACGGTCCGACGCGATCGGGTGCAGATCGGAGCCGAGATCAGCGCGCAGGCGTCGGGGTGGGCAGCAGCTCGAAGAGCACGATGCCGCCCTCGCTCGGCGGAATCGCCAGCGCATCCGCGATCGTCTTCGCGGCGCGCAGTGCGGTCACCACGTCGAGCGTGAGGTGCAGGCCCCAGCGCTGCCACAGCGCCACGGCCTCGCCGCGGCGCGCATCGGGAAGATCCGATCCGAACTCCGTCGCCGTGGCGCCGAGTCGCGCCACAGTCGTGCGGATGCCGTAGTCGTGCGTCTCCATGGCGAGCGCGCGGGCGAGCGCCTCGAGGCCCGTCTTGCACGCAGTGTACGCGGCGAGCTCCGGCTTCGGCCGCACGGCGACGTCCGAGCCGACGAAGACGAGGTCGCCGCGACGGCGCTCGATCATCTTCGGCAGCGCCCGCTTCGCGAGCCACATGTGCGCGAGCAGGTTCACGGTGACGTCGGCCGCGAGCGCGTCGTCCGAACAGGCGACGAGCGGGCCGAGCGTGGCGCGCCCCGCGTTGCTCACGAGCGCGTCGATCTCGCCGACCCTGCTCTCGGCCTCGCGCCAGAACGCGTCGATCGACGCGGGATCCGTGACGTCGAGCGCGATCGCCACCGCGCGACCGCCGGCATCGCACGCCGCACGCGCGACCTTCTCGAGCCGATCCGCCCGTCGCGCACCGAGCGCGAGGATCCATCCGCGCGCGCCGAGCTCGAGGGCCAATGCCTCGCCGATTCCCGACGAGGCCCCCGTGATCACCGCCGTCCGCGTCACCCCTGCCTCCGTGCGGCGCGCAGCCGCCTGCGAATCCACGCGATCGCGCCCGCGTTCGTCGCACGCCCGCTCAGGCGCGAGGCAGCGCGATCACCTTCGTCTCCAGGTGCTCCTCGAAGCCCATCTCGCCGTTCTCGCGGCCCGCACCGCTCTGCTTGTAGCCACCGAACGGTGTATCGACGTGGAACCACTGTCCACCGTTCACCGACATCGTCCCCGTGCGGATGCGCCGCGCCAGCGCCAGCGCGCGCTCCTCGCTCGCAGAGTAGATCGCGCCCGACAGCCCGTAGATCGAGTCGTTCGCGATGCGCACCGCCTCGTCATCGCTGTCGTACGCGATCACGCAGCACACGGGGCCGAAGATCTCCTCCTGCGCGATCGTCGACTTCGGGTCCACATCGACGAACAGGGTGGGCTCCACGAAGAATCCCTTGCGCCCGGGCTTCCCACCGCCCACGACGAGCCGCGCGCCCTCTGCCTTGCCGCGCTCGATGTAGGAGAGAACGCGCTCCTGCTGGCGGCGCGAGATCTGCGGCCCCTGCAGGTTCGCGGGATCCTCGGGATCTCCGTACTTCCAGCCGGAGAACGCCGCGCGCAGGATCTCGACGGCCTGCGCGTAGTGCGCGCGCGGCACCAGCCAGCGCGTGGTGATCGCGCAGCCTTGGCCCCCGTGCAGGCACGTCGCCGCCGCCCCCGGAAGCGTCGCCACGAGATCCGCATCGTCGAGCACGATGGCGGCACTCTTCCCCCCGAGCTCGAGGAAGACCTTCTTCACCGTCGCCGCGCCGCATTCCATCACACGGCGCCCCGTCGCCGTCGATCCGGTGAACGTCACCATGTCGACGCGCGGATCGCGCACGAGCGCCTCGCCCACGAGGTGATCCGACGATGAGACGATGTTCACCACGCCCGCGGGAATGTCCGTCCGCTCGGCGAGGATGCGCCCGAGGTGCGTGGCCGACCACGGCGTGTCCGGCGCGGGCTTCAACACCACGGTGCATCCCGCCGCGAGCGCCGGTCCGATCTTCACGAGGTTCAGCAGGAGCGGCACGTTCCACGGCGTGATCGCGCCCACCACGCCCATCGGCTCCCGCCGCAGGATGCGCCGCACGGTCCGGCCCATGAACGAGATGTCCGCCATGTCGCGCTCGTACGGATAGCTCTGCGCCTTCTGCGCCCAGTAGGCCATCGACTCGATCGGATCGTCCACGTGCATGAAGCCGGTGAGCGACACGCACGCACCCGCCTCGCGCACGACGATGGAGCGAAGCTGCTCCTTCTCGGCGCGCAGCCCCTCGTGAAGCTGGCGCAGACAGCGCGCCCGGAACGCGGAATCGTTCGCCCAGTCCGTCTCGTCGAAGACGCGCCGCGCGGCCCCGATCGCGAGGTCGAGATCCTCCTTCGTGCCGTCGGCAGCGGTGCCGAGCACCTCTTCCGTCGCCGGGTTCACGTTCGCGAAGCGCGCACCGCTCGCGGACTCGACGAGCTTCCCGTCGATCAGTAGACGCGTCTCCGGTGCGAGATCCATCAGTGCCATCGCGTTCCTCGTTTCTCGTGGAAGTCGCTGGTCAGGGGCGGACGATCTGCCCGCCGTCCACCGCCAGGATGTGACCCGTGATCCAGGCCGCCGCGTCGGAGAGCAGGAACAGACAGGCCTGGGCCATGTCGTCCGGTGTTCCGAGCCGCGCCAGCGGAAGCTGCGCCACCATCGCCTTGCGGTACGACTCGGGCACCTGTGTCGCCAGCGCCTCGGTGTCCGTCGGTCCGGGCGCGATCGCGTTCACGCGGATCTTCGCGGAACCGAGCTCGCGCGCCAGGCACTGCGTGAGGCCGTTCGTCGCGAGCTTCGCGAGCCCGTAGTAGCCCACGCCCATCCACGCCGCGGTCGAGGACTGGTTCACGATCGCACCTCCGCCGCGCTCGCGCATGTGCGGGACACACGCGCGTGTACAGAGGAGCGCGCCGTTCAGGTTCACGTTCATGAACGTCTGGTAGTAGCTCCAGTCCACGGTGAGCAGCGAGTCCTGCTTCATGCCGCCGAAGATGGCCGCGTTGTTCACCAGGAAGTCGATGCCGCCGCAGAGCTCGCGCGTGCGCGCCGCGAGCGCGCGCGTGGAGTCCTCGCTGCCCACGTCCGCGCGCACGAAGGCGGCATCACCCCCAGCGCTGCGGATCGACGCTGCGGCGGCCTCGCCCTTCGCGGCGTCGATCTCCGCGACGATCACCTTCGCACCCGCGCCGGCGAGCGCCCGCGCGTAGCCGAGGCCGATGCCTCCGCCCGCGCCGGTCACGATCGCCACCTTGCCCTCGATTCCCGGAAAGCTCATGGAAACACTCCTCCCGACCGCTTGCCGGGACGCCCAATTTAACACACCTCTCTGCTCGACTGGTCGTCGGCCTCGGAACGTGATGAGATCACACGCAAGCGCGAGGCGATTCCACGCGGGTCGATCCGCACGAAGGAGAAGCGATGGGAACGGATGCGAGCAGGGCGGAGCGGAGACGCAGGGGTGAGGAGAAGATCAAGGAAGTGTACGCGGGCAACGTCGTCGTGCCGCCCGAGGGGACGAGCCCGTTCGGCGACCTGATGCTCGAGCACCTGTGGGCCGAGGTGTGGACACGCGATGCGCTGTCCATCCGCGATCGCCGGCTCATCACCATGGGCGTCATCGCCGCGCTCGGCGAGGCCATGCCGTGGGGTGTCCAGGTGCGCGCAGCGCTCGCCCGCGACGAGCTCACGCCCGAGCAGCTGCGCGAGATCCTCATCCACCTTGCGCAGTACGTCGGCTTCCCGCGCGCCAGCGGCCTGCTCGTCCCCACCGAGCAGGCGATCGCGGAGGCGGAAAAGAAGTAGGCAGGCGGAGGACCGGCGTCAGAAGATCTCGTGCTCGATGGTGTAGAAGACGCAGGAACGGGCGTGGTCCACGAACTCGAGCTCGTCCTCCATCACCCTTCGCTGCGCCTCGAGGGCCTCTTCGGAGATCGCCCCGCCGCCCGCGATGGCTTCGGAATCGAGCCAGATCTCGGCGATGCCGTCGTAGGGCTCCCCTCGAGGCGTGCCCGGGGGCTTCTCGGCCGTGTCGGAGCCGGGAAGAGTGTGGCTCTGCACGTACCGCTCGAGCGGCAGCACGTCGCGAAGCGAACGCACGAGGGCCCCGTGGCTCTCGAGCCAGTAGCGTTGGAACACCTCGACCGACAGGCCGGGCTTGCGGCGGACGCAGTAGACGAGCT
>CAZOTO010000049.1:0-19797 GCA_964582775.1 uncultured Myxococcales bacterium
AGCTACTTCCGCTCGATGACCTCAGCTACGGCCGCTGGTTTTCGCCAGCGGCCGTAGCTTTTTTCCCGCCCGGAGCTCTGCTTGACAGGATCTCGACGGCATAGGAGAATCCCAACAGCAGGGAGCCCGTTTTTTTCTCCATGCAGGGAGGGTCGCGTGGCGATGGCAGCATACAGCGTGGGAGCTGGATCGATCGGTCGGAATCTGAAGCTGGTATTGGCAGGGGTCGTGGCGAGCGTGTTTCTGGCGGGATCCGCAGAGGCGTACACGCTCACCTTCGAGAGCATCACGAACATCAATCCGACGAACGTTGCTGTCGGCGAGGCTCAGATGTTCGTAGATGTCACCGATCTGGGTGGCGGCGAGGCCCGCTTCCACTTCACGAACATCGGACCCGAGGCGTCGTCGATCACTCACGTGTACTTCGACGACCCGTATGGCGTCTTCTCCGGCATCAACGCTCTCGACAATGGTCCGGGCGTGAACTTCAACATCGCCTCCGATATCAACCTTCCCTACGGGCGGGGATTCGGCTTCTACGCCGATGATGCAGCCTCGGCGCTGTTCGGCTTGCCCGTGAACGGCGTGGACCCTGGTGAGTACCTTGGCGTCGTCATGGGCCTCTCCGCGAGCTTCGAGGACATGACCGAGGCGCTCCTGCGAGGAGAGCTTCGTATCGTCGGCATCAAGGTTCGCGGTTTCGAAGACGGTGGATGGGAGAGCTTCGTAGCCAAGCCCATCCCAGAGCCGGCTTCCATGGCGCTCTTCGGCCTGGGCAGCGTGGTCGTGGGTGCAGCCGTGCGACGCCGAGCCGCATAGTCGAAGGGCATCGGGCAGCCTTTCCAGGACCTCTCCTGAAAGTTCCCGCCACGGCCGCCGATTCCTGGGGCATCGACTCTCCATGGAATCGGCGGCCGTAGTGTTTTCCGAATCCCATCCTCGCAACGAATCCCCTCTCGTACTCCAAGGCTGCTGCCCGGAGTGTGCGGGCCCCTTCTCCGCCGGCGTCTGGGACCACTCCTTTCACTGCGAGTTCTGCGGATCGACGCTCATCGCGAGCAAAGAGGTCGACGAGCAGGTCTTCGTCGTCTCGGATCGATCGCGATCCATGGACCCGATCGATCTGTTGATCTACCGGGAGCTCGAATCCGCAAGGAGCGAGCTGGCGGGGCGGACCAAGACGAAGGACGGCCTCGATGTCGAGATCCCCATCTGGATCGATGCGCGGATGCGAGCTCTCGAGGATCGCCTCCGCCGCTCGCTCCGGCTCGTCGAGAGGATCGATTTCTTCGCTCCGTACGAGATCGACGAACAGACGATCGCCCAAGGGATTCTCGGTCGCAGGGGCGATACCAAGGAGTCCTTCGTCCAGATCTTCCTCGCAGAGGAGCTGAGACGCGACTACGACCCGAGCCGATTCGATCTTCGCGACCGCGGGCTGAAGATTCCTGGCATGCAGATCGTGCTCCTCTCCGAAGAGCACGTCGCCCTGGCAACGGGCCGATTCATCGAGCGGCAGGACGCGCATCACGAGCCCCCTGCAAGGGAGCTCGATCGATCCGCGGTGCGCGTCAGATCCCGCACGGACATCATCGCACGAATGCACCGCACGCTCTGGAATCAGAGATTCCGGGTCTTCAAGCACATGGTGGCCGTCGAGATCGAACGCGACGGCCAACCCGAGGCGCACCTGATCGACGGCCAGTTCGGAACGATCGCGGGCACGCTGCGCCCGGGAGAGATCTCCTCGTATCGATCCATTCCCGAGCGGGAGTCCCGCGCGGTGTTCCCTCCCGTGGACATCCACGCCATCGCCTCGGAGTGCCCCGAGTGTGGCTGGGGGATACACCTTCCGCCCCGTGAGCGAATCGTCTTCTGTCCTACCTGCCATCGTGCCGTGGAAGTGACGCCGAAGGGTCTGCGGCTCACCGCATACCAGACCGCCATGGATCCCGAGCCGGACCCGTCCGGTGAGATCGTTTGCCTCCCCTTCTGGGCCTTCCCCTTTCGCGTGCGGACCCCATCCCATGGGTGCTTCGAGCGCATCTGGGACTGGCTCGAGGCGGTGTCGCCCCAGCCGATCGCACGCCATTTCGCGGAGACCGATCCCGAGTCGAGCCTCCTCTACCTACCGGCGCGCCGGATTTTCGGCCGTCCCGAGCTCGACGATGCCTGGGCACAGCTCGTAGGTTGGCTCGGATGGCGTCAACCCATCCTTTCGCCTCGACGGCCGGTTCCTGGCGAGCGGCGACGCATGCTCGGCGTCGAGCTTTCCGCGCAAGAAGCCATGGCTCTCGCCCCGTTCGCCCTGGTAGCCCTCCACGACCATCAGAGCACCCGTCGTCTCCACGCCCGTAGCTTCTGCGAGTGGATCCGGGACGTGGAGCTCGATCTCGGAGACGCCATCCTCGCCTCGATCCCGATGGCGCTCCGCGACGACTGCTGGCGCCCGGCGAAGGTCCAGCTCGGCTCGACCCTGCGAGGCATTGCGCGCGACCTTCTCGAGCCGAGCGCGGCACTGCCGATTGCGACGCGAACGTTCCCCCTACGCTGAACATCGCCTTCCTCAAGACCCCGGGTGGCATCGCCGAAGCAGCCCCAGGCAACGAACCCGGAAGGCGTCCCCGGCCTTTCGACGTGCGTCGGATCGGAGGCGACGAACATGAGCGAACTCCTGGGCCGGATCCGCGGGGCTCGCAACCCCCTGGAACGTCTCGCAGCCCACCTGCCAGGCCTGCGCAGCTACCACGACCGGGAATCCCGACGCGAGGCGGATCATCTCATCCGCACGTTTGGAGCAAGCCGACTCGATCGCATCATCGAGTTCCTCCACGAGGCCACGCGCAAGACCGAACTCGGACGCATGGCCATCCTTCAGGACCTTGTGAACCGCGCGGAACGCCTGCGCAACGAGCTCCGCCATGCGGATCGTGGATATGCGGGGTTCTTCGACGAGATGAAGTGGGACGATCCTCGCATGCTCGAAAGCGTTCACGAGCACACGGCTGCGCTCATCGATCGCGTCGTAGAGCTCGAACGACAGACGTCGGAGGGAGAGATCGAGCACGAGGAACTCTTCGCCGCGATCTCCGAGCTCGAACGCACTCTCGAGGATCGCCGACACGCCATCCTCGATCTGGTCGCGAGGTAATCACCATGGGCATCTTCATCGAGATCATCGAATCCCCCGACACCGCTGGTAGCTCGATCGTCTCTCGCTGGCCCGAGAAGGGATCCACCGACATCAAGCTCGGCGCACAGCTCGTGGTTCGCGAGACCGAGTCCGCCGTGTTCCTCCGCGATGGACGTGCGCTCGACACCTTCGGCCCCGGACGTCACACGCTCTCGACACTGAACATCCCTCTGCTCACGCGGGCCCTGTCGCTCCCCATGGGTTTCGACAGCCCCTTCCGCGCGGAGGTGTACTTCGTCAATCGAAAGACCTTCGTGAACCAGAAATGGGGCACGATGGAGCCCATCCTGTTCCGGGACGACGAGCTGCAGATGGTACGCCTGCGCGCATTCGGAATGTTCTCGTACCGCATCACGCACCCGCAGGTCTTCCTGAATACCGTCGCTGGAGCCGTCGACTCGCTGGCACCCGATCGCGTCTCCGACTTCTTTCGCAACTTCATCGTCACGCATGTCGCGGACTTCCTGGGTACGCATCTGCGTACGGTTCTGGACCTCGCGCAGTACTACAACGAGCTCTCGGCGGGCATCAAGGCGCAGATCCTCTCCGACTTCGAGAAGTACGGCGTCACCGTGAGCGACTTCAAGATCCTGTCGATCTCTCCGCCCGATCACGTCCAGGAGATGATCGACAAGCGAGCGGGCATCGCTGCGGTCGGAAGCATGGACACATTCCTGCGTTACCAGGCGGCGAATGCCCTCGAGAAGGCCGCAGCCGGGGGGCCGGGCGCGGACGGAGAGACAGGGATGGCCTCGGCCGGAGTCGGCGCCGGCGTGGGCATCGGCGCCGGCCTGGGTCTGGCCGGAGGGCTCGGAGGGCTCGTCTCGCGCGCCATGAACGGAGGCGCCCCCACCCGCGAGGAGCCAGGATCACCCGCATCCTGTGCATCCTGCAACACGGCGGTTCCCGTCACGGCCAACTTCTGTCACGGATGTGGGGCTCCGCAACATCGAACGGCCGTCTGCCCCTCCTGTCACACGCCGCCAACCCCGGGGGCGCGATTCTGCCACCGTTGCGGCAACGAGCTCTCCCCCGCGTAGCCCCGGTCAGTCCGGGTCCCAGGGATCGGCGTCGCGCCCGACGAGGTCGACCGCCTCGACGCCGAGAGAACGAGCCCGGTCGAGAAGCCGGGAGACTCCGGGACGCTCGGTCGGGACGTGGCCCGCATCGATCAGGCAAAGCCCTCGATCGAGCGCCCTGCGCGCGACGTGGTGCTTCAGATCACCCGTGATCAGGACATCCGCCCGAAGTGCCGCCGCCTGATCGATGAGGTCGCCCCCCGAACCGGGAACCACGGCGACCGCTCCCACGCGCCGATCGTGGGGGCCCGCGACGCGCAGAGCCGGGGCATGCAAGCTCCGGGAGGCGATCTGCGCCAGAGCGGAGAGGCAGACCGGCTCGGGCAAGCGTCCCATCCGGCCCACCATTCCAGCATCTCCACGGCGATCGTACACGTCGAACGCGGGCTCCTCGTAGGGATGAGCCGCCACGAGGGCCGCGAGCACGTCTTCTTCGCGCTCCTCCGGAACCACGAACTCCAAGCGGACCTCCGGCTCGTGCTGGAGCACCCCTCTCTGCCCCACCGCTGGATTCGTCCCCGCGCCCGCGAAGAACGTCCCGATCCCCAGGGTCCGGTACGAGCAGTGCGTGTAGCTTCCGATGCGCGCACCGCCTGCAGCGGCGACAGCCGCGAGAATGCCCTCCGCAGCAGTCTCCGGGGCGAAGGTCACGACCTTCCTCACGGGAGAACCCGACGTTACCCCGAACGGCAGGAGATCCTCGAGACCGAGGGCGTCGCCCAGCGCGTCCGCAGCGCCACCAGGGGCGACATCGAAATTCGTGTGGGCCACGGCCAGGGCGATCCCCAGGCGAGCCAGTCGCAGCGCTCGGCCTACCGGGTCCGGCCCAGCGACGATGCGCAGTGTGGGCCGGAACAGGAGGGGGTGATACGTGAGGAGGAGCTCGGTCGGATCGCTCTCGAGGCGCTCGACGACACGCTCGGTCACCTCATGGCAGACGGCTACGCGATGTACGACGGCATCGGGATCGCCGATCTGCAGGCCCACGGGATCCCACGCCGCGGCTTTCGCATACGGGGAGAAGCTACCGATCGATTCGACGAGCTCGCGAACGGTGGGCATCGGCTACCTCCGAACGGCGCGGGGAGGAGCCCAGGGTCCGAAGGAGAACGCAGCCTCGGGGTCAGTCGCGCTCGCGTAGAACAGCAATCAGACCGAGAATCGCCGGAATGGCAAGAACCCCGCACGTGGCGGCAAACAGGTAGATCAGGTGGAACGCATCCGCGTTCATCAGCCCAGCAGCGCTCATCTGCGTCGTCTCCTTCCGAAGCGAGTGGCGAACCGAGCGGTCGCCGGAAAGCCGGCCGACTCATCGCCGCACCCTGAACCTCGGCGGGCGCGAGGGTAGCGGATCATCGTCCCTTCGACAGGGCCAGCCCCCTCACGAGACGGAGCCGTGCCTACGAGCGCAGGCGATCAGACGTCCCAGATATCGCCCTGTCCCAACAGCTCCTCGAGCGTACCCTCACCCCTCGAAGCGATCTGCTGCTCGACCTGGGCGACCATCCCCGCCTCGAACGTCGGCTCCTCGAAGGCTCGCAGCACACCAATCGGCGTCGGAAGGTCCGGAGGACCGCAACGGGCGAGAAGCGTCGCAACCGTGGAGTCGGGGTCGCGCTCGTCGTGTGTGATCTCGACGCCTCCGTCGTTCTCTCCGACTCTTCCCGCATACAGCCGCAGCGACTTGGGATCGAGCTTCACCACCTTGTCGTGCTCTGCGCCGTACACCAGTGGCTTGCCATGCTCCAGTGCAACGAGATGCTCCGACTTGATCTTCCGATCCTTGAGGTCTTCGAATGCTCCGTCGTTGAAGACGACGCAGTTTTGGTAGATCTCGAGAAAGGCCGTACCCCGATGAGCTGCCATGCGGGAGATCATCTCCTGCAAGTGCTGCGTCTCCGTATCGATGGCTCGCGCCACGAACGTGGCCTCGGCGCCGAGCGCCAGCGACAGCGTACGGAAGGGACGCGCCACCGACCCGTGCGGTGAGGACTTCGTCTTCGCTCCGCGATCCGACGTCGGCGAATACTGCCCCTTCGTGAGGCCATAGATCTTGTTGTTGAACAAGAGCACCTTGAGATCCACGTTGCGGCGCAACATGTGGATCACGTGATTGCCTCCGATCGACAGAGCATCCCCGTCCCCCGTGACGACCCACACGGAGAGCTCGGGACGAGCGAGCTTGAGACCCGTTGCAATGGCCGGCGCACGTCCATGGATCGTGTGGAATCCATACGTGTTCATGTAGTACGGAAACCGCGAGCTGCATCCGATTCCCGACACGAAGACGATGTTCTCCTTAGGAATGCCGAGCTCCGGCATCACCTTCTGGATCTGCGCGAGGATCGCGTAATCTCCGCACCCGGGGCACCAACGCACCGCCTGATCGGATTCGAAGTCCTTCTTGGTGAGAGCCACCGGCTGCGCAGCAGCGCTGGTCACGATCGAACCTCCTGTGCTTTCCCCTGCACTGACGAAGCCGCAAGGTACGGCTGCACTGCCGCAATGACCTCACGGACCTTGAACGGCTGGCCCTGGACCTTCGACAACCCCTTGCAATCCACGAGGAAACGATCGCGCAGGATGGATCGCAGCTGGCCACCGTTGAGCTCCGCAACCACTACCGTGCGATAGCCGCGGAGCAGCTCGCCCACATTGGACTGCAGCGGATTCAGATATCGAAGGTGCAGATGGCCGACAGCATGCCCATCTTCGCGCATGCGTTGGGCCGCCTGATACAGAGCGCCGAACGTGCCTCCCCAACCGACGAGGAGCACATCTCCCGTCTCGGGTCCGTCCACCCGAGCCAGAGGCAGACGTTCGGAGATCTTTTCGATCTTCGCGGCGCGAATGCGCGTCATCCGCTCGTGGTTCATCGGGTCGTAGGAGACGACCCCCGAGCCATCCTCTTTCTCGAGACCCCCGATGCGATGCTCGAATCCGGGCAATCCAGGCACCGCCCAGGGTCGAACCAAGCGAGAATCCCGCCCGTAGGGAAGGAACGCATCTGCCGCGTCCGGGCGACGCGGTCGGATCGGCTCGAGGTCTTCCACCTTCGGAAGAAGCCACGGCTCCGAGCCGTTGGCGACGGCACCATCGGAGAGGACGACCACGGGCGTCATGTGCTCCACCGCGATGCGCGCTGCCTCGATGACCGTATCGAAACAGTCCGACGCCGACTGGGCCGCCATCACGGCCACCGGAGCCTCTCCGTTGCGACCGAGCACCGCTTGGAACAGATCGGCCTGCTCCGTCTTCGTCGGCATGCCCGTCGAAGGCCCGGCTCGCTGTACGTTGATCACGAGCAGAGGAAGCTCGGTCATCACGGCCAGTCCGATGGCCTCCTGCTTGAGGGCCATACCCGGCCCCGAGGTTCCCGTCACCCCGAGCGCACCGCCGAACGAGGCACCGATCGCAGCCGCCACCGCAGCGATCTCGTCCTCGGCCTGGAACATGGTGACGCCCCAGCGACCGTACCGGGCGAGGTAGTGCAGGATGTCGGACGCGGGTGTGATCGGGTACGTGCCGTACATCACCCGAAGCCCAGAGAGCTTGCCCGCAGCCGCGATGCCGATGGCCGCAGCCTCGTTTCCGGTGATGTTGCGGTATCGGCCCCTCGTAAGCTTCGCGGCGGGAACACGGTACGTCGCGTCGAAAAGCTCTGCCGTCTCGCCGAAATGGAAGCCCGCCTGGAAAACATTGACGTTCGCGTCGGCCAGATCCGCCTTCTTGGCAAACCGCTCCCGAATCCCTGCGATCTCACTCGCGACCTGATCCTCGCGACCGAACAGCCAGAACAGCAGCCCCAACGCGAAGAAGTTCCGGGTTCGCTGTGCGTCCCGGGTAGAGAGACCGCTTCCCTTCAGCACCGCATTGATGTGCTTCATGAAGTCGATCTCGACGACGCGGAATGCAGAGAGGCTGCCGTCTTCGGCCGGGTTCTTCTCGTACCCCGCAAGCTCCAGGTTGCGCTTCTTGAATGCGCCGCTGTCGAGGATGAGGATCCCGCCCGGGACGAGATCTCCGACGTTGCGCTTGAGCGCAGCGGGATTCATGGCTACGAGGACGTCGGGCGCGTCTCCCGCGGTGAAGATCTGGGTGCTCGAGAACTGGAGCTGATAACCCGAGACCCCTCCGAGGCTCCCCGCAGGAGCTCGAATCTCGGCGGGATAATCGGGGAACGTCGCGATGTCGTTTCCACGTAGGGCCGACGTGCGCGTGAACTCCGTACCGGTGAGCTGCATTCCATCGCCGGAATCCCCGGCAAAACGGATCACAACCGAATCGCGTTCCAGTACGATCGAGCCGCCATGTTCGGCGCGGTTTCCCTCGGAGTCGTTCGTGTTCGTCATGTTCCTCAGCCGCCGTACTCGCTTTGTATGGCCGACGGATCCGAAGGCACGGTGAGCACGGCGTCTGGAAACATCGACACCATGAAGCGTACGATGTCCCGCATAGCAACGATGCCGACCGGGCGTCCTTGATCATCGACGAGTGGGATGTGTCGGAACCCCCCGACCGTCATCTTGTTGAGTGCGAGTGCAACCCCGTGATCCGGCCGGAGAACCTCCGGATTGCGGGTCATCACCTTTCCGACCATCACCTTGGCCGGGTCGCTTTCCTGCTCCACCAGGCGCAGGAGATCGCGCTCGGTAAAGATACCGATCAGCTCGTATCCCTCAACCACCAGCACGCAGCCGCGATGCGTCTCGTTCATCAGACGCACCGCCTCCCCGACCGTCGCCCTCGGACTCACCACGACCGGGCTACGCGGATCGAGGGCCGAGATCGGCTCGCTCAGTATCGCCCCGCGGATGGCCCGCTCGTCCTCCTCGTACGCCTCGGCGAATTCGCTCTCGACCATGGCCCATCCCTCCTCGGAGAGGACACCCTCCGTTTCCAGTCTACCCCAGAGGAGGAAGGCGACGGGAGGAAGTCCGCGCGACCGATCGGAAAGGAAGGATCCGGGGAGAACGCCGGGTGAGGGACCCGAACCAGCTCTGGCGATGGCGGGAACCTCGCGCCGTGGCTTGATGGGAGCGCACATCACGGCGCCGACGAGGGCGCTCACGAGCCTCATCGGACGCGGAGCACCCCCGATCCCTCGATTCGTCCGCCCGCCAGGGCTCCGAGGGCTTCGTTCGCCCGATCGAGCGGGAACATCGTCGTCCTGGGTCGTACGGGGATCTCCGCGGCCACGGCCAGCAGCTCCTCCCCATCCTGTCGCGTATTTGCGGTGGTGCTCGTCAGGGTCTTCTCCTCGAAGAGCTCGACGTCGTACCGCAGCGCGGGAATGTCCGTCATGTAGATCCCCGCACAGGCCAGGGTGCCTCCGGGCCGCAGCGCGCGAAGCGCCGGCGGCACGAGCGTGCCCACGGGTGCGAACTGGATGGCGGAGTCGAGCTCCGTGGGGGGTGCCTCGTCGAGATCTCCGGCCCAGACCGCTCCGAGCCTCCGGGCCAGCGCGCGGTGGGCGGCCTCGCGCGTCACCACGTACACCTCGCACTTCCAGTGCCGGGCAATCTGGATGGCGATGTGCGCGGAGGAGCCAAATCCGTACAGGCCGAGACGTCCGCCCGGCTCGATTCGGCTCCGACGCAAGGCACGATACCCGATGATGCCGGCGCAGAGGAGCGGGGCCGCCTCCTCGTCGGAGAACACCTCGGGAATGGCGTAGGCAAAGGCCTCGGGCACGCGCACCTGCTCGGCGAAGCCACCGTGCACGTGCCAGCCCGTGAAAATGGGATCGCGGCACAGGTTCTCGGCACCGGAAACGCAATACCGACACGTCCCGCAGCTGCGGTGGAGCCACGCGACCCCGACCCGATCCCCCTGCGCGAAGCGGGTCGCATCGGGTGCGCACCGAACCACCCGCCCCACGACCTGGTGGCCCGGCACGATCGCGGGGGCTCGAGGCTCGAGCTCCCCCTCGATCACGTGCAGGTCCGTCCGGCAGATCCCACAGACGGAGACCTCGACGACGATCTCCCCCGAGCGGGGCTCGGGCGCGGGGATCTCCTCGAGCGAAAGCGGTCTCGTCGCAATGGGCGCCGGGGAGCGCAGGACCATGG
The DNA here is from genome assembly GCA_964582775.1 of uncultured Myxococcales bacterium. Lineage (GTDB taxonomy): Bacteria > Myxococcota_A > UBA9160 > SZUA-336 > SZUA-336 > CAZOTO01. The sequence continues at coordinate 10,344 of CAZOTO010000049.1, forward strand.
CACGCACGAGGCCCAGGGTATCACTCGCCCGCGGGCCAGAGGCTACCCTGGCCGCGTGAACCTGATCCTCCTCGAATCCGGCGATTTCGTGACACCGATGCGCGTGCGGCTCACCGGGCGGCGGCTCGCGCACGTCCGGGAGATCTGTCGATCCGCCGAAGGAGACACGCTACGCGTGGGTGAGATCGGCGGTAAGCTCGGGACGGGTCGCATCGTGCACCTCGGCGCCGACCACCTCGACCTCGAGGTCGCCTTCGCGGAGGCAGCCCCCCCGCCGCACCCCGTCACCTTGGCGGTCGCCCTGCCTCGCCCGCCGAGCGTGCGCAAGGTCCTGCAGCAGGCGACGGCACTCGGCGTGAAGCGGATCCTGTTCGTTCATTCCCATCGCGTCGAGAAGAGCTATTGGCAGAGCTCCGGATTGCGCCCGAGCGCGGTGCACGAACAGATCCTGCTCGGCCTGGAGCAGGCAAGGGACACGATCCCCCCCGTGGTCGAGCTCCATCCCCGCTTCCGCACCTTCGCGGACGATGTGCTGCCGAAGCTCGCGGAGCAGGGCCGCATCCTCGTCGCCCATCCCGACGCCACCGCACCGCTCTGCGGCCCGACCGACGAGCCGGTCACCCTCGTCATCGGCCCGGAGGGCGGCTTCATCGATTCCGAGATCGAGCGTCTTCGCGCCGCGGGAGCGGCGCTCGCCAGCATGGGACCTCGAGTCCTCCGCGTAGAAACGGCCGTCGTGGCGGCGCTCGGCCGCATGGCACCGTGGAGGGACGGCACCTGCGCGCGGCGTTGACACCCCGATGGGTCGACCGGATACTCGCCCGTCCGGATGCCGGCCCCGCCGCACCCGCCACCGTCGGGAGAAATGCACGATGGATCTCATGGAGAAGCTCGTCGCGCTCTGCGTGAACCGCGGATTCATCTACCCATCGAGCGAGATCTACGGCGGATTCGCTGGATTCTGGGATTACGGCCCCCTGGGCACCGAGCTGCGCAACAACATCAAAACCGCTTGGTGGCAACGCATGGTGCGCGAGCGCGACGACGTCGTCGGCCTGGATTCCTCGATCATCTGCCATCCCGAGACGTGGGTGGCGTCCGGCCACGTCGCGAACTTCCATGACCCGATGGTGGACTGCCGCGCCTGCAAGCGGCGCTTCCGCGCGGATCAGATCGACCCGGAGGATCGCTGCACTGCCACGCAGGACGGGCGGCACGACTTCACCGAGCCGCGGCAGTTCAATCTGATGCTGAAGACGCACGTCGGTGCCTCCGAGGACTCCTCCACGGTCGCGTACCTGCGTGCAGAAACCTGCCAGTCCATCTTCCTCGACTTCAAGCGGGTGATGACATCGAGCCGGATGAAGCCGCCATTCGGGATCGCGCAGATCGGAAAGGCTTTCCGCAACGAGATCACGCCGCGAAACTTCATCTTTCGCTCGCGCGAGTTCGAGCAGATGGAGATGGAGTACTTCACGCATCCGGATCGGGCGATGGAGGACTTCGAGCACTGGCGCGAGGTCCGCATGCGGTGGCACCACGACGTGGGGCTCGCGCCGGAGAAGCTGCGCTGGCACGCGCACGGACCAGGCGAGCTCGCGCACTACGCGAAAGCCGCCTACGACATCGAGTTCGAGTTTCCCTTCGGCTGGCAGGAGCTCGAGGGCGTGCACCACCGCTCCGATTTCGATCTGCGGTCGCACTCGGAGCATTCCGGCAAGGACCAGAGCTACACCGATCCCGAGACGAAGGAGCGGTACGTACCGAACGTCATCGAGACCTCGATCGGCGTGGACCGCTGCTTGCTCGCACTGCTCACGAGCGCCTACCACGAAGACGTGGTCGAGGGTGAGGCGCGCAATCTGCTGCGGTTCGCTCCGCACATCGCCCCGTACAAGGCGGCCGTGCTGCCGCTCTCCAAGAAGCTCGCGGAGCCTGCGCACCGCATCGCGTCCGATCTTCGCAAGCGATTCCACGCCGCGTTCGACGTATCCGGAAGCATCGGTCGGCGCTATCGCCGCCAGGACGAGATCGGAACACCGTACTGCGTCACCTACGACTTCGACTCCGAGACGGACCAGAAGGTGACCGTGCGCGATCGCGACACGACGCAGCAGGTGCGGATCTCCATCGATCAGCTGACCACCTACGTGTCGGACCGCGTCCTCGGCGGCTAGCCGCTCCTCGCATCGACGAGGATCGGACCGCTCTCGCTCCGAACGCCGCGCTACTCGGCCTCGACCCGCGCCGCCTCGTGCAGGGCCTCGCGACGGGCATCCTCGTCGATGTCGAGAGGAATGCGCAGCCGCTGCTTCGGAAAGATTCGTGCAGGATCCACGATCTGATCGCGATTGTATCGGTAGATGAGAGGCCACAGACGCGCATCGGCGTAGATCTCGTGCCGGGCCGCGATGGACCAGAGCGTCTCGCCACGCTTCACGATGTACTCGATCACATCCTCCGCTCGTGTTCCGGCGGGGAAGAAGAGCCATGCCACCGCAGCCAGTGCGCACGGCACGGGCCGTCTCATCCAGCATCCCCCGACTTCTTCGCGGTTCGCAGGCGAATGCCGAGCTCGGCCAGCTGCGTTGGATCGACGGTGCCCGGACAGTGCATGAACAGATCCTGCGCCCGCGCGGTCTTCGGGAAGGCGATCACATCGCGCAGACTCTCGCCACCCGCGAGCAGGAGCGCGAGACGATCCACGCCGAACGCGAATCCTCCATGCGGCGGTGCGCCCGCATCGAGCGCGTCGAGCATGAACCCGAAGCGTTCGCCGGCCTGCTCGGCCGAGTAGCCGAGCAACTCGAAGATGCGCATCTGCACGTCGACCCGGTGGTTGCGCAGACTTCCCGAGCCGAGCTCCACACCGTTCACCACCAGATCGTAGTGTGTCGCGCGCGCTGCCAAGGGATCGGTCTCGAGCAGATCGAGGTCGCTCTCGCGCGGTGCCACGAATGGCATGTGCATGAACTCGAGCACGCCGCCCTCGCCCGATTCGAAGAGCGGGAAATCGACCACGAAGTGGGCATCCCACGTGCGACCGTCCGTGCGGCCGAGCCGCTGCCCCAGCTCCACGCGAAGCCGCCCCAGCACGTCGTTCACGACCGAAGCGCGATCGGCGCCGAACAGGATCAGACTGCCCGGTGCGAGCCGGGCCCGCTCACCGATCCCGGCGCGCTCCTCTTCCGAAAGGAACTTCGCGATCGGCGACTGCCAGCTGCCGTCCTCGCCCACCCGCACCCACGCAAGCCCCTTCGCGCCCCATTGGACCGCCTGCTCACCCAAGCGGTCGAGCTCGCTACGCGTGATCGCGTCGGCGTTCGGAATGGGAAGCCCCCGCACGACACCCCCGTTGCGCACCGCCTCCGCGAACACCTTGAAGCCGCTCTTCGTCACGAGATCGGAGAGATCGACCAGCTCGAGCAGGATTCGCCGATCGGGCCGGTCGGTTCCATAGCGGCGCATCGCCTCGTCGTAGGAGATGCGATCGAAGGGGCGGGGAAGCTTCGTGCCCACCACCTCTTCGAATGCCCGTGCGGCGATCTCCTCCAGGGCCGCGAGGACATCCTCCACGTCGACGAAGGACATCTCGAGATCGAGCTGCGTGAACTCGAGCTGTCGGTCTGCGCGCTGATCCTCATCCCGGAAGCAGCGTGCGATCTGGAAGTACCGATCGAAGCCCGCCACCATGAGCATCTGCTTCATGATCTGCGGCGATTGAGGAAGCGCGAAGAAGCTCCCCGGATGGACTCGCGACGGCACGAGAAAGTCACGTGCGCCCTCGGGCGTGGAGCGGGCCAGGATGGGCGTCTCGATCTCGTAGAAGCCGAGCCGCACACATGTCGCCCGCAGCGACTGCAATAGCCGGTGGCGGGCGTGCAAGCGGCGCTGCATCGACGCACGGCGCAGGTCGTGGATGCGGTGCTCCAGACGCACCGCCTCGTCTACCTCGGCTTCGTCCTCGATCGGAAACGGAGGGGTCGTCGCCGTGTTGAGCAGACGCACCTCCGTCGCGATGAGCTCGACCTCGCCCGTGGGGATCTTCGGATTCACCGCATCGCGCGAGCGCCGCGCCAGATGGCCGCGGACGGCGATCACGAACTCGGAGCGCAGGTCTTGGGCGCGCGCATGTGCCTGGGGCTCGGTATCCGGCTTGAAGACGACCTGCGCCAGACCCGTCCGGTCCCGAACGTCGACGAAGATCACGCCCCCGTGATCGCGTCGACGGTGAACCCAGCCACACAGGACCATCTCCTGGCCGGCCTGATCGACACGCACCTCTCCGCAGCCGTGGGTACGGCGCAGCTTGCCCAGCGGGTCCAGTCGCTTCACGTCGGTTGACTCCCCTCTCTCGGAGACCGCGCCGCGGTCCTCACCGCCAAGGAGGGCGGGCCGCGAGCTCGGGCACGCGGGGCACCACCCGAGCGGCGCGTGCGGAGGCTACCAGGGGCCCCGGTCGGGGTCAAAGGCCGCGGGGGCTTCTGGTGCCGAGGAGCTCGTGCGCCGAGCAGACCACATTGCGGCCCCGCGCCTTGCCGAAATACATCGCCTTGTCGGAGAGGTCGAGCACGGTCTCGCGCCCGCTCCCGTGGTCGGGGAAGGTCGCCACACCGATGCTCACGGTGAGCGCGAGCTTCACACCGCGATCCTGCCCGAAGGGGGTGCTCGCAACGGACTCGCGGATCCGCTCGGCGACCTGCATGGCTCCTCCGTGGTCGGTGTCGACCAAGAGGATCGTGAACTCGTCGCCGCCGTAGCGAGCCACGGTATCCACCGCCCGTACGGATGCCTGGAGCATCTTCCCGAGCTCGCGCAGCACGTGCGATCCCACGAGGTGACCAAACGAATCGTTCACGGTCTTGAAGCGGTCGAGGTCGAGGAATAGAACGGACAGGCGCGAGCGCGAGCGCTCGGCCCGGCTCACCTCGCGATCGAACGCCGACAGCAGATAGCGGGCGTTGTAGAGATCCGTGACGTCGTCGATGAATGCCTTCTCGCGCGCCTGGGCAAACCTCTCCGCATTGCGCAGCGCGAGCTCCGCCTGCATGGCGACGAGTGAAGCGATCCGCTTCTCGTCCTCTCCGATCGCCTCCGGGCCGGGCAGAACCCAGATCCCCCCCGCGATGCGTCCCTCACTGCGCAGCGGAATCTCGAGCACACCGTTTGCAGGCAATCCGTAACGGCCGAGTGCTCCGTCCCTCACGCAGCGCACACCCGACGGACCGATGTCGAGCGTGGAGGGATCGAAGATCTTCCCGCGCTCGATGTCCGCGCGCAACGACGCGGCCTGCTCCTCGGAGAATCCGCGCAGGTGCACACCGTCGGATTGGATCGAAGAGCCCGGGAGCAGCCGTCCCACGGCGCGATCACAGCGAACGAGCGAGAGCAGGATGTCGAGCGCAATGGGCAGCACGTCCGCCGCCTCGAGGCAGGTCACCAGTGGCCGCGTCGCCTCGAACGCCTGAATCTGTCGCCACAACGAGTCGCGGTCGGAGTGGAGCCGGACGAGCGTCTCGTCGTCGTCCCCCGATGGATCGACGGCGCGATCACGCTTCACGGGCCGCTTTCGTCCCTCGACACGAGCTTTGGGATCATCCACATCCGGATGTATCCGCTTCCCCATCGCCCCATTTCCCCCGCGAGCCGATCGATTCGTCGCTACAGCGATCGGCAACACGCAGGTTCCAGCTTGAGGCGGCCGTGGCGTCAGGGATCCCGCGGGCCCCGGCGTCCTTCGGCGGACCCGTCATCCGGTCCTCGGCCGAGACGGTTCTACTCGGACCGGCGCAGCTTCAGGCGAAGTGCGTTCAGGCGAATGAATCCGGTGGCATCTCGCTGGTCGTAGCTGCCGCCGGCCTCGAAGGTCACGATGTCCTCCCGGTACAGGCTCTCCGGAGAGCGGCGCCCGAGGACGGTGACTGCCCCCTTGAACAGCCGCACGCGGACGCTTCCGCTCACGTGCGCCTGGCTCTGCTGGATCACGGCGCGCAGGAGCTCCATTTCCGGGGAGAACCAGTACCCGGCATAGATGAGCTGGGCGATGCGGGGGATGAGCCGGTCGCGCTCGAGCATGACCTCGCGATCCATCGTGAGCATCTCGAGCGCGCGATGCGCGGCATGGAGAACGGTACCGCCCGGGGTCTCGTACACCCCACGGGACTTCATTCCCACCGCACGGCTCTCCACTGCGTCCACGCGACCCACGCCGTGCTCGGCGGCAAGCCCGTTAAGATGCGTGAGCAGATCCACCGGTCCGAGCCGCCGGCCGTCGACGGCGACAGGGATCCCGCGCTCGAAATCGATCACGATCTCACTCGGCGTGTCCGGCGCATCGAGAGGCGAGCGCGTCCATTCGAACATCGCCTCGTCGGGTGCCACCCACGGATCCTCGAGCACGCCACCTTCGTAGCTGATGTGGAACAGGTTGCGATCGATCGAGTAGGGCTTCTTGAGCGTCACCGTCACGGGAATCGAATGCTTCTCCGCGTAGGCGATGAGCTCCATCCGTCCCGACAGATCCCATTCGCGCCACGGCGCGATGATCCGCAGATCCGGCGCGAGCGCCTGGAAGGCGAACTCGAAGCGAAGCTGGTCGTTGCCCTTGCCGGTGGACCCGTGCGAGACCGCATCCGCGCCGCATTGACGAGCGACGCGGACCATCTCCTTGGCGAGAACGGGGCGTGCGAGCGAGGTACCCAACAGGTACGTCCCCTCGTAGATGGCATTCGCCTGGATCGCCGGGAACACGAAATCCCGCACGAACTCCTCTCGGAGGTCCGAGATCACGCACTCCTTCGCTCCCGTCGCGAGAGCCTTCTCGCGCACGGCGGCGAGGTCCTCTTCCTGGCCGACGTCTCCGCACCAGGCGATCACCTCGGCCCCGTAGGTCTCGATGAGCCAGCGCAGGATGACCGAGGTGTCGAGCCCGCCGCTGTACGCCAGAACGATCCGCTTCACGCCACTCTTGCCCGTCATGGCGGCGGATCTTAGAGCACGGCAGGCGGCGGATCCACGTGGGGGGCGCGGCGCCACCGTTTCCTACTCGACGATGCCCTCGCGCAGGAGACGGGCAATGATCTCGAGGGTTCGGACCCGGTTGGAGGTCGAAAGGGTGATCAGGTCGGCGATCGTAACCCGGCCGTCGATCTGCGACAGCAGGAAGCCTTCGTCGGGCTTGAGCGCGAGCTTCATGATCTCGGGAAGGGTCTGGCGCAGCCGCAGCACGCGCCCTTGATCGCCGATCTCCTTGGCGAAGCGCTGCGCGCGTTCGGAGCGGACGAGCTGCAGATAACCCTGGACATCGAGTCGATCCGGTTGATCCTTCGCCACCCGCTGCAGCTCGGTCCACGCGAGCTCGAGATCGCCGGACTTGTAGGCCTGTAGCGCGATCCCGATCACCGTGTCGGGATTCTCCGTATCCACCCTGGATGGATCGGAGACCGCCGGCCGGACGGGAGGAGGCCCCGATACACCCGCCACCCGAGGGGCGGAGCGCGTCGCCGGTCTCGGGGTCGGATCCTCGGGGAGAACCGCTACGGAGTCGAGAGACCGCGGGGTGGCGTCGTCGTCCAGGGGATCCACCGGCTCGACCTCCGGCTTGCCTCCAACGTTGCGCGCCTCCTCGTACGCCGTCTCGAGATAGTCCTGTGCCGCCTGGTTCTCGGGATCGAGCGCACGCGCCTCCTCCCAGCAGACGATGGCGGCATCCACGTCGCCGAGTCCGTAGTAGTTCAGCCCGCGCTTCAGCAGACGTCGTACGGTCTTGTCTCGTTCATCACCCTGCAACGGATCAATCCTTGACTGCGATCTCGTCGTGCGCTGCGTATTCGCCCGCGAGCTTCTCGAGCTCCTCGGGGGTGAGCATTCCGCGTGGATTCACCTGGATGGACTGCGCCTGCTGGGTCTGCACGTCACGCGCAGATACGCTCACGATTCCATTCGCATCGATGTCGAACGTGACCTCGACCTCCGGCTCGCCCTTCGGGGCGGGCCGGATACCCGAGAGGATGAACTCGCCGAGCAGATCGTTGTCTGCCGCGCGATCGCTCTCGCCCTGCAGCACGCGGATCTTCACCGCACTCTGATTGTCGCGCGTGGTCGTGAAGATCTCGCGCCGAGAGAGCGGAACGGTGCTGTTCCGCTCGATGAGCTTCGCGAACTGTCCCCCGTAGGTGGCGATTCCGAGCGACAGCGGCGTCACGTCGACCAGCAGGGGGCCCTCCTGCTCCTGGGTCAGCATGGCCCCCTGGATCGCCGCGCCGACGGCCACTACCTCATCCGGGTTCACTCCCTTGTGCGGAACCCTCCCGAAGAGCTCGCCGACGAATCGCTGCACGAGTGGCATGCGCGTCTGGCCACCGACCAGGAGCACCTGGTCGATGTCTGCCACACCGAGGCCCGCATCGTCGAAGGCTCGTTGGCAGATCCCTCGCGTGCGCTCGACTAGGTCGAGCACGAGCTGCTCGAGCTTTTCGCGGGTGAGCAACACGCTCATGTGCAGGGCGTTTTCGCTCACGTCCGTCGCAATGAACGGCAGATTGATCTCGGTCGAGCTCGCCTGCGACAGGTCGCATTTCGCCTTCTCCGCCGCATCCTTCAGGCGCTGCATCGCCATCGCCTCCTGGCGAAGGTCGACTCCCTCCTTGTCGAGGAAGCTCTCGATCAGGTACTCGACGATGCGATGATCGAAGTCCTCACCGCCGAGCATCGTGTCGCCAGCCGTCGACAGGACCTCGATCACCTGATTGCCCATCTGCAGGATGGAGATGTCGAACGTTCCTCCACCCAGATCGTAGACGGCGATCCGCTCGGCTCGGTCTCGCCCGAATCCATAGGCCAGCGCTGCTGCCGTAGGCTCGTTGATGATCCGAAGAACCTCGAGTCCCGCGATCCGGCCGGCATCACGCGTGGTCTGTCGCTGGGCGTCGTTGAAGTACGCCGGAACCGTGATCACGGCCTGCTGTACGGATTCGCCGAGGTACTCCTCCGCGACTCGCTTCATCTCGCGCAGGACGACGCCCGACACCTCGGGCAGGGTATACACGCGACCCGCAACGTGGATTCGCGTATCGTTGTTCGGGCCCTCGACGAGCTCGTAGGGAAGAAGGGGAGCGAGCTTCTGCACGACCTCGGAATCGAAGCTGCGTCCAATGAGGCGCTTCGCCCCGTAGACCGTGTTCTTCGCATTGGTGACGGCCTGGCGCTTGGCCAGATGACCGACGAGTCGCTTCCCCTCTTCGGTCACGGCAAAGATCGACGGAGTCGTCTTGTACCCACCCGTATTCGGGATCACCACAGCCTGCCCATCCTCGAGTACGGCCACGCAGGAGTTCGTGGTCCCCAGATCGATGCCTACGACGCGACTCATTTCCACCCCTTCCCGCGGCGCCTGCTAACACACCCGCAGCAGCGCCTTGGTCTCCTTGCCCATCGGATCGATCTCCCACGCTCG
>CAZOTO010000050.1:0-11125 GCA_964582775.1 uncultured Myxococcales bacterium
CTCGCGACCTGGGGCTGCGAGTAGATGCACGCGGGGATGCCCCGCGGATCGACGCCCTTCTTGCGCACGCCGGCCATGAACTCGACCGCGGCGATGCCTTCGTGGCTCGCAGCGTGCGCGAGCAGCGGCGGGCCGATGCAGTCGCCGATCGCGAAGATGCCGTCCGTCGTGGTCCGGAAGTCGTCGGTCACGCGGATGAAGCCTCGCTCGAGCGCGACGCCGTTCTCCTCGAGGCCGATGCCCTGCGTGAGCGCGCGTCGGCCGACCGCGAACAGGGCCTTCTCGGCGCGCAGCTCGCGCTCCCCCTTCTCGGCGCGCACCGTGACGGTGACGCCGCTCTTCGAGGTCTCGAGCGCCTGGTACGGCGTCGAGGTGAGGATCTCGATCCCGCTTCGCCGGAGCGACTGCGCGAGCACGTCGGCCGCCTCGCGATCCATCCCGGGCAGGAGCTGGTCGGCCATCTCGACGATCGTGACCTCGGCGCCGAACGCGCGATACGCGTACGCGAACTCGATGCCCACCGCGCCACCGCCCACGACGACGATCGACCCGGGCAGCTCGCGGCTCTCGAGCGCTTCGCGGCTGGTGAGCACGCGCTTGCCGTCGACCTCGATGCCGGGGAGCACGAGCTCGGTGGAGCCGGTGGCGAGCAGGATGCGCTCCCCCTCGACCACGCTCTCCTCGCCGTTCTTCGACACGATCACCTGGCGCGCGCCGCCGAGCCGCCCGCTGCCCTGGATCACGTCGATGCGGCTCTTCTTCATGAGGGCGCCGACGCCCTTGTTCAGGCGCTTCGCGACCTTGCGGCTCGCGTCGATCACTGCGCCCCAGTCGGGCTCGAGCCCGTTCACGACCAGGCCGGGCACGCCGCGCTTCACGGCCTCGAAGTGCTCGGCACAGTGAAGGATCGCCTTCGTCGGAATGCAGCCCCAGTTGAGGCAGACGCCGCCCAGCTGGTCGCGCTCGACGATGGCGACGCGCAGGCCGAGCTGCGAGGCCCGGATCGCGGCGATGTACCCGCCCGGGCCCGATCCCACGATCACCAGGTCGTACTTCTGCATCCCCGAACCCCTCTTCCGAGCGCACCGACCCACGCTCGGTGGATCGACGTGCTCCATCGGTGCGGCGCACGACCCGCTCGAGCGCCGTCTTCACGAGCCGGCGCCGCATCGCACATCAGGCGATCGGCTTCTCGATCACGGGAAGGACGAGGTCCTCGAGCTCGCGATGCCGCGGCCGGTTCCAGCCCGGGCTCGCCTGCACCCGCTTCTGCAGCTTCATCAGGCCATCGAGCACGGCCTCGGGCCGCGGCGGGCAGCCGGGGATGTAGATGTCCACCGGGACGATGGTGTCGATGCCCTGCACCACGGAGTAGTTGTTGTACGGACCGCCCGAGCAGGTGCACGCGCCGAACGCCACCACCCACTTCGGCTCCGCCATCTGGTCGTAGACCTTCTTCAGGATCGGCGCCTGTCGATGGCTGATCGTGCCGACGACCATGAGCAGATCCGCCTGTCGCGGCGAGAAGCGTGGAAGCGCCGCGCCGAAGCGGTCCAGGTCGTAGCGCGGACCCGCCAAGGACATGAACTCCATCCCGCAGCACGCGGTCACGAACGGATAGAGGAAGAAGGAGTACTTCCTCCCCCAGTTCACCACGGCGTCCACGGTGGTCGTGAGGAAGGAGTCGTCGCCTTGTCGCAGGATCTCGAGCTTCTCGGTCATCGCGGCCCGGAATATAGCCGCTCGGGTATGCTGTGCCCGTGCTCGTGATCGCTGCCTGGCTCGTGCATCTGTACACCGCATCGTCCGCGCTGCTGGGGCTATGGGCCCTGGTGGCGGGCTCCCAGGGGCAATTCCGCCTGGCGATCGGCCTGATGATCGCCACGCTCGTGATCGATTCCACCGACGGCGCCCTCGCCCGCGCGGTCCGCGTGCGCGAGCGGATCCCCTGGATCGATGGCCGCCGCCTCGACGACATCTGCGACTACTTCACGTACGTGATCGTGCCCGCGGGCTTCCTGATCCAGGCCGGCCTGCTGCCCCATCCTGCATGGAGCGCGGTCCCCCTGCTCGCCTCGGCGTACGGCTTCAGCCAGGACGACGCGAAGACGGAGGACCACTTCTTCCTGGGCTGGCCCTCGTACTGGAACGTGGTGGCGATCTACCTGTACCTGCTCGAAGCCGCACCGTACGGGGGGCTCGCCCTGGTGCTCGTGTTCGCGGCCGCGGTGTTCGTGCCCGTGAAGTACATCTACCCGAGCCGCACCCGGGTCCTGCGCGGGACGAGCGTGGCGGTGCTCGCCGCGTGGACGGTGGTGATCACCTGGGTCGCGACGAGCCCCGCCCCTGACCGGCCATGGGTGCTCGCGAGCCTGTTCGGCCCCGCGTACTACCTGGGGCTTTCGTTCTGGCTGAACCGCAGAAGTGTCGTGGGTGGGCGCAACGGCGGCGCGCTACCGTAGGCGCATGCCGGAATCTCCCATCCAGCTCGCCAGCCCGCGCGGATTCTGCGCAGGGGTGGATCGCGCCATCGAGATCGTCGAGCTCGCCCTCGAGGTCTACGGAAAGCCCGTGTACGTGCGACACGAGATCGTGCACAACCGGTACGTGGTCGAGGATCTGCGCGCGAAGGGAGCGATCTTCACCGAGGATCTGTCGGAGATTCCCAGCGGTAGCCTCGTGATCTTCAGCGCGCACGGGATCTCGCCCACGGTGCGCGAGGAGGCGCAGCGCCGCGGCCTGCGCACCCTCGACGCCACCTGTCCCCTGGTGACGAAGGTCCACGTCGAGGCCCTGCGCTACGCGAAGGAGGGGATGCAGATCGTGCTCGTCGGCCACCGCGGGCACGTCGAGGTGGAGGGGACGCTCGGCCACGCACCGGATCGCATGCTCCTCGTCGAGAGGATCGAGGACGTCGCACGGCTCGAGGTCGAGGATCCCGACCGCCTGGCAGTGCTCACCCAGACGACCCTCTCGCTCGACGACACCCGCGAGATCCTCGATGCACTTCGCGCACGCTTCCCGCGCATCCACGTTCCGGGACGGGACGACATCTGCTACGCCACGCAGAACCGCCAGAACGCGGTGAAGGAGATCGCCCGTCTCACCGATCTCGTGCTCGTGGTCGGTGCCCCTGCCTCGAGCAATTCGAATCGCCTGGTCGAAGTGGCGCGCGCCTACGGCGCGCGGGCGGAGCTCGTGGAGGACGCGCAGCGGATCGACCCGGCGTGGCTCGACGGGGTGCGCTCCGTCGGCGTGAGCGCGGGCGCGTCCACGCCGGAGTTCCTGGTGCGCGCCGTGGTCGAGCGGCTCTCCGATCTGGGGCACCCCCGGGTGGAAGAGGTGCAGCTGGTGAGCGAGGACGTGCGCTTCAACCTTCCGCCCGATCTTCGACGCGATCTCTCTCGCGCCGCCTCGCGCTGAACCCGACGTGGACCCCCTGCTTCGCCAAGCGATGGACGGTGCGGCCGAGGGAGCGATCGATCCGGCCCTGCTGGAGCGCATGGGCGATCCGGACCCTTCGCGCAGCGCCGCGGAGATCGTCCGCGCTGCGAGGCACGAAGACCTGGCCGGAGCCCGCGAGAGCTGGCTGCCCACGATGCTCCTCACGGCTCGTCCCGGCTTTGCGGCGCACGCGCTCGCCGATCTGGCGGACCGCTACCGCACGACGCGTCATCGGCCGCTCCAGATCGAGCGGCTGCGCGCGCTGCCGCTCGTTCTGGGCTCGAGCGACTTCCTGGCGCGCCTGCTGCTGCGGCATCCCCACTGGATCGAGGAGCTCGACGGCGAGATGCCCGCCGCACCCGCGCGCACCACGATCGATCCGGAGTGGACGGCGATCCGCATCGCCAAGTACAAGGGACTGCTGCGCATCGCCGCACGCGATCTGCTCGGGCGCGACTTTGCCGAGAGCCCGCGCGAGCTCTCCGATCTGGCCGACGACTGCCTCGATGCAGCGCTGCGGACGGCGGCGGTCGAGACCGAGGTCCCCCCGCCCTCGCTGCTGGCCATGGGCAAGCTCGGCGGGCGCGAGCTCAACTTCTCGTCCGACGTGGACGTGCTCTTCGTCTACGAGCCGCCCCCCGGACCACCGGACCACGATGCGATCACCGGCGCCACGCGCCTGATCCAGACCTTCAAGCGTCACCTTGAGGTTCCGAGCGAAGATGGCTTCGCGTATCGCGTCGATCTCGATCTTCGGCCCGAGGGGCGACAGGGCGTGCTCGTGAACTCCGTCGATGCCGCCCTCACCTACTACGAGACCTTCGGCGCCGACTGGGAGCGTCAGGCGCTCGTGCGCCTGCGCTACGTGGCAGGGCCGCCGGCGCCGGCGCTCACACTCTGTCGCGAGCTCGCACCGTTCGTCTATCGCTCGCTCATCGATCCGGGTGCGATCCGTGCGGTGCATGCGATGAAGATGCGCATCGAGTCGGAGCGGCGGATGGCGGGTCGGGATCTCGAAGCCGACTTGAAGGAGGGGCCCGGCGGAATCCGCGACATCGAGTTCCTCACCCAGGCCCTGCAGCTCTTCTCCGGTGGCCGCGAGGCCGACCTGCGCACGGGCAACGTCCTCGAGGCGCTCACCGCACTGGGCCGACATGGCCTGCTTCCGCCCGAGAGCGCGGCGGCCCTGCGTGAGTGCTACCTGTGGCTTCGCCGTGCGGAGCACTGCGTGCAGCTCGTCGAAGAGCGTCAGACGCAACGCTTCCCGCGCGAGCCGAGGGCCCAGCTCGCCCTGGCCCGGCGCATGGGGTATCCGGATCCCGAGGGGAAGACCGCGCGCGAGCGCCTGCTCGACGACTGGACGAGGGTTCGGGCGGAGGTGCGAATGCAGTTCGAGAACCTCATCCTCGGAGAGGAGCCTTGAGCGATTCCCTCGAGCAACAGATGAGAGACTCCGTCGTGGGCTCTCCCCTGCTTGCGGAGCGGCTCGGGACGACGGGCTCCCCGTTCCTGGAGCGGCTCGGCGGATCGCCCTCGTGGAGGGACGCCTCCGAGAGCTGCGTACACGGGCTTGCCCGCGTCGTCGCGACGAGCCTCGGAAACGCCCGCTACCTGTCCAGCCGCTCCGAGCTTCTCGGCACGATCCGCACGGCCGGACCCGACACCCTTCCGATGCGCCGTGCCGCGCTCCTGGAGGCGGAGCCTCCAGGAGGCCCGACGGATCTCGAGGGTTTCCTGGACGCGATCCGGCTCGTGCGCCGCGACGAGACCGCCCTGGCAGCCTGCCTGCATCTCGGCGGAATCGCGCCCTTCGAGCAGGTCTCCGAGTTCTTGTCCGTCGTGGCCGAGACGTGCGTGCGCTGGGCGCTGCAGGTGGCCGAGCAGCGGGCGGCAACGGCGGCGGAGCCCTCGCTCCTGGCGATCCTCGGCATGGGCAAGATCGCCGGCCGCGAGTTCACCTACGGCTCGGACCTCGACCTGATCTTCCTGTTCCCGGACACCGTCACGGAGGGCGCCGTCCCCTCGCGCCTGGCCCAGCGCCTGATCGGCTACCTCGCGAGCATGACGGGTGCGGGCGTGGCGTACGCGGTCGACTCCCGGCTGCGTCCGTCGGGACGCCAGGGCGCACTCGTCTCCTCGTACTCGGCATTCGCGCGCTACCAGTGCGAGCAGGCCGCCACCTGGGAGCACCTGGCCATCATGCGCTCCCGCGTGATCGCGGGCGCTTGCGCGGAAGGCCAACAGGTGCTCGACGCGACGCGCCAGCGGGTGCTGCAGGGTGGACGCGATCCCTGGCCGGAGGTCGCATCGATGCGCAGCCGGGTCGAGGCGGAGCGCGGGCAGGATCCCAAGCAAGGCCTCGCCTACAAGGCGGGGCGCGGCGGGCTCATGGACGTGGAGTTCCTCGCCACCGGATCGATGCTCGAACGCGGCGAGCCGCTGCCCGGGGATACGCTGCCCTCGATCCCCGCCATGCTGCGCGCGGCCATCCACGGGCCGCGCCTCGAACGGCGCCTGGAATCCTACGCATTCCTGCGTAGAGTCGAGGCCTGCGCGCGCTGGGTCATCGGCCGGCCGGTGGAATCGCTCCCCCTCTCGGGCGAGACACTCGCCGTGATCGCCGAGCTGGTGGAGCCGGGCTCCTCACCGGAGCAGCTCCTCGCGAAGATCGGGGACGCGCGCGCCGGAAACCGTCGCGACTACGAGGCGGTCATCGCAGCGGGGACGATCACCGCCCTCGGTGGCTGATCGGAGCCGGGCTCGCGCCCTGCGCCCCCGCTGCGTCCCCTCCACTCAGCTCTTCGCGCCTGCGCGCACCGCCTCGAGCACCTGCGCCGGATGCGCCTCGGCCTTCGCCACCCGCTTCCAATGCTTGCGCACCTTGCCGTCGGGACCGATCCACACCGTCGAGCGGATCACCCCCGTCGTCTTCTTCCCGTACAGCACCTTCTCACCGTACGCGCCGTACTTCTCCATCACCTTCTTGCTCGGGTCGCTGAGCAGCGTGAACGGAAGGCGATGCTTCTCGACGAACTTCCGGTGCGAGGCCCCGTCGTCGGGGGAGACCCCGATCACCTCGACGCCGAGCTCCCGGATCTGCGACCACAGATCGCGGAAACCACAGGCTTCCTTGGTGCAGCCGGGCGTCTCGTCCTTCGGATAGAAGTAGACGATCACGTCGCGACCACGCAGGTCCGCGAGCGACACCTTCTTCCCGCTCGCATCCGGCAGCGTGAATGCCGGCGCCAGCTTCCCTTCCTCGATCGCCATTGGCGCCACTCCTTCCGATGGTTCCCGGGATCGATTCTACCGCGGCGCGACCGATCCGCAGCGACGGAGATCGTTCGGTACACTGCGCGAGCCATCGAAATCGATCGGGTCCGACGGAACACCTTCTGCGGAGACCACGGATGACAGCGCCCTTGAACGATATCCAGCCGGCCACCCTCCTCGAGCTCGAGGGGCACGGTGGGCTGCGCCTCGTGGCGGACGCATGGGGCGACCCTCGCAACCCCCCTGTGCTCTTCGCCCACGGCAGCGGGCAGACGCGCCACGCATGGGGCAACGCCGCACGCACCCTCGCCGAGCGCGGCTGGTACGCCCTCACCATGGACATGCGCGGGCACGGCGACAGCGGCTGGTCGCCCGACGGGATCTACGAGCTCGAGCGCTTCTCCGAGGATCTCCGGCTCGTCGCTACGACGTTCTCCCGCCCGCCTGCGGTCGTGGGCGCGTCGCTCGGCGGCATCTCCGCCTTGCTCGCCCAGCACGCATCCGGCAACGAGGCGTTCTCGTCGATCGTCCTCGTCGACGTCACGCCGCGCTTCGACAGGGAAGGCGCCAAGCGCATCGTCTCCTTCATGTGGGCCAACCTGGAAGAGGGCTTCGAGAGCCTCGAGGAGGCCGCGGAGACGATCGCTTCCTACCTCCCGCATCGCCCTCGCCGGCAGAATCTCACCGGCCTGCAGAAGAACCTGCGGCTCGGGCCCGACGGGCGCTACCGCTGGCATTGGGATCCGCAGTTCCTCACGACGGGTCCGCCGAAGATGTCGGTCGAGGGCTCGAACCCCCTCGAGGACGCGGCGCGAGCGCTTCGCGTTCCCGCACTCCTCGTGCGCGGTGCCATGAGCGAGCTCGTGAGCGAGGAGCATGTCCGACACTTCCTCGAGCTCGCCCCGCATGCTCGCTACGTCGACGTTTCGGGTGCGGGCCACATGGTCGCCGGAGATCGCAACGATGCGTTCACCCAAGCGATCGTCGAGTTCTTCCTCTCGCTCGCCCCGGAGAGCCAGTGAGGTCCGGAAGGCCGCACCCGCCACGAGATCCGTCGACGCGATGGCTTGACGCACCCAGCCGATCCGTGGGAACGTGCGTCCCGACCGAGCCTCGCTCGAACGATTCGACACCGGGACGGAAAGGGGAGCGCTCCGGCCGATGACCCGAATCCTGATCGTCGACGACGACGCACAGGTCCGCAGGATGCTCTGCCAGACCCTCGCGCGGGAGGGGTACGAGGTCGCCGATGCCCCCGACGGGGAGCATGCCCTGCGGCTGTTCCGGGAGGATCCCACCGACCTGGTCCTGCTCGACATCTACATGCCGGAGAAGGAAGGGCTCGAGACGATCCTGGAGCTCCGGGAGGCCCACCCGGGGGTTCGCATCGTGGCCATGTCCGGAGGGGGCGGCCTCTTCGGCTACGAGGTCCTCGAGACCGCGGGACATTTCGGTGCCATGCTCACGCTCACGAAACCCTTCAACCGCGAGACGTTGCTGCGCACGGTCGGCGAGGCACTCGAGCAGGGTTGAACGATCCAGCGGACCTGATCTGCTCGAGCTGCGTCGGCTACGCTTGGCCGCGCCGGGCCGCGCATGCGACCCGGCCCGTTCGCGCGACACCGAATCGTGACACCACCCGAGGAATGCCATGTCCATCCCACCCATCCGCATCACCGAGGCGGCACGAGCCCAGATCCTCGAGCTCGCGCGAGCGAAGGGGCTCGATGACATCGCCGTTCGCCTGCTGATCCCCGATCTCGCCGCGCGGCGGTACGGCCTTCGCTTCGTCCCACGGGCCGAGCGCACGGAAGACGATGTCTGTGTCGAGTCCGAGGGGGTCATGCTGTTCATCGACGGCCTCAGCGCTTCGCGCCTCGCGGACGCCACGCTCGATTTCGTCGACGACTTGCAGCGCAGCGGCTTCCGCCTCGACAACCCCAAGAATCCGGCGCTGTCGGAGTTCGCTGCCCGCGTGCAGCGGGTGCTCGACGAGCAGGTGCTGCCGATGGTCGCGGAGCACGGGGGAACGGTGTTGTTGATCGAAGCGGAGGACGGCCGCGTGGTCCTCGAGCTCGGGGGGGGCTGCCAGGGCTGCGGGATGGCGGACCTCACCCTGAAGGAGGGGATCGAGAAGGTGCTCCGAACGGAGATCCCGGAGATCATCCAGGTCCTCGACGTCACCGACCACGGCGCCGGAGCGAACCCCTACGTCCGCCGCTAAGCTCGTCCCCATCCGATGACGCCCCCTCCCCCCTTGCCGGATGCACGAGGACGCGCCCTGCGGGATCTACGGATCTCGGTGACGGATCGCTGCAATTTCCGTTGCGGCTACTGCATGCCGGCCGATGTCTTCGGCGATCGGTATCGATTCCTGCCCCGGAGCGAGATCCTCTCCTTCGAAGAGATCGAGCGACTCGTCCGAATCTTCGCGCAGCTCGGCGTCGCCAAGCTGCGCATCACCGGCGGCGAACCGCTGGTGCGCGCAGAGCTGCCCTTCCTGCTGGCCCAGCTCGCACGCATCGAGGGAATCCGCGACATCGCGCTCACGACGAACGGATCGCTCTTGGCCGCGCGAGCACGTGAGCTCGCCGAGGCAGGCCTGCGCCGCATCACGGTGAGCCTGGACAGCCTCGATGCCGAGGTGTTCGCGCGACTCAACGGCACGGGCTTCCCCCTCGAGCGCGTGCTGGAGGGAATCGCGGCGGCCGAAGCCGCAGGGCTCGCCCCCATCAAGATCAACTGCGTCGTGCAGCGCGGGGTGAACGAGGAGGCCGTTGGACAGCTCGTGCGCCGCTTCCGTGGCACGGGCCACATCGTTCGTTTCATCGAGTTCATGGACGTCGGCAACGTGAACGAGTGGAGCCTCGATCGCGTCGTACCCGGGCGCGAGATCTTCGAGCGCATCGACGCAGAGTTTCCTCTCGTCCCGCTCGACGCAAACTACGGCGGCGAGGTCGCGCAGCGGTATGCGTTCCGGGACGGCGCCGGCGAGGTTGGAATCATCGCTTCGGTCACCCAACCGTTCTGCGGCGGCTGCACCCGAGCGCGGCTCTCGGCCGAGGGATCCCTGGTCACGTGCCTCTTCGCGGCGAAGGGCATCGACCTGAAGACGCCGCTGCGCGCGGGGGCGTCCGACGAGGAGATCGCGAGGATCCTCTCCTCCGTGTGGGCGACGCGACGGGACCGCTATTCGGAAGAGCGGCTCGAGCGTGGACCTCGCACTGCGTCGAAGATCGAGATGTACCAGATCGGCGGCTGATCACCGATCTGTGTAGCCATCGGGGTGGGCGCGATGCCAGGCCCACGCGGTGGCCACGATGTCCTCGATCTTCGTGTAGCGCGGAGTCCAGCCGAGCTCGGCCTGGATGCGCTCCGGACTCGCGACCAGGCTCGGCGGATCTCCTGGCCGACGGCCGGCCATCCGGAACGGGATTCGCTGGCCGGTCACGCGCTCGGCCGCCGCGATCACCTCGAGGACGCTGTTCCCCCGGCCGGTGCCCACGTTGAGCACCCGCCCTCGCGCATCCGCATGCGGATCGGGACACGCATCGAGGGCGAGCTCGTGTGCGCGGGCGAGATCGTCCACGTGGATGTAGTCGCGTACACAGCTTCCGTCGGGCGTCGGGTAGTCGTCGCCGAAGACCACGAGGGGTTCCGCGGGTCGCAGAACGGAGCGCAGGATGCGCGGGATCAGATGCGTCTCGTTTCGATGGTCCTCGCCGTGGGATCCGTCGGGGCTTCCCCCGGCGGCGTTGAAGTAGCGAAGGACCACGTAGCCGAGCCCATACGCGCGCGCGAAGGATTCGATCATCCACTCGATCGCGAGCTTGGTCTGCCCGTAAGGAGAGCCCGGCACGAGTGGGGAATCCTCCGTGAGGGAGCTCTCCCCCGACGTTCCATACACCGCGGCCGTGCTGGAGAACACGAGCTTGCGCACGCTGCACCGCCGCATCGCCCGGAGCAGCCCCAGGGTGATCGCCACGTTGCGATCCCAGTAGCGCTCCGGCTCGGCCACGGATTCGCCCACGCTCGATAGTGCCGCGAAGTGCAGGATCGCCTCGATGCCGCGCGCCTCGAGCAAGGCCTCGAGGCGCGGGAGATCCGCCAGATCGCCCACCACGAGGCTGCCTTCGGGAGCCGCCGGCCGGTGGCCGAGCTCGAGGCTATCGAGCACGACGACCTCGTGACCGGCGCGCGCCAGGTGACGCGCAGCGAAGCCGCCGACGTACCCGGCCCCCCCGGTCACGAGGATGCGCATCGGGACTCCAGACCCTGCGGGAACTCGGCAAGCGGGAGCTCGGGCGACGGTGCGTGCGGGGCGTGCGGGGCGTGCGGGCGGGACCATCGCCGCGCCACGGGTTGCGCCCACACCGTGCTGGGGAGAAGTGTGGAGCAGGAGACGAGA
>CAZOTO010000050.1:11135-19431 GCA_964582775.1 uncultured Myxococcales bacterium
GAGGATGCGCATCGGGACTCCAGACCCTGCGGGAGCTCGGCAAGCGGGAGCTCGGGCGACGGTGCGTGCGGGCGGGACCATCTCCGCGCCACGGGTTGCGCCCATACCGTGCTGGGGAGAAGTGTGGAGCAGGAGACGAGATTCGAACTCGCGACCACCGCGTTGGCAACGCGGTGCTCTACCACTGAGCTACTCCTGCCTGCGGCAGAACTTATGGATTTCCGGCGCCGGATCGTCAAGGGGCCCTACAGCCGCACCACGTTCAGCCGCTCCCCCACGTTTCGGCAGGCATTGCGCGTGTCGAACACGAGCGATGCCCGCTGGCACACCCGCTCGTAGTCGACGCCCTTGTGCCCGGTCAGGATCACGACGAGATCCGCCGACTCGAGCTCGGCATCCGTGAGCTCGACCGACTTCGAGTTCCGCCCTGCGATCTCGACCTCGCCCACCCAGGGATCGTGGAAGCTCACCTCGGCCCCGAGCTCCTGCAGCTCGAGAAAGATGTCGACCGCCGGCGATTCCCGCGTATCGGAGACCTCCGCCTTGTACGCGACGCCGAGCAGGAGGATGCGCGAGCCGTTGATCGCCTTGCGCTCGGAGTTGAGCAGTCGGCCGATCCGCTCGACGACCCACTTCGGCATCGAGCCATTCACGTCGCTCGCAACCTCGATGAAGCGGGCATTGAAGTTGAGGCTGCGCAGCTTCCATGCGAGATAGCTCGGATCGACGGGGATGCAATGGCCGCCGAGGCCCGGCCCCGGCTCGAAGCGCATGAAGCCATAGGGCTTCGTCGCCGCGGCATCGATCACCTCCCAGACGTCGAGCCCCAGGCGATCACACATCATGGCCACCTCGTTCGCGAGCCCGATGTTGATCATCCGGAAGGTGTTCTCGAGCAGCTTCACCATCTCCGCCGCTTGCGAGCTCGAGACCTGGATCACGCGATCGAAGATGGCCTCGAACATCACAGTCGCGATCCGAGCGCACCGCTCGGTTTCGCCGCCGACGACCTTGGGAACCGAACGGAAGGCGAACTGGCGGTTCGCGGGATCGATCCGCTCCGGTGCGAACGCTAGGGCAATGTCGGTCCCCACCCGGAGGCCACACTCCTCGATCATGGGGCGGTAGAGCTCGTGCGTGGTGCCCGGATAGGTGGTGCTGCCGAGAACCACGAGCTGCCCCGAGCGAACGCGCTTCCGGACCTCTTCGACGGCCGCGACGATGAAGGAGACGTCGGGATCCTTCGTCCGGCGCAAGGGGGTCGGCACACAGATATTGATGCAGTCGACCCGCGAGATGTCGTTGAACTGCGTGGTGGCCCGGAAGCGGCCGGCCTCGAGCTGCGCCAGGATGTCCTCGGAGGGGATGTCCTCGATGTAGGAGCGGCCGGCGTTGAGCTCCTCGACCTTGCGCGGGTTCACGTCGATCCCGGTGACCGAGAAGCCCGCCTTGGCCAGCTCCAGCGCCATGGGCAGACCCACGTAGCCCTGCCCCACCACCGCGATCTCCGCCTCGCGGCTGCGGATCCGGCCCTCGAGATCCTGCAATCGACTGCTCATGGCTCCTGCCCTCTACGGCTCAGAAAGGTCGAGAAGTAGTCATATCCTGACCAAGCGGTGAGCCCGGTCGCGACGACGAGAAGTATCATGCCGAGGGTATGCATGGGAACCCCGGCGATCGGGTAGTGGAACAGCAGGGCGGTGATCGCGGCAATCTGCAGCCCGGTCTTCCACTTCCCCATGGGTGCAGCGCCCAGGACCACGCCCTCCGAGGACGCCATCGCCCGTAGGCCCGTGACCGCCATCTCCCGCCCGAGGATCGCGATCACGAGGGGGACGCCCCAGGCCGGGATCCTCTTCGCCGCCACCAGGACCACGACTGCGGTCATCACGAGGAGCTTGTCCGCCAGGGGATCCAGGAGCTTGCCCATCCGGGTCACGGTCTGGTGCCGGCGCGCGAGGTAGCCGTCCAGCAGGTCCGTGAGGGAGGTGACGAGGAATCCCAGCCCCAGGACCACGCTCCAGAACGGCCCTCGAAACCAGAGAAGCAGGAGCAACGCCGGCGTGAGGAGGATCCGGACCAGGGTGATCGCATTCGGGAGGTTCCAGAACGTCTCGCGCGGGGGCACGTGCCCGACCGACGCTCCGGACTCAACGGGAGCTCGCATCGTATCGCCTGTACAGGCGCATCACCCGCTGCACGTAGTCCCGGGTCTCGGGATACGGAGGAATCCCTCCATGTCGCTCGACGGCCTCGGGACCCGCGTTGTATGCCGCCAGCGCAAGCGAAAGGCTTCCTGGGAAGCGACGGATCATGGCCCTCAAATAGCGGGTCCCGCCGTCGATGTTCTGCCACGGGTCGAACGGATCGTCCACCCCGAGATCGCGAGCCGTTGCTGGCATGAGCTGCATGAGCCCGCTCGCCCCGGCACGGGACACGGCCACCGGGTCGAACGCGGACTCCGCGTGGATCACCGCCTTCAGCAGCGCGGGATCGACTCCATAACGGCCCCCTGCTCGCGCGATCTCGGCCTCCCAACGGCCCGTGATTGCGGTCGGCGTGAAGGCGATCGGGCGGAGCGGCTCGGTCCGAACGGCCCTGTACCCGTGATGTCGCGGAAAGTCGGTGAAATGAACGACGCCGCGTTCATCCGTCCACTTGTAGATCTGGGCCGAGGCAGGAAGGGGACCGCCGAGGAGGACCGCCGCCAGTCCGGCCACCTGGGCAATCCAAAGGCCTATCTCGCCGAGTCTGCTCACGCGCGCCCTTTCACCCGCCGGCGCCCCCGCGCGGGATGCAACGATCGCAGCAGGCCTATCGGACGTGGCCGAAGCCCGATTGAGACGTGGAGGCTCGGGAGACTCCTCTGCAAAGACAGAGGTTTGGGTCGATGCCCCGCGCATGGATCGCCGCCTCTGGCGATGTCCGTGGGGTCCTGCGTAGACTGGCGCGATGGAAGATGTCCGCAGTGATTTCCTGGTGCTGGGCAGCGGTATCGCGGGACTGAGCTTCGCCCTCCGCGCTGCGGAGCACGGATCGGTCGTGATCGTGACGAAGAAGGCGACCGCGGAATCCGCCACCAACTACGCCCAGGGGGGGATCGCTGCGGTCGTCGCGCCGGAGGACTCCTTCGAATCCCACATCGGAGACACGCTCCGAGCAGGCGCAGGCCTGTGCCGCGAAGAAGTGGTCCGTCTCGTGGTCGAACACGGACCGGATGCGATTCGGAGCCTGATCGATCTCGGCGTGCGGTTCGACACTGCGGACCGGGCGTCCGGCTTCGACCTCGGCCGCGAAGGAGGCCATTCCCAGCGGCGCGTCCTGCATGCACAGGACTTCACCGGCCAGGAGATCGAGCGCGTGCTGGTCGCGCGCTGCGAGTCCCATCCCCGTATCCGCGTGATCACGAACTCGATCGGCATCGATCTCGTGACGACGCGCAAGCTGGGGCTCCAAGGGGAGCCCCGAATCGTCGGCGCGTACGTGCTCGACGAGAATACCTCCGAGGTGCGCGCGTTCTCCGCCCCCATCGTGCTTCTCGCCACGGGTGGGTGCGGGAAGGTCTATGTCTACACGAGCAACCCCGACATCGCATCGGGTGACGGAATCGCGATGGCATATCGCGCCGGAGCGACGATCGGGAACATGGAGTTCATCCAGTTCCACCCGACGTGTCTGTTCCACCCGGATGCGCGCTCGTTTCTCATCAGCGAAGCCGTGCGCGGCGAGGGCGCGGTTCTGCGCAACGCGGCGGGCGAAAGCTTCATGCCGAGATACGACGAACGCGCCGATCTCGCACCGCGTGACGTGGTGGCGCGTTCGATCGACTTCGAGCTCAAGCGCTCGGGAGACGACTGCGTCTATCTGGACTGTACCGCCATCGATCCCGTCTTCCTATTGAAGCGTTTTCCGAACATCGCGGAGCGATGTCTCCAGTACGGCATCGACATCACGAAGCAACCGATTCCGGTGGTTCCCGCCGCCCATTACTGCTGCGGCGGCGTTCGCACGAACACGCGGGGAGAGACCGACATCCGAAACCTCTTCGCCGCAGGCGAGGTCACGTTCACGGGCCTGCACGGAGCGAACCGCCTGGCATCGAACTCTCTGCTCGAAGGTGTCGTCTTCGCGCGGTTGGCTTCCGAGGAGGCGATCGATCGCCTTCGGAAGGGTGTCGATCCTCTGCCCCGCATTCCCCCCTGGGACAGCGGTAGCGCCGCGGATCCGACCGAGGCCGTGCTGGTGAATGCCAACTGGGAGGAGATCCGGCGCACGATGTGGAACTACGTCGGGATCGTTCGCAGCAACAAGCGCCTGGCGCGCGCCGAGCGCCGCATCCGCATGCTCCAAGAGGAGATCCAGGAGTACTACTGGAACTTCAAGCTCACGCCGGATTTGGTGGAGCTTCGCAACCTGGCCCTGACCGCGGAGCTGATCGTTCGCTCCGCAATGGCTCGCCAGGAGAGCCGAGGGCTTCACTATACGGTCGACTATCCGGAGACGAAATCCACGGCCCGGGACACCCTCTTGCGACGCGCGACCGACTGAGGGTGCCCCGGGCTCGGAGCTACATTCCGACGGTTCGCATCACCGGACTGCCACCGCCGAGGCCGATGATCTGCTGCAGCGGGAAGAAGATGATGTGGATCGCGTAGCCGATCCGCGCGGATGCGTTCGGCGGCACGAAGATGATGTCTCCGGGTTGGAGCTCGTAGTTGGTGGTCGCATCTCCCTCGATCGAGATCCTCTTGAAGTCGATGCCGTACACCTGCTTGGCATCCTCTCGCGGACGGACCAGACGAGCGGAGCTCAGGGAAGCGAATCGGGTGGGGCCGCTCGCCGCCGCCAGCGCCTGCACCGCGGTCACATCACCGATCAGCGGATAGGCGCCCGGCCGCAGAACCTCACCGAACACGAAGAACTGACGGCTGTTCGAAGCGATGACCGCGACCGTGACGTCCGGCGCAACGATGAACTCCTTCAGGCGCTGCGCGACATCCTCGCGAACCTCGGAGACCGTCCTGCCCGCGACATCCACTTCTCCGATCAGGTCCATCGAGATCCGGCCATCGGGACGGACCGTGAGCTCGCGCTCGATGATCGGCTCGGGTCTCACCGTCACTCGAATCAAGTCGGGCGGAGCGATGTGGTACTCGGCCTCGATGGGAGGCTGTCCCGGAGGCACCCTCGACACACCGCAGCCGAGACTCGACACGAACCCGGCCAAGGCAAGAAGAACGAAAAGTCGCATGAGATCCCTCTCCTCTCTCTCGTGGTCGAACGCTACCATGGGTCACGGCCTTCCCCCGCAACGCGGGATCGAAGTCTTCCCTCTCGTAACCGGCCAACTCTCTTCTCAGCTCGCTCCGCGACCCGACAGCACCGCAGGCACGGTGGCGAGCAGAATCCCCAAGTCCCTCAGCAGAGACCAGTTCTCGATGTATTCGCGATCGAGCTTCACCCACTCCTCGAACTCGATCTCGTTGCGGCCCGACACCTGCCACAAACCGGTGATTCCCGGGCGCATGCCGAGGCGCCCGCGATGATCGACCTCGTAGCGCTCGACCTCGGGCGGAACGGGAGGGCGCGGTCCCACGAGGCTCATGTGTCCGACGAGCACGTTCAGGATCTGCGGTAGCTCGTCGAGCGACGTCCGCCGCAGGATCCTCCCCACCCGGGTGACACGAGGATCGTTGCGCATCTTGAACACCGGGCCACTGATCTCGTTCTGGGTCGCCAGCTCGGCCTTGCGAGCCTCGGCATCCACGACCATCGTGCGGAACTTGAGGAACGGGAACGTGCGCCCGAAGCGCCCGCAGCGCGGCTGCACGAACAAGACAGGCCCCGGAGAGTCGAGCTTGATGGCGATCGCAAGGATCATCCAAAGAGGTGCCGTGAGGACCAGCAGGGCCAGTGCGCCCACGACGTCGATCGCGCGCTTCACGGCAAGCTTCCATCGCGGATGTCTTCCATGCACGGAGAATGCGATGGCCGGAACACCGCCGATGCTCCTGCGAACGACCTGCGCCGCCCGCAGGTCGAACAGATCGAGAGGAAGAACCAGGTCGATCCCCAGCATCTCGCAGACGCCGAGCGCGTTCGCACTCGATTCCTCGGCGAGGAACCGCCGCGGCAGACCATAGACCACGACACCTACGTGCTCACGAGCCGCAACCGCAGCAAGGCGATCCAGCTTGCCGAGATACAGAGCTCCGACCTCGGCCCGGTCCTGCTCCGAGGGGCTGTCATCGAGGAAGCCACACACCCGGACCGCCCGATTCTCGTGCTGCAGCGTGGCGGCGAGATCGCGTGCGCGCTCACCCGTTCCGAGAATCAGCACCCGCCCCAGCGGTTTGCGTCCCCATGGATCGCGAAGGATTCGGGAAGCCAACGACATCGCTCACGACTCCGCTCGCCGCGTGCTGCCCTCACGAGGGACCGAACGGCGGGAGGACTTTGCAGAGGAAGAGCCCTGGATGTAGGGCGAGCTCATGTACGCGGGATACAAGTACGGATCGCCGGTCTCGACGTGATTGAAGGCAATGCCGAGAACACGAGCGCCTGCCTGGGCGAGCTCCTTGCGCATCCGGTGGAGTGCGCGCTTCTCGACGCTTCCCGGCCGGTGAACGAGCAACGTTCCGTCCGCCACCGCCGCCAGGAGGAGCGCATCGGGGACCGCCAGGAGAACCGGAGAGTCGAGGATCACCAGATCGTACTCGCTCTCCAAACGGCGCAGGAGAGTGGTGAACGCGGCGCCGCCGAGAAGCTCCGAGGGATTCGTGGGGTGGGCACCCGCGGTGAGCAGATCGAAGTCCGCACCCACGGGGCGCAGCACGAGATCTTCGAACCGCTCGTCGTTGGCGAGGAGCTCGGCGAGACCCGCCTTGCCGTGCACTCCAAACACCCGGTCGAGCCGACCTCGACGCAGATCTGCGTCGACCAGCAGGACCTTGCGCCCCATTCCCGCGAACGAGGCTGCCAGGTTGGAGGACACGGTCGACTTTCCCTCGCCCGCAATGGCACTCGAAACCACCAGCGAGGAGCTCTTCGCGGCTCCCATCGAGAAGAGCAACGCGGTGCGCAGCTTGCGATAGCCCTCTGCAGCCTGCGAACCCGCCGATAGCCCTGCCTGTTGCTCCGGAGGAGCTTCGTTCGAGACCACGTCGGGGATGAGGCCGAGCACCGGCAAGTGGAGCACGCGAGCGACTTCGTCGGTATCCCGGACGCGCGGGTCCATGAACTCCCGAAGGACCGCAAAGCCGAAACCGGCCGCAAAAGCGAACGCGACACCGAGCACCAGTGCCTTCTTGCGCGCGGAGTTCGACGCATACAGCGGTGGGATCGCCATGTCGAGGATCTGTGCTGCCTGGTACTTCGTACCCGCGGTGAGGAGCGTCTCGTTGCGACGGCGCATCAGCACCTCGAGCATCTGGCGGTCGATCTCGAGCTCGCCCTTCAACCGCTCGTAGCGGCTGCGCGCCTGTGTGCGCGGTCCGCGCTGCTCCAACATCTCTTGCTGCTTCTCGCGCAGCGCGCGCACTCGCCCTTCGAGCGCCGCGCGCTGGCTGCTGAGCTGCGCGTACTCCGCGAGCTCCTCTGCGGTGGGAATCGCAGGCACGGCGTCATCGACACCCATTCCGATCTGTGCGGCGAGTGCGCTCACCACGCCCTCCAACCGCACGACTTCCGGATGGGTGGGAGTGAAGGCGAGTCGCGCCCGGTCCAGATCCGAACGCGCTTGCATGTATTGATCCCGGATCCGGTTGAACTCCGGATCATTCGCTCCCACGCGTCGCGACGAGCGCACGCGCGGCGCGAGCACGTCGAGACGCTGCTTCGTCGAGCCGAGCTCGACCTCGACCTGATTGATCTCGGTCTCGACGGCGGCAAGGGTCTCCTCTTGCCGCTCGTTGCCCTGGCCCCCCACCGAGAGATCGCTGTCGACGACGAGCTTTGCGAGCGTCTCCTCGCGACGCGCCACCTGCTCGCGAAGCTCGTAGATCTGCTCCGCGAGCCAGGCCAGGGTCCGCCGCGAAGCTTCGTCCCTTTGCTCGATCTGGTACCGGATGAAGGCTTCGCTCACTGCGTTGGCGATTCCCGCCGCGCTCTGGGGATCGGTGGCCGTCGCGAGGATGAGCAGCATCGCGCCGCCTCCCCCCGGCTCCACGCGAAGAGAACGTCGAAGCATCTCGATGCGCTGGGCGCGCAGCTGTTCGGGTCCCATCGGGGGCAGCTCCATGCCCAGGGCTTCCTTGGCACGCGTCTTCAAGCTCTTGGAGTCGCCACTGGGCGGAGG
>CAZOTO010000051.1:0-19350 GCA_964582775.1 uncultured Myxococcales bacterium
CGACGACCTCGCTCCCGAGCCCGATGCGCAGGGCCTCGTCGGCCGAGATGGCGTCGCCCGTGAGGATGAGCTTGGTGGCGACGCCGCGGCCGACGATGCGCGGTAGACGCTGCGTGCCGCCGAAGCCGGGGGGGATGCCGAGCTTCACCTCGGGCTGGCCGAGCCTCGCCTTCGTCGAGGCGATGCGAACGTGACAGGCCATGGCGAGCTCGCAGCCGCCGCCGAGCGCGAATCCGTTCACGGCGGCGACGACGGGCTTCTCCAGGTGATCGAGGCGCGCGAACACGCGCTGCCCGCATCGGGCGAACTCCAAGCCGCTCGCCCAATCGAGCTGCGCGATCTCCTCGACGTCGGCACCGGCGGCGAATGCGCGCCCCGCGCCGGTGACGACGACACCGCGAATCGCATCGTCGTGCTCGATGCGGTCGACGACCTCGTCGAGCTCGCGCAGCAGGGAGAAGGACAGGGCATTGAGCTGCTCGGGGCGATTCAACGTGAGCGTTGCGATTCCCGACTCGGAATCGACCGCGAGCTCGACCTGGCTCATCCATCGCCTCCGATGCCCACGATCTCGCGCAGGCGTTCGAAGGGAGTCTCGTTCAAGTAGTCCCCTGCAGGCAAGCTCCCGGGATTGTGGTCGCGAATGGCTCGCATGAGTCCGATCAGGATGGGGACGAGCTGCTCCTCGCCGACCTTGGGATAGAGCTCGCGCGCGATGCGCGAGCCGTCGCGCGCGCCGCCGACCAGGATCTGGGTCGCGTTCTTGCCGAAGCCGACGATGCCGATCTCGGCGGTGGGCGGGCGCGAGCAGCCGTTGGGGCAGCCGGACATGCGGACGACGACGTCGACATCGCCGAGCCCCCCCTCTTCGACCGCACGCAGATACGACGGCAACACGCGCTCGGCCTCGGTCATCGCGAGCCCGCACGTGGGAAGGGCTGGGCAGGCGAGCGCTTGGCGCCGGAGACGAGCGAGGCGATCCGCAGAGGGAGCACCGCTTCGTGCGAGCTCCTGCTCGACCCAGTGGCGCTTCTCGCGCGGGATGTGCGTGAGGATCAGATCCTGATTGCCGGTGATGCGCACGCCCAAGCGAAGCTCCTCGACGATGCGGAGCACCGCGGAGCGAAGTCGCGACCGCTCATCGTCCCGCAGCCGTCCCGATTCGACGGGGATACCCAGGAACAGCTTGCCGTTCACCTCTTCGTTCCATCCGTGGAAGAAGCGGTTGGGGGGGAGCGGCTGGGGCAAGGCATCCTTCAGCTCGATGTGGAAGCGCTCGCGCAGCAGCTGCTTCACGTTCCGCACACCCATACGCCGGATCGTGTACTTCCAGCGAGCCATGCGACGGTCCTTGCGCTCGCCGTTCTCCTTCTGGAGGATCGCGATCGCGCGCACGGCGTCTACGACCTGCGCCCGCGGAATGCGCCCGAGGTAGAGTGCGAGCAGCGGCGCGGTCTCCGGGTTGTTGTGCGTGGATCCCATGCCGCCGCCTGCGTACAGGTCGTACTCCTCGACCTCGCCCTCGTGCACGACGGGAATCAGTCCGACGTCCTGCGTGAGCAGATCCGTCGAGTTGTCGTCCGGGTGCGCGATCCCCACCTTGAACTTGCGCGGCATGTAGTGCTTGCCGTAGATGGGCTCCTCGCTCGAGATCGGCGTCATGGTCTCGCCCGACTCGTCGGAGAGGAAGATCTGGTAGTAGGCCGACGAGCGCGGTGCCATCTCCTTGGCGATGGCGAAGGCGAGCTCGCGCGAGCGCATGGGGCGCGCGGCGACCAGATCATCCGCCACGGAGCACATCGTGTTGCGGTTCACGTCGCCGCAGCCACCGAGTGTGCTGATCTGATAGCCGGTGTTCGGATAGTCCTGGTTCAGGAAGCGCACGAGCGCGCCCAGGTTCGCGCCCTTCACGTGGTGGAACTGGATCGATTGGCGCGTGGTGAGACGCAGCGTGCCGTTTCCGTAGCGTTCGCATGCCTCGTTCACGGCGCGCCACTGCTCGCGAGAGAACTCGCCGCCCGCCGGGGCGCGCAGCCGCACCATGAAGATGTAGTTGTGGCTCTTGCGGCCTTCGACGCGCTCCTGCTGCTTGTAGATGCCGAAGTGCTTGCAGATCTCCTTCGCCTCGTTCGAGAGCGTCTCGGCCTCGCCGTGCGCCATCGCATCGAGCTCGGAGCGGAAGCTGTGCTTCTCCTTCCCGGCGACCCAGAACAGGCCTTCGCTCTCGAGCTTCAAGCGCTCGACCTTCGACATCTCGGAGACGCCCGCGTTTAGCAGGGTGACGGCGGTCTTGGGGGTGGCGTCGTCGTTCATTAATTCCACAGTGTTTAGATATGTTTATTCGGGGCCAATAAACGGAAAGATAGTAGGGATTCGGCGGGAGCGCCCGTGGGGTCGTGGGGAGAGCGCGAAAAGGGGCTCTGCCGCAGGGCGAGCGATAGGGTAGACTGCCATCCGAACGGATCGACCCCTTGGGCCCCGTACGCCCAGGGGATTTGAGGAGGCGAGAGCGGTGACGACGAAGCGCGTGAAGGAGATCCTCTCCTGGTACTCGGCCGACAATCCCGGAACCCTGGCGAACCTGGCCCGGATGCTGAATCACGGGCGCCTGGGAGGAACGGGAAAAATGGTGATCCTGCCGGTGGATCAGGGCTTCGAGCACGGCCCTGCCCGCAGCTTCGCCCCCAACCCGGCGGGCTACGATCCGCGCTACCACTTCGAGCTCGGCATCGATGCGGGCTGCAACGCCTATGCGGCGCCGCTGGGCTTCCTGGAGGCGGGCGCGGCGGAGTTCGCGGGCGACATCCCGCTGATCCTCAAGCTGAACAACTCGGATTCCCTGTATGGGGGAGGCGATGCGCCGAGCCCGGCGGTGACCGGCACGGTGGACGACGCCCTGCGGCTGGGCTGCGCGGCGATCGGCTTCACGATCTACCCGGCTTCGCCGGCGCGAAACGAGATGTACGAGCAGCTGCAGTGCCTGGGAGAGGAGGCCAAGCGCAAGGGTCTCGCGGTGGTGGTCTGGTCGTATCCGCGCGGCGCGGGGATCAGCAAGGAAGGCGAGACGGCGATCGACGTCGTTGCCTATGCGGCGCAGATTGCGGCACAGCTCGGCGCTCACGTGATCAAGGTGAAGCCCCCGACGGCGCACATCGAGCAGGGCGAGGCGCGCAAGGTCTACGAGAAGCAGAACATCCCCGTGGGCACGCTCGCAGAGCGCGTGCGGCACGTGGTGCAGAGCGCGTTCAACGGCCGGCGCATCGTGATCTTCTCGGGTGGACCTGCGAAGGATCGCGCGGGCGTGATCGAGGAGATCCGCGGCATTGCCGAGGGCGGTGGCTTCGGCTCGATCATCGGTCGCAACTCGTTCCAGCGCCCGAAGACCGAGGCGATCGAGCTGCTTCACGCGATCATGGACATCTACCGGGACGTCGCCTGATCGCGCGATCGCGGCGCACCGGCGGAGACCTGCCGTGACGGATCCATTCGGGCTCTCGCTGGGGGAGCTCCTCGAGGCGCTGCGCGCCCGGCGGATCTCCGCGGTCGAGCTTGCTCAAGCGACACTCGATCGTATTCGGTCGCGGAACGCGACGATCAATGCGATCGTCGCGCTGGCGGACCCGGAGCGCGTGCTCGCGCAGGCGCGGGAATCCCAGACGCGGATCCTCCGCGGCGAGGCGCGCGCGCTCGAGGGGGTTCCGTTCGCGGTGAAGGACCTCGAGGACGCGGAGGGGTTCCCCACGTCGAAGGGCTCCGTCGCGTTTCGCGAGATCGTGTCGCCGATCGACAGCGTGCAGGTGGAACGTCTGCGCGCCGCGGGGGCGATCCCGATCGGGAAGACGAATGCGCCCGAGCTGGGGTCGTCTGCGCTCACGCGCAATCGTCTGTACGGGATCACCCGAAATCCGTGGGATCCGAAGCGCACGCCTGGGGGGTCGAGCGGCGGCTCGGCCGCAGCGCTGGCATCGGGGCTCGTCCCGCTGGTGACGGCGAGCGATGGGGCGGGTTCGATCCGCATCCCGGCGAGCTTCGTTGGCGCCGTCGGCATGAAGCCCACGTTCGGGCGCATCCCGCGCGGGCCGTCGGATGCGTGGAGCTATCTCGACACGAGCACTCTCGGCCCGATCGCGCGCACCGTCGAGGACGCCGCCTACGTGTTGGACGTGCTGTGCGGGCCGTCCTCCCACGACCCGAAGAGCCTCCCGCATCCGGGATACCGCTATCTCGACCGCGTGCGCGAGGGCGCTCCTCGCGGGCTTCGCATCGGGTTCTCTCCGGCCTTCGGCGCGCTTGCGGTGCAATCCGATGTGGCGGCGCTCGTCGAGGATGCGGTGCGCGCGCTCGAGCGTCTGGGGCACCGGGTGAAGGAGGTGCGAGGCGCGCCTCCCGCACCCGGTGCGGCGCTGCAGCTGGTGGCGGCGTTCGAGCTCGCGAGCGAGCTGCATCTTCGTCTTCCCGAGATCGAGTCGGATCTCGGCCGCAGCGTCCTGCGCACGGTCAAGTCGGGTTGGGACATGACGCCGGAGTACTGGGGGGATGCGGCGCGGCAACGCATGGCGGTGTGCCGCTGGTGCGCGCGCGTCTTCGAGGACTACGATCTATTGGTGACACCTACCGTTGCCTTCGATCCGCCGCCGGCGGAGGGTCCGCTGCCGGCGGAGCTCGATGGCCGGCGAATCCCGCCGTGGGCGGTGGCGGCTTTCGCGCTGCCATTCAATCTGTCGTGGCAGCCGGCGGCGACGGTGCGCGCAGGGATGTCACAGGCGGGCCTGCCCGTGGGGATGCAGGTCGTCGGCGAGCGACATCGCGACGATCTGGTGCTCCAGGTCGCGCGCGCCTTCGAGAGGGAGCGGCCCGCACATCCGCATTGGCCGCTGGAGGAGGTCCGCTCATGAGAATCTCGATCGCCTCGGATCACGCGGGCTACGCGTTCAAGGAGCGCCTGCGCGGCGAGCTCTCGCGTGAGGGGCATGCGGTGCGCGACTTCGGCACACGGTCCGAGGAGTCCTGCGACTATCCCGACTTCGGCATTCCGGCGGCGAGAAGCGTGGCAAACGGCGAGGCGGACCGCGCGATCTTGATCTGCTCGAATGGCATCGGCATGTGCATGCTCGCCAACCGCATCCCCGGTGTGCGTGCTGCGCTGGTGTACAGCGCGAAGACGGCCGAGATGACGCGAGCGCACCACGACTCGAACGTGCTCTGCCTGGGGGCGCAACAGTTCGCACCCGAGGAGCTGCTCGATTGGGTACGCGTCTGGCTCGAGGCGAAGTTCGAGGGCGGGCGTCACGAGCGGCGCATCCGCAAGGTGGAGGAGCTCGAGCGCGACTAACGAAGCTCGCGCTTGAGGATCTTGCCGGTGGGGCCCTTCGGTAGCGCGGATACGAACTCGACGATGCGCGGGTACTTGTAGGCCGCGAGCCGTTCCTTGCAGAACGCGATCACTTCCTTCTCCGTGAGTGACTGGCCGGGCTTGAGCGCGATCACCGCCTTCACCTCTTCGCCGTGCTCCTCGTTGGGCACGCCGATCACGGCAACCTCGGCGACGGAGGGATGCGTGTAGAGCACCTCCTCCACCTCGCGCGGATACACGTTGAAGCCGCCGCGCAGGATCATGTCCTTCACTCGATCCACGATCCGGTAGCAGCCTTCCGCGTCGCGGATGCCGACGTCTCCCGTGTGGAACCATCCGCCTCGCAGGCTCGCGGCGGTCTCCTCGGGCCGGCGGAAGTAGCCCTTCATCACGTTGTGGCCGCGGATCACGATCTCGCCGCGCTCCTCGTCGCCGAGCAGGCCCCCCTCCGGATCCGCAATGGCCATCTCGACGCCCCACACGGGGTAGCCGATGGAGCCCGGCTTGCGCGGGCGATCGAGCACGTTGAAGCTCGTGACCGGCGAGGTCTCCGACAGTCCGTAGCCCTCGAGGATGGGGATGCCGAATCGCCCCTCGAAGGCGTGCATCACCTCGACGGGCATGGGTGCCCCGCCCGACAGACAGAAGCGCAAGCTCGACAGATCGTATGTGCGCTCCGACTCGTGGTGCAGGAGCGCAAAGTACATCGAGGGAACGCCCGCGAACACGCTCACGCGATCGCGCTCGATGATCTCGAAGGTTTGCTCCGCCGTGAAGCGTGGCAGCAGGGTAAAGCTCGCGGCACCGGCGATCACCGCATTCTGGATGCACGTCTGCCCGAAGGAATGGAACAGGGGCAGCGCGCCCAAGGCGACGTCGTCGCGTGTAATGGGGATGAGCCGCGGAACGACGAGGGCGGCGTTGAGCAGCAGGTTCACATGGGTGAGCTCGGCACCTTTCGGTGTACCCGTCGTACCCGAGGTGTACAGCAGCACCGCGGTGTCGCTCCCATCCGTCGGGTGGAGCGCGGCGAGGGGCTCGGACTGTGCGAGCTCGTGCAGGTGCGGCGACTCGCCGTTGGTCCATACGATCGGTACATCCGTGTCCGCGGCTCCGCGTCGTGCGTTCTCGCCGAAGAACGGGTGCGCGACCAGGAGCTTCGCCTCGGAGTCCTTCAGATGATAGGTGATCTCGCGCGGCGAGAGCAGGACGTTCAAGGGGACGACGGCGCATCCCGCGTACAGGATCCCGAAGTACGCGATCGAGAACTCGGGGACGTTCGGCACGAAGAGCGCAACGTGCTGGCCGGGCTCGAGGCCGCGCGCGTACAGCGCCGTCGCGACGCCGCGGGCGGCGCGATCGAGTGCGCCATAGGTGAGCTTCGTCTCGCCCATGCACACGGCGATCCGCTCGGGATGCCAGCGCGCAGAGTCCGTCAGGATCGCACCCAGGTTGAGGGGCATCACTCTCCTCGGAGCAGATGCCCGACGGCCTCGGGCATCTCTCGCGCAACGCGAATGATCGGAATTCCGGTCTGTCGATTCTCGTGCATTTCGTGGAACGCCCGCGGCAGGTCCTCGAAGGAGTAGATCTCGCGATGGATCGTCGGCTTGAACACCGAGCCGTAGAGCTCCGTCGCCGCCGCGCATCCCTCGATCGTCTCGTAGTGCGTGTGATCGATGGTCACCTGCTTCACCGAGAGCAGGGTCGAGTTGTACTCCACCCACTGTGAGAGCTGCCAGCCCGAGCTCACGTTCACGCCTTGCCGCGCTGCTGCCGCGAGCCCGGCGGGGAACACGGGCCCGCGCAGCATGTCGCACACGATGTGCATGCCCTCGCCGCCGGTGAGCCGCTTCACGTGCTGGGTGAAGGCCGTCACGTCGGCGGGGCTCGCGAAGCGATGGAATGCCTTCTGATCGATTCCCGCGATGCCCTGCGCTTCCAGCGCCGCGCGGCGCTCGGGGCTTCCGGAGCAGAAGAACGCGCGGTGGCCCTCGCTGCGTGCGAGCATGAGGAAGAGCTCCGACACGCCTCCGCCGAAGCCGAGCACGTTCAACACCGCCTGGTGTTCGCGCGAGACCTTCAGCCGATGGATCCCCAGGGCGCGGCGCCACATGTGGTACGCGGTGGGCGCGCGAAGCGGCAGCGCGGCGATCTCCCACAGATTCAGGCCGCAGGCGAGTGGTGCGGGGACGAGCTGCCACTCGCCCACGACGGCCTCCTCGGCGTACCAGCCGAGGGAGCCGGGCTGATCGTAGGCCCAGATGCGAAGCGGGTAGCCGAAGCGATCCGGCTCTCCATTGCAGTGGGTGATCCCGATGTCGCCGACCCGAAATCGCTTCACGGCGTCCCCCACCGCGATCACCTCGCCGACGGCGGAGTTCCCCGGGTAGATCTTTCCGCCGCGCGCCTCGGCAATGTTCACCGTGTCCGCCGTCGCGGCGTGGTCGATGTTGTGCTCCGCCGAGACCGCGAGGATTCGCAGGTGGACGTCCGTCGGGCCCACTGCAGGGAGCTCGAGATCATCCATACGGATTACGCGCGAGACATCGATTTCGGCGACGTTGCCGCCGACGCGCTCGCGTTCGGCCGCGATGTGCTCGGCGCGAATGGAATACGCTCGGGGCATCCGGAACCTCCTGGGACGTCGACGGCGCCGCGGGACATTCCGGGGCCGGGTGGGGGGGGCGACGATCATGGTCCGAGCCCCCACTGCATTTCAAGGCCAAGGGCGAGAAGGGGCCTGGCGCACCCCGCGTCACGCGTGGCGCTTGCTTTGCCCTCCTCGTCGCGATAAAAACGGCGGGCGTTCCCTGAATCCCCCGCGGGCGCCCCCACCATGGCGGGCGGCCCAATCTCGTGCGGCGGAGACTCGGGCGCCGTCGCAGGAGCTGTACCGAATGAGCACATCCGTGCGTTCTCGCCCCCGCCCCCATCCACGCCCCTCGCTGGAGTTCTTCAAAGGCTTCCTGCGGAACCCCCGGGAGGTGGCCTCGGTGATTCCGAGCTCGCGATTCCTCACGCGACGCGTCCTCGAGTGCGGGGAGGTGGCGACGGCAAAGGTGATCATCGAGCTCGGTCCGGGGACGGGCGTGCTCACCCAGCAGATCCTGGCGCGCATGCCCAAGGACGCGAAGCTGATCGCGGTGGAGATCAATCGAGATTTCGCGGACTTGCTGGCAAAGCAGTTCCCCGATCCCCGATTCACCGTCTTCCACGGCTGTGCGACGGATCTCGAGAATGCGCTCGCGAAGGCGGGCGCTTCGAAGGCGGATCTCGTCGTCTCGGGGATTCCGTTCTCCACGCTCGAGCGGGGCGTGGGCCGCGCCACCGCCGAGGCGGCCCGCCGCGTGCTCTCGGACGAGGGGCGCTTCGTCGCGTATCAGTTCCGGAGCCACGTGGCCCGCATCGCGGAGCCGGTCTTCGGCCCCGCCGAGACGCACAGCGGCTTCTGGAACATCCCCCCGATGAAGATCTACGTCTGGCGGCGCGAGTCCGTCGCTTCCTGACGCGAGCGTCCCCGGACGGCTCGCGTCGTACGATCGACCCCGGCAGATGCCCGCTCCCGAAGAGGGGGCGAGGCTAAAGAGGCCCATTCTGCCGGCCGTTGATGGCGGCATGCGCTGGTTCGAATGGTTGCGTTCACGTGGAGGGCAGCGGTCCGTGCCTGCCGCTCGTCGCGTGACGAAAGGCGCGCGGCCCACTGCGGCCGCGGCTTCGCCTGCCGCTTCCTCCCCGGCGCCGGATCCATTCGTTCTCGGCTCGGAGGGAGACCATCCGGTCGATCTGTCGCGGGATCTCGAGGTCCGGGCGGCGGATGGAGACGCACATCGCGCCCTCCGTGCGGATCTTCGCTCACGTGCGCTGCGAGCCCCGAGCGAGGAGGCAGCGACGCTGCTGCAGCACCTCGAGAGG
This sequence comes from uncultured Myxococcales bacterium, assembly GCA_964582775.1. Lineage (GTDB taxonomy): Bacteria > Myxococcota_A > UBA9160 > SZUA-336 > SZUA-336 > CAZOTO01. The sequence goes on from CAZOTO010000051.1 coordinate 9,269, forward strand.
CAGCTCGCCGAGGGGCAGCTCCGTCTGCCGCCCATGCCCCAGGTCGTGCTCCGCGCCCAGCGCCTGATCGACTCGCCCGATTGCAGCCTTGCGGCCCTCGGCGCCGAGATCGGAACGGATCCGGCGCTCGCGACGAAGATCATCGGTATCGCCAACAGTCCATTCTATGCAGGCATGGAGCCGGTGGACGGAGTTCGTGACGCGCTCACCCGTCTCGGGCTGCGCGAGGCGCGGAACATCCTGCTTGCGATCGGAATGCGCTCACGCGTGTTCCGCGTGCCCGGTTTCGATGACTCCGTGCATGCTCTGTGGCAGCACGCCCTCGCTTCTTCTCTCACGACGCAGGCGCTTGCCGCAGAGGTGGGTTGCGATCCGGATCGCGGCTTCCTCGCAGGTCTGGTCCACGACATCGGTCGCATCGCGATCCTGACGGCGGCCGCGGATCTCGACCGGGCCTCGCGGGGTGGCAGTACCGCACGTGCGGCGGCGATCGAACGAGCTTCCGACGAATTCCATGCGCGCGTCGGTGGAGTGGTTGCGGAGTCGTGGCACCTCGCGTCCGAGGTCGTGGCTGCGATCACCTACCAGGATCGCCCCGAGCGCGCCTCCGATGAGCCGTCCCGCTGCTTTGCGCGGGTCGTCCGCGGCGGCGACCTGCTCGCCCGCCGGATCTGCGATGAGCCGAGCGAAGCGGAGCTGGCATCGATCGCGGGGCCCCTGGGGCTGGAGCCTTGCGGAATCCTCGCAGCGCTCGAGGACGCGCGCTCGGGGTACGAGACGATCGCCAAGATCCTCTAGCATCACGCCGCACTCGACGCAGCGAGGAGAGGAGACGGCGCGATGGAGGTCTGGCTCGTACGCCACGCCGAGGACCGGTCGGCGGAGCAGGGTCGCTTCGGCGACGAGGGGCTCAGCGCATGCGGTGTGGAGCAGGCGCGCGCGCTCGCTCGAGCAATCCGATCGGTCCGCTTCTGCATCTGTCTCTCGTCGCCGCTCGAGCGCGCGGTCGAGACCGCTCGCGTGCTCTGCGAGGGGCGCAGCCTCGCCCCCGAGATCGATCCGCACCTGGCGGAGGGGGCGATCGGCGATCTCGCGGGAATGACGATCGAGGAGGCGAAGCGTCTGCATCCCCGTGACTTCGCGATCGGCTCGACCGTGATCGCCCGGCTTCGCGCCACGGGCCGAACGGCGCCTGGCGGCGAGAGCCGAGCGGAATTCATCGCTCGCGCCCGCACCGCACGAGATCGTGTCGCCAGCCTGCTCGCGGATGCGCGCGCCGATGCCCATGACCGCGCGCTGGTCGTCGCGCATGGCGGGCTGCTCGATTATCTGCTCCAGCTCCTCGTCGGCATGGAGCCGCGGGACGAGGTTCCGTTCGGCTTCGACCACTGCGGCGTTGCCCGCATCCTCTCGTATCGCGAGCCGCCCGCATTCGGTCCGGCACCGATGATCCGCTTCGGCGTGCCCGCACCGACGACGGCACTCGGACCGAAGCCCTAGCAGGGTGAGCCAACATGGCACGGCACGTGGCCGAAGATGTGCCGGAAGGCTTCCTCCGTTCTCCTTGACTCGTATCGAGGGTCGGGCTACCACTGCGCCGCGACATGCGAGTTCCACGACGCCTCACCATTCCGTTGGCTGTGTTGGGTGCCGTTGCTCTGGTCTTCGGAGCGACGGCAGCCGGCATGTACGAATACACACCGGAAGAGCTCCAGGGGCCCGAGCAGCCCATCGAGTTCAGCCACAAGGTGCACGCGACGACTCTCGGCATCGACTGTCTCTACTGCCACAGCGCGGCGGAGAAGAGCCAGAGCGCTACGATTCCCGCGGTCTCGGTCTGCATGGGCTGTCACCAGTACGTATCCGAGGGCGCGACGCCGGGGAGCAAGGAGCAGATCGCGAAGCTTCGCGACTACTACGCGCGCGGTGAGTCGATCCCCTGGCTGCGCATCCACAATCTTCCGGAGCACGTGCAGTTCAAGCACTTCCGGCACGTCGAGTCGGGATTGCAGTGCCAGGAGTGCCACGGTCCCGTCGAGCAGATGAACCGCGTGTACCTCGTGCCGGATACGAAGTACCGCAAGTCCAGTGCCGGCATGCCCGCTGCGAAGCTCGAGATGGGCTGGTGCATGGATTGCCACCTAGCCCGCACCGAGCCCAACACCGAGCTGCGCAGCACCCTCGAAGACTGCGCGGCCTGCCACTACTAGCCGAGGGTTTCGAACGCCATGCCTCAGTTCGATCGGAGAGACTTCCTCAAGATCGTTGGGATGTCCGCCGGGGCGGCCGCGACCGTCGCGTGCAAGGATCCCGTCGAGAAGGTCATTCCTTATCTCAATCAGCCCGAGGAGATCGTCCCGGGCATCGCCACGTACTACCACAGCACGTGCCGCGAGTGTCCGCAGGCGTGCGCGATCACGGTGAAGACCCGGGAGGGCCGCCCGATCTACGTCTCGGGCAACGCCGCGGATCCGGCCGGACGCGGCGGCATCTGCGTTCGCGGGCAGCTCTCGCTGTACCGCACGTACGACGCGTCGCGCTTCCGCAGCCCGATGCGGCGGGAAGGGGATCGCCTCGTTCCGGTCACGTGGGACGAGGGATTGGCGCTCCTCGCCGAGAAGCTCGGTGCTTCGGGAGGCAAGGTTGCCTTCCTCGGAGGTGCGGAGACGGGTGTCGTCGATGACGTCGTCGGACGCTTCCTGGATGCGGTCGGTTCGACGAGTCGGCTGCGCTTCGAGCTCTACGCGTACGAGGCCCTGCGCAGCGCGAATCGCGATTTGTTCGGCGTGGCCTCGGTTCCCACCTTCGATCTCGAGAATGCCGACTTCGTCGTCGCGTTCGGCACGGACTTCCTCGAGACGTGGGGCAACACCGTCGCGAACCAGGCGGCGTGGGCGCGCGGACGTGCGGCCGGCCGAGGGTACTCCGTTTTCGTGGGGCCCAGGCTCGGAATCTCCGGCGGAAGCATGGATCGGTGGATCGCTCCCGTACCGGGCACCGAGATCCTGGTCGCGCTCGCGCTCGCACACGAGGTTGCGAACCTGAAGGGAGGCGCGCCCGCTTCGGTACGCTCGGCCGTTTCGGGCTTCTCGGCGGATGCGGTCGCGGACGCGACGGGGGTCGCAGCAGAGAAGCTGCGCGAGGTGGCAAAGGCCATGGCCGCTGCCCACGCGCCGGTCGCGCTACCTCCGGGCGTCGAGCTGCAGGGCGCGAATGCGACGAGCTTCGCGGCTGCGGTGCAGCTGCTGAACGCAGCAAGTGGCGCCATCAACCACACGGTCGCGTTCGGTGCCGATCTCAACGTCGATTCGCTGGCCCGATTCAGCGACGTGAAGGAGCTTGCCGGCAAGATGCGCGGCGGCGAGATCGGCGTGTTGATGGTCCACGAGGTGAATCCCGTCTATGCGGCCCCGCAGGTCGGCTTCGCAGATGCCGTTCGCGCAGGCGGTGTCTTCCTGGTGAGCTTCTCGAGCGCGAACGACGAGACCACCGCTCTGGCCGATCTGGTGCTCCCCGATCACACGGCCTACGAGTCGTGGGGTGATGCCGAGCCCGTGAAGGGCGTGCGCCGTCTACAGCAGCCGACGATCCGGCCGCTCTTCGATACGCGCGCGATGCCCGAGGTGTTGATCGACGTGGCCGGCCGCCTCGGCAAGGGCGACGGCTTCGCGGCCCGCGATCTTCGCGGCGTGCTCGCGGCGAAGTGGGGGGATGCGAGCTTCGTGTCGGGGCTCGAGCAGGGTGGTTCGTTCGCGCCGGCGCCTGCGGCGTCGGTGGCTCTCGGCGAGGACCTCAGGGGGCTCTCCTTCGCTCCGGTCGAGCTGGGCGGTGACGCGAAGAATCCGGTGCTCGTCGTGTATCCGTCGTTGCACTTCTACGACGGTCGCAGCCAGCGGATCGCCATGCTCAACGAGGTTCCCGACCCCATTATCAAGACGACATGGGCGAGCTACGCGGAGATGCATCCGGCCACGGCCGCCGAGCTCGGAGTCGATCTCGGAGACGAGGTCGAACTCGCGACGGAGGGGGGCAAGCTTCTCGTCGCCGTGTATCCGCACGAAGCGGTGCGCCCGGGTGTCGTGGCCATCGCGGTCGGCCAAGGCCATCAGCCGGTGGATCCCGAAGCGCCGCAGGAGCACTCGAAGTGGCGCCGCTGGGAGCGCGAGCAGATCGGCGTGAATGCGCTGCAGCTCGTGCCGGGTCAGCTCGATCCGCGTGGAGGCGGACTCGCCTGGCTGTCGACGCGCGTGGCGGTGCGCAAGACGGGGGCGAAGCGACTCGTTGCCCGCACGCAGATCACGTTCGACGAGGAGCGGCGCGGGATCTCGCGCGCCATCGGCGTCGCAGCGCTCGCAGGTGACGGCGGACACCACGGTGCTTCGGGGCACGGCGCTGCGGCCGCGTCTTCGCACGGAGATGCGCACGCCGCTCCGCTATTCCCGATCCAGGGCGATCCGCTGCATCTGGTGACGAAGGAGTACGACCCGGCCAACGACTCGCACCCGTCGAGCCCGTACCGGTGGGGGCTCTCCGTCGATCTCGACAAGTGCGTCGGCTGCAATGCCTGCGTGGCCGCCTGCAACGTCGAGAACAACGGCATCGTCGTCGGCGAGGAGAACGTGCGGGTCGGTCGCGAGATGCACTGGATCCGCATCAATCGCTTCGTCGAAGTGAACGGCGATCAGGTCCACGTGAATCACGTTCCGTTGATGTGCCAGCACTGCGGTGCGGCCCCCTGTGAGAACGTCTGCCCGGCGATCGCCACGTACCACAATCCCGAGGGGCTCAACGTGATGGTTCCGAACCGCTGCATCGGCACGCGGTTCTGCGCCAACAACTGCCCCTACAAGGCGCGCCGCTTCAATCATTACCCCTACGACTTCAGCGTCCGGGAGCCGGAGCACCTCGTGCTCAATCCGGATGTCATGGTCCGGTCGAAGGGCGTGATGGAGAAGTGCACGATGTGCGTGCAGCGGATCGCAGCGGGGCGCGAGCTGGCACGCAAGCAGGGTCGGCTCGTCCAAGACGGTGACATCACGCCGGCGTGTGCCGAGGCGTGCCCGTCCCGGGCGATTTCGTTCGGCAATCTCAAGGATCCGGCGAGCGAGGTGACGAAGCTGCGCACGGACCCGCGGGCCTACCGGGTGCTCGAGCACCTCTACACGCGACCGGGCGTCTCGTACCTGAAGATCATTCGGCGCGAAAGCCACGAGGCATAGGGAAGAGCGGATGGCGGCGGTAACCGAATCAGTTCCGGTCCCGGCGGAAGCGATCGAGAAGATCGCCTCGACCGCGGATCAGATCAACGACGATATCCTCCGGGTGCTCGAGCCACCTTCGCCGATCTACGTGGTCGGTCTGTTGGCGCTACTGGGGCTCGTCGGCGTGGGCTTCGGCGCGTTCCTGTACCAGACCTACTTCGGTCTCGGCGTGACCGGTCTCACGCATCCGGTCATGTGGGGCGTGTACATCACGACCTTCGTGTTCTGGGTCGGTATCGCGCACGCGGGAACGCTGATCTCCGCGATTCTCTACCTATTCCGCGCGAAGTGGCGGAATGCGGTGAATCGTGGCGCCGAAGCGATGACCGTGTTCGCCGTCATCATTGCGGGCCAGTTCCCCCTGATCCACATCGGCCGCGTGTGGAAGTTCTACTTCATGGTGCCGTATCCGAATCAGCGCGGCCTGTGGGTGAACTTCAAGTCGCCGCTCGTTTGGGATCTCTTTGCGATCAACACCTACATGTTGATCTCGATCCTCTTCTTCATCGTCGGGCTGATTCCCGATATCGGCGCGGCCCGGGATCGCGTGCGCGACTGGCGGCGACACGTCTATCGCGTGCTCGCGTGCGGATGGCGCGGTTCTTCCGAGCAGTGGCGGCATCATTCGCGCGCGGTGCTGCATTTGTCGGGGCTGGCGACTCCTCTCGTCCTCTCCGTGCACAGCGTCGTGTCCTGGGACTTTGCGACCTCCCTCGTCCCTGGCTGGCACACCACGATCTTCGCTCCCTACTTCGTCGCGGGCGCGATCTTCTCGGGCATCGCGATGGTCATCACGGTGCTCGTCCCCGTCCGCCAGGCGTTCGGCCTGCAGGCCTATCTCACCGACTATCACTTCGACAACATGGGCAAGCTGATCCTGCTCACGTCGTCGATCGTCGGGTACTCGTACGGCATGGAGTACCTGATGGCTTGGTACAGCGCGAACCCATTCGAGCAGATGTCCTTCTGGTTCCGCGGTTTCGGCTATCACTGGACATCGACGTGGATCATGATCATCTGCAACGTGATCGTGCCGCTTCCGCTCTGGATCAAGAAGATGCGGACGAACGTCGCCGTGATGTGGGTCATCTCGATCTTCATCAACATCGGAATGTGGTTCGAGCGCTACGTCATCATCATGACGGGCCTGTCCCACGAGTACGATCCAGCGGCGTGGGGGTACTACGTTCCGAGCGTCACCGAGCTCTCGATCCTGGTCGCGAGCTTCGGGCTCTTCTTCTTCCTGTTCTTCACCTTCCTGCGGCTGTTTCCCGTGATCGCCATCCAGGAGGTGAAGGAGCTCCAGTACGAGACCGAGGGGAAGCACTAGATGGCCACCGTTCTCGGAGTGCAGAAGCATCCGGAATCGACGATCCGGGCGATCCACAAGCTGAGGGACGCCGGCTTCAACGATCTCGAAGTCTACTCGCCGTGCCCCAATCACGAGATCGAGCACGCGCTCGACCGTGGGCCCAGCAAGGTCCGCATCTACACGCTCGTGGGCTGCCTCACGGGGGTATCGCTCGCGTACCTGATGCAGATCTGGATGGCGTACGACTGGCCGATCGTGATCGGGGGGAAGCCCTTCGCGTCGGTGGCGGCATACACGATCATCGGCTTCGAGCTCAACATCCTCTTCGGCGGCATCCTGACGGTGCTGGGTCTCGTGCTCCACGGACTCATTCTTTCGGGCCGAGGCGGACACGAGGCCTACCGACCGAGCTTCAGCGGGAACGAGTTCGGATGCGTGGTGAGCTGCGGTCCGGATCAGGTCGCTCGCGTGCAACAGCTGCTGCGCGAGTCCGGCTCCACGGAGGTGCGCGTTGTCGAGGGCTAGGATCGCACTGGTCGCTGTCGCTTGCTCGCTTGCGAGTGCCGGCTGCTGGGAGCAGGTGTCGAAGAAGTGGTTTGCGCAGATGAAGGAGCAGCCCTCGGTGCAGGCGCTCGAGGGAGTGGAGCCGTTGATGCCGCCCGAGGGAACGATCCCGGTCGGAGGCATCACGGCGCGCATAGGGACCGACAATCCGATGTTCGGCAACCCGATGCTGAGCCCCGAAGCGCGTGACATTCCGAATCCGATCGCTTCGACTCCGGAGTCGCTCGCCCGCGGGAAGTATCTGTACGGAGTCTACTGCGAGCTGTGCCATGGAGCGGACGGAATGGCCTCGTACGCGAGCCTGCCGGTGGCGCAGCGCCTCGCCCAATCCGGCGCTCCTCCGTTCCCGTTGGCAGCGACGCCGAATTACACGGATGGGATGATCTACACGAAGATCCGCTACGGAAAGCCGCTCATGCCGGGCTACGAGCGGATCTCCTCCGAGGACCGCTGGCACGTCGTGAACTACCTGCGGACGCTGATCAAAGGGAACTGAGAAGTGAGCACCGATCTGGCGAAGCCGAGAGATCTCCCGAAGGGGCCGGCGGCAATCTTCGCGCTGCTTGCCGTCGCCGGCGTCATCACGTTCGTCGTGGGGCTCGGGGTCGATGCGTCCAGGACGTATCGGGTCTTCCTGCACAACTGGCTGCTGTGGGCGGCGCTCGCGCAGGGTGCCCTCGTGCTCTCCGCCGCGATGCGGCTCACGAATGCGCATTGGCAGGGTGGTGTGCATCGCGTGGTCGACTCGCTCGGCGCCTACATTCCCGTTTCCCTGCTCCTCTTCGGTGTGGTGTACGCCGGACGCCACGAGCTCTTCGCGTGGATCGACGAACCCGTGCACGGGAAGGAATGGTGGTATCGCGAGGGGTTCACGTTCGCGCGGGACACCCTCGCGCTTTCCGTGATGACGGCCGTCTCCCTGTTCTATCTGTATCTGAGCATACGACCGACGTTGGCCGAGGCGCGCCGCTCCACGTCGGGTCCGTTCGCGGGGCTGGTGCAGCGGTGGACCTCCGGCTGGCGCGGAGACGAGCAGGAGCGCGATCTCGCGGTGCGACGACTGCGCAAGCTCTCGGCGGTTCTCGCGATCACGTATGCGCTCTCGTACTCGCTCATCGGGATCGACATGATCATGTCGCTCTCTCCGATGTGGGTGAGCGCGCTGTTTCCCGCTTTTTACGGCTGGGGTGGGTTCCTCTCCGCCGTGTCGATGACGACGCTGATCTGTCTCGTCCTACGGAGCTCGCCGGACTTCTCGGGGATCCTCACGACGAGCCGCATGCACGACCTGGGCAAGATGATCTTCGCGTTCTCCATCTTCTGGATGTACCTGTTCTGGTCGCAGTATCTGGTGATCTGGTACGCGAACATCCCCGAGGAGACCGGATTCGTCGCGGATCGGCTGGGAACCCAGTTCCTCCAGGATGTCTGGTACATGGAAGGGTTCTGGACCCGTCTCGCCGAGCCATATGTGTACGTGACGTTGACCGCATGGATGCTGATCTGGGTGGTCCCGTTCTGGGTGCTGCTCGGTGCGAAGCCGAAGAAGACCCCCGCCATCCTCGGGACCGTCGCCCTCGGCTCGCTCGTCGGATTCTGGATCGAGCGGTACATCCTGGTCACGCCGTCGCTCGTGGCGCCGAGTACGGTTCTCTCGGGTGAGGCTGCGATCACGACCTTCGGCTGGATCGAGCTCGGCGTCGCGGCAGGCTTCGTCGGGATCTTCTTCCTCTGCTTCCTGGCGTTCGGGAAGGTGTTCCCCGGCGCACTGCCCTCGAAGACGAACGCGGCCTGAGCGGCGTTCCCTCGAGCCCGCTCGGATCGGTGGCAAGCCGCGTGCCTCGCTGGCTACCATAGGCGATCGCTCGGCGTCGAGCGAAGGCTCGGACGAGCGTTGCGCGAGGCGCGAGCCAGAGGGGGGCTCCGGGTTTGGCCCATGCGGTGCACAGGATCGCGGTTCTGAACCGCGGAGAGGCAGCTACGCGCTGTCTGCGCGCCCTTCGCGAGCTCCGTGCGGAAGAGGGCGGTGATCTCGTCGGTATCGCCCTCTACACGGATCCGGATCGCTTCGCTCCTTTCGTTCGCGAAGCGGACGAGGCGATCTCGCTGGGCCCCGCGCTGCGGCGATCCGAGGGCGGAGCGATGCGGCCCGCATATCTCGACCACGAGCGCGTCCTGGCCGCATTGCGGGCGATGCGTGCCGATGCGGTGTGGCCAGGGTGGGGATTCCTCGCCGAGGATCCATCGTTCGTCGAGAAGCTCGAGGCATCCGGTCTCGTATTCCTGGGTCCGCACAGCGAGACGATGCGGATGCTCGGCGACAAGATCGCCTCGAAGCTCACCGCCGAGAAAGCGGGCGTTCCCGTATCACCTTGGAGTGGCGGTCCCGTCCGTCGGAGCGAGGCGGCCGGACACGCGGAGCGGATCGGTTTTCCCCTGATGATCAAGGCCACCGCCGGCGGTGGTGGACGAGGCATCCGCAAGGTCTCCTCGATGGACGCGCTGCTCACCGCGTTCGACAGCGCCGAGAACGAGGCGGCCCACGCCTTCGGCGACGGAACGCTGTTCCTCGAGGCATGCGTGACGAACGCGCGGCACGTCGAGGTACAGGTCGCGGCCGATCGCCACGGTGGAGCCCTGGCGCTCGGGCTTCGCGACTGCTCGGCACAGCGCCGACACCAGAAGGTGGTGGAAGAGGGGCCTCCACCGGGCCTCTCTGCGGGCCTTCTGCAGCGGATGCGCGAGGCATCGGTTCGGATGGCGCTCGCGGCCGGCTATGTCGGTGTCGCCACGGTCGAGTATCTCGTGAATGCGGACGAGAGCTTCTTCTTCCTCGAGGTGAACCCTCGTCTGCAGGTCGAGCATGGCGTCACGGAGCTCCTGACGGACTTCGACCTGGTGAAGTGGCAGATCCGCATCGCGCGGGGGGAGCGGTTGCCGGCCGA
>CAZOTO010000052.1:0-19025 GCA_964582775.1 uncultured Myxococcales bacterium
GTTGAGCGCCAGCTCGAGGATCTTCGCGTGATTCACGAAGGGGACCACTGCGCCGCGCACCCAGGCGAAGCTCTTCGGGTACGACGTGTTCACGCAGCCCGCCAGTGCCCAGTCGCGCGCATCCTCCCAGCTCGCGCCGCGATCGAGCAGATACTCGATGCCCACGCGATCGCTGAACCACGCCGGGATTCCCGCGCCGTGGATGCGATTGCACTCGATCGCGCTGTCGAGCAGCTCCGGCGCCATCGCCCGATGCCAGCGCAGCGTCACGTGCGGCTGGTGGGTCTTCACCTGCGAACAGACGTGCAGGAACAGGCACGACAGCTCGTTCGATGCGTCGCGACCACCGCGCGTCACTCCTCCGATCGTCACGTTCGCGAAGTAGTTCGCTTGGGCGATCTCCTGGTGGTGCCGATCCCCCATGAGCCCCATGAACAGGAAGGGCTCGAGCGAGGCCCACTTCACGAACAGACAGCCGAGCAGCTCGCCCGCCTGCTGCCGGGTGATCCTCCCTTCACGAACGTCGCGCTCGTAGAAGGGCCACATGTACTGGTCGAAGCGGCCGACGTACGCATTCGACTGCGCCTTCTCGATATCGTGGCCCGCGCACACGAACCAGTACATCTGCATCGCCTCGCGAAAGGAGCGCGGCGGATTCGCAGGCACCCACTCGCAGACCTTGGCGATCTCGAGCAGCTCGCGCTTGCGCTCCTCGTTCGTCTCGCGCGCCGCCATCTCGCGGGCGAGCGCCGCGTGGCGATGGGCGAAGCGGATCGCACCCTCGAGCGCGAGGATCACCGACTCGAGGAAGGCGATCTTGTCCTGATCCTCTTCGGACAGCCGATCACCGGCGGCGTCGCGAATGCGCTCGATGTGGGCGCGCGCCTCGGCGATGTGTCCCTGGAAGCCGATCGCCAGGATCTTGTCGTAGTCGGCGCCCGGCGTGAGCAGCAGCGGCGTCGGCGCATACGCCATCGACATGCGCGCATTGCAGAATCTGCGCAGCAACCCGCCCTCGAACTCCTCCATCACCTGGTAGCTGCGCTTGGCCGGATAGTCGGGCTTCCAGTAGCGGATCGCCTCGAGCAGGCGCTCCTTGTCCTGCGAGAAGAGCTCCGCCTTCGTCGCCGGGGAGCCCGTGCTCGGCGGCTCGTGCTGATCGACGAGGACCTCCAGGTGCTCGGGCGCGAGCTCTACACATGGATGGGCGCCGCGCACGAACGGTGTCGGCGCACCCACGATCAGCTCGTCCTCGCGGATCGTGATGGGCATGCAGTCGAACACGTTCGCGACCGCCTTGCCGCGGCGGATGGCCGGGTGCTCGCCCTCGGTCTGGCGGAACGACTCGAGCATGTACCACGCGCGATCGCTCGCGACGGTGGGCCGAGCGGACAGGAATACGTCCTTCAACCGCTGAACGCGCGGTGTGAATCCGCTCACCTCGCGTATCGCCTCGAGATCGATGCGCGCCGATGCCGGCACGCTGCAGCCCCTACCGCGAACGACTCTCTGCTCCATGCTCCCACCTCTCTCTCGTATGGACCGGAACCGGTTCGGATCGGACCCGGACGCCCTCGCTCGTTTCCCCTCGGCGGGTGTCCGCTTGACTCGGAGGATCCATCCGCCGGAGGATAGAGTCCAATCGATTCTTCTTGGATATCGATAGAGAAAGTCGATGAACCCGCGACACATCGAATTCGTCGTTGCGACCGCAGAGCTCGGCAGCTTCACCAAGGCTGCAGAGGCGACACACGTATCTCAGCCCACCCTCTCGCAGGCCGTCGCCGGCATCGAAGAGCAGCTCGGCGCACGCCTGTTCGACCGGCGCGGCCGCAAGGTCTACGTCACACCCGCTGGGGAGGCGTTCGTGAGGGCCGCCCGCACGGTGCTGCGACACCTGCACGCCTTGCAGGAGTCGGTTCGCGCAGCGGAGGGGCTCTCGTTCGAGTACCTCGACATCGCCGCACCAGATGGGGCCGCTGCCGAGCTCCTGGCGGAGCTCGTCGGGGAGTTCCGCGCACGCTGTCCCAACGTGCGCCTGCGCATCCAGACCTCGGAGAGCCTGCACGAGGTCGAGCGCCTCGTGCGAAGCGGCGAGAGCGACGTCGGGATCACGATGCAGCCGGTGGATCCTCCTCTCGTCACCCACTCCATCGGCCGGCAGGAAGCGTGCGTCGTGTTCCCTCCGGGCACCCTTCTCGAACATCGGCCCGTACGACACGCCGATCTCGCGGGCATGCCCCTCGTCCTTCCCAGCGCGGTGTTCCGCTACTACGGAGGACTTCCCGCGCTGCAAATCCCCTCCGACCTGCCGCAGCCCTATCCCGCAGTCGAGACGAGCGCGCGGCAGGCGCTGATTCCCATGGTCGTCGCCGGCGCAGGCGTCGCGTTCCTCTCGCGGCGGCTTGCCCGCGACGCCGAGACACTTGGATGTGTCGTCGCCGAGCTCGATCCTCCCATCGGGCAGGAGCTCTTCCTCTTCACGCGCCCGAACGAGACGAGCCTGGCCGCGCACACCTTTTGCGAGATGGTGCTCTCGCGCGCTCAGCGCGCGCGAACGGGATCCGAGGGAGCCCCCTCGGCGCCGCCTTCGGCCCGCAGCACCAGGCGATAGTCGAGCGCGCCCTCCTCGGGAAGATTCGCATCCACGACCTCGCCGGCACCCATCGCAGGTCCGCCGATCACGAGCCACGGCCCTTCCGCGCGACGCGCCTGCACGACCGTCTCGAGCCCGTCGGGCGCGGCGGGGAACGACACGCGCACGTGGCGAAACGGCGATTCGGCGAGCCTTGCCTTCGGTGGCCTCGCCGGCGGAATCTCCGCGCGCTCCGCAGGCACGGGAACGGGTGCACTGGGCTCGCTGCGGTTGCCCACCCGATCGATCGCCACCGCGCGATACCAGTAGATGCGGCCGGCGCTGACGTGCGGATCCTCGAAGCGCATGGGAGCGCTCGCCGTGGGAATCGGATCGCCCATCACGAGGCCCGGTTCGCGCGCATCCTCGCTGCGAAGCACGGCGATCTGGTGCGTCTGTTCCTCGGGGATGCCCGCGCGAAGCTCGAGTCGAATGACGCCGGCCTCGCTCCGCGCCCCGACGATGCGCGGCGTGGGCGGCGGCAGGGTATCGGGAAGCAACACGCGCACCGCTTGGCTCGGCTCGCTCACTGTGCTGTCGTAACCAACCGAGGCGACGCGGTACTCGAGCTCTCCGCCGCGCTGGAAGCCGAAGTGATCGCGGTACGCGGGCTCGGGAGTCGGCCGATCCGTGAGCCGCATCCACTCGTCGCTTCCCGCGGTGCGACGCTCCACGGTGTAGCCCGCCACGTCGTCCACCGGCTTCCATGCGAGCGACACGCGCGTGCGTCCCACCTCTGCGGCGAGCCCGCCGGGACGAGCGGGCGGCCTCCCCTCGCCCTGGATCGCGATCACCGCAGAGGGAGCCCCGAGATCCCCCCGCGGCCCCATCGCGCGCACGCGGTAGTAGTACGTCGTCCCCGGCCGCACATCGCGATCCGTGAGCTCGGTGCGATCGCGGCCGACACCCTTGGGTGTCAGCAGCTCGTACGGTCCGCCCGGAAGCAATGCGCGTTCGACCGCGTACCCCGCGGTGCTCGGACGCGCGGGGCGGTCCCAGTCGAGCTTCACCGCCTTGCCCTGCCACTCCACGCGCACCGAGAGCGGAGGATCCAGCGCGACCACGTCCTTGGCCGCGAGCCGCACCTCGGCGGCCTCGCCGCGGCGGCCGAGGACGTCCACCGCAAAGACCCGATACGTCGCCTCGGACTCGTACACGGGGTCGAGATCGGTGAAGACCGCGACCTCGTGCGCCCACGACGTGCCGAGCACGAGCGGCTCGCCGGTGATCTCGGCCGCTTCCCCGTCGATCACGCGCTCGACGGCGTAGCTCCCCACCGGCCGCTCGCGGACGGACGGCGCCGGCTTCCAACGCAGCGCCACGCCCGCGCGCACGGACTCCGCGCGAAGATCCACGGGGGCAGGCGCGAGCGGCGTCGCGACCGAGGGATCCACCGCGACCGAGGTGATCCGCGTCGATGTCGGCCGCCCATTCGCATCGAGCCCCACCACGCGATAGGTGCGCGAGCCCGCCGGCTGATCCTCGAGAATCGCCGCCCAGCCGAGCGCACGCGAGAAATCCCAGCTCGAGAAGGTGCGCAGCGCCGCGATGCCGAGCAGCATCGCGCGATCGTCCGCAGAGAGACTCCTACGCATCGCCTCGCGCAGTGAGCGCACCTGCTGCTGCTCGTCGTCCGAGAGCCCCGCCACGACATCGGCGGGCAGCGGCTCCACGCGCTTCACGAGAACCGCGCCGCTCTTCGCATCCTCGATGCGCCAGGCATCGGGGATGGATGCGAGCGGAGGGAACCAGAACAGCCGCACGGATCCCTGCCCGTCGGACGCGACCAACAGCCCGCCCGTCGCCTCCTTCGGATCCACCGCATGCGCGGGAAGCGCTAGAGCCGCACACGCGAGCACGACGAGGAGCCATCGCACGACCGGCCGCGTCATCTCCCGTCCCTCACTTCAGCCTCACCTTGATGTGGATGTCCGGCGCGGGCCACGGCAGACCGATCTTCGCATTCGCCTTCATCTGCAGGGGCAACGCTTCAGCGTGTACCTTCGCCGTCGCGCCGACGTTCGCACACACGTCGAACGCGCACGCTCCTGCCTTCACGCCCGCGTTGAAGTCGCCCGAGATCTTCGGCGCCGGCGTGATGCCCACCCCCACGTCCATCCAGCCCTTCACGTAGGCCTTCGCGTAGTTTCCACCCACGCCCAGGTAGAAGTGCTCGCCTCCACCCAGATTCAGCCCCGCGTTGCCGAGCATCAGGTACGAATCCACGGACGCCTTCTCGAAGAAGCTCGCCTGGATGCGCGGTCCGTCCTTCTTGCCGGCATACACGTGCCAGTCTCCACCGCCGAAGTGCGCATCGATCGCGGCGTCATTCTCGCCCGAGCCGAGATCGACCGAGTAGATGCCCTGCAGGAACGAGAAGTGCCCCCACGCACGCAGATCGAAGTTACCGGCCTGGTACTGCAAGAAGCCCTGCAGGGGAGCGCTTCCCCCGTGGTTCTTCGTGAGCAGCCACGCATGGAAGTCCATGCGTGCTCCCCCGTTCGCTCCCGTCGCCACCGTGAAGTCGCCGTCGGCCATGAGCGCGAACTGATCCGGCGTCCCCACGCGCATGCCCGCCATGAATAGCAGCTCCGTCGAGAGATCGACCTTCGCGCCCGCCAGGCTCCCCGTATCCTGGAAGGAGCTGATCGCCATGTGGTAGCCGAGCCCTCCGCGCACGCGATAGAGGTTCAGCGGGATCGGCGCGAGGCTCACACCGCCGCTGCCCAACGGCACCGTCACCCGCGTGAGCCAGTAGTCGGACGATCCCGAGTAGCCCAGGCGGAACTCACCCGTGATGGGCGGACCGCCGAACATCGCCAGATCCACCTTCCCGGCGAACAGATCGTTCCCCTTCGGTGCGTACTCGGGGAAGACCTCGGCATTCGTCGTGGGCTGCCCCGCCGGGAACGGAACCGATACCTGAAACGGCGCGTGCTGCGGACCCCAGCCGTTGTAGCCATCGCCCACGATCCCGTACTTCACCTGCACGTCCACCGCCGGCATCGCCTTCGACAGCTTCGCCTGTGTCCGCAAGCTGAGGTCGAGCTTCTCGTCGCCGGATTGCGGTCCCTCGAGCCGCAGCGACACCAGATCGAGGGGCGTCTTCACGAGCGTGCCCTTGCCCGTCACCGGCTGCTCGAGCGTCTTTGCGCCGCTGTCGTCGAACCACACGGTCCCCGTGAGGCCGAAGTGGATGTCGGGAACGGCGATCGACTTCGCGTTGAGCGCCTTTCCTTCGGCCTGGAAGTCCCACCACGTGTTCGCGATCACGCGCCAGCCGCCTTGGTCCTTGCCGAAGCGGAAGTCGCTCGCCTTCATCGTGATCGGTCCCATCGTGCGCGAGATACCCGATCCGCCGAGTCCCGCAAAGTCGAGCTCGCCCTCGGACGTCTTCGTCTCGACGAGCGTCGCCTTGCCGGTGAGCGTGGTGTCCAGGAAGGGAACGCCGACGGACATGTCGTAGGTCGCGTCCGTCGATCCGTTCGCGAACGTCGCGTCGATCTGGTGGATCGAGATCGAACCCTTGCCGACGACCTGGTTCACCACCGGGTTCTTCACTTGCAACATCCCGCACAGGTGCTCCGTCACCACCCAGTCCGATGCGGCCACCGTCACCGACACCAGATCGAGCGTGTTCGGGACGACCTTCGCGGAGCCCAGGTGCAGACCCAGGAAGGTGCCGTCCGCCGGACCGCACGCGCCGCCCGGTCCCTTCGTGCGGCTCAGATCGAGCACCGTATCCGACGAGCTCACCCGAAATCCGCTCCAGTACACCGAGGTGTCCGACAGCTTCACCCCCGTGCGGATCCAGTCGCCCGCCGCCGAGAGCGTCGAGACCTGCCCCGCCCAGCTCTTGCCGTTCGTCGTACCCGGATCGCGCAGCCCCTTCTGCTGCAGCTCGAGATCGAGCGTCGCCTCCATCGTACTCTCTGCCACACCGGCGAGCTTCTTCACCGTCCCCGTGAACGCCGGTGCCGAGACCGGCGAGCCGGGCGACGCCTCGAGCTTCGCTCCCGCCGACACCCGCAGCCCGTCCGGGGACGCCCAGCCCGAGAACCCGATCGGAGCCGCGAGCTCCTTCGCGCCGCTCGGTCCGTTCGCAAGCAGGAATCGAAGCGTGCCGTTGCCACTCCACCCGCCTGCGTCACCTTTCAGTGTCTCCTGCTCCAGGTAGACGTCGAAGTCACCCTCCTGTGTAGGGAAGACGAAGTGGCACGGACTCGACGGGTCGCTCTCGCCAACCTCGTAGGGTGCGCGCGCGACCACGCGCGTCTTCGGTGGATCGCCCGCGACCTTTGGCTTCTCCTTGGCGAAGACGATCGGCGTCTTGCCGCTCCCCTCGCGCAAGGACGAGAGCAGTCCGACCTTCGGCGGACGCCCTCCCGCCGACGTTTTCGGCGCCTGCCGCACGTCCTTCCCCGAGACGTTCTCGACCACGGTCGCGAGCAGCAGGCCGAAGTCGAACGACGCAACGACGTTCACCTCCACACGTAGCAGATGCTTGCCCACCGCATCCGTGGGGAGCATCGGGGACACCAGATCGAAGGTGCTCGTCTTGGGCGCTCCCCACGACTTCGGGTCGCCCTCGCGCGGGGTCGAAGGACCGACGTGCAGCTTCTCCGTCGCGAGCACGACGTCGCCCACGGCCCAGGTCACCTCGACATCGCCCTCGCCGTAGTACTCGAGCTTCGCCGACGCCTGGAACGCCTGGTTGCAGGTGGACGTCTTCGCATCGTCGCCGCCAAATCCCTCGACCTCGACATCCTCGAGGTGGAGTGGGCCGAACGCGACCTCGTCCTTGTAGGGATCGATCACCACTGCGTGACAGAACAGGACCACCGCCTCGTCCGCGATCCCCTGCACCTTCTTCGCGTCGAACTCACCCGCCACCGCGTGCAGCGACTCGCCCGCGCCACCCGGAAGTGTCGCCGAGGCAACGCCTCCGCCCGCCGCTCCTCCGCCCGGCTTCGCGAGCTTCTTCGCCTTGCCGCCCTTCCCGCCGGAAGCGCCGGCGTAGGCATCGCCCACGGGGCCACCCAGGTGCGGACTCGCGGGAAGGTTCTCGTACACGTGCGAGAGGATCTGCGGAGGCGTCTGCTGGATGTCCTTCGACGGAAGCTGGTACACCTTCGCCGTGTACGTTCCCGGATACGCGTAGGACTTCTTCACCGCACCCGCTGCGAGCGGCCCCGGGAACTGCGCCTTCTCGTCGCCCGCCGCGTCGCCATGGCTCGTCGTGCCGAATACCGATCCCTGCGGCGGGAGCGTGAGCGGGCGCACGTCCCCATCGCCCCAGTCCACGAAGAGATTCTCGTACGCGAAGCTCTGCACCGTCGAGACGATCTGCCCCGGCTGCTTCGCGTTCACGTTGGCCTTGGAGTGCACCGCATACGGTGACTTCGACAGATCGATCTTTCCCTGCAGGACGAAGCGGTCGCCGGGATGGTTCACGGCCTTCGCCTTCGTCCCGCCCTTGCCTCCGTCCACGTTCGTGATCGAGATGCCCCACTGCTTCCCGCTCGCCTGACACGCCCCGAATCCGTTCGGCCGCATCGGGCGCGCGAGGGGCCAGCGCTCGGACTTCTCGACCTCGAGCGTGACGGTCTCCTTGCTCCCCGCCGGAACGCCGGATTTCGGGAACGCGCGATAGCCGGAGACCTCCCAGAACAGATCCGCGGAATCGCGCAGCACCTGGTTGGGATCCTTCTTGGTGGCGGCCGCGTTTCCGCCCGTACCGAGGGCCGCGTCGCTCACCTGCCCGATCTTCCCGAGCTCCATCGTCCCGAGCTCGGCCACGCCCCCAGCCGAGGCCGAGTACACCTGCGCCGGACCGAGCAGGTCGACGACCGTCTGCGCGCTCGGCCGGTACCAACGTTGCGTGCCCTTCCACGAGTGCAGCACCTTGCCCTTCGCGTCGAGGATGCGCAGCTCGTAGTGCTGCGCGGTTCCCGGATTCTGCTCGGACCACTCGAACTTCAGCTCGTCGTTGAGCAGCGGCAGCCCGTAGTCGGTCGTGACCTCGGTCGACTGGCCGTAGGTGCCCCACCGTGGCGCCGCGAGGTAGATCGTTCCCATCGCGAACACGGTTTCGAGGCCGGACCACGCGGGCACGGGTGTCACACCGATCGTCACTCCAGGGACCACGTACGCGCTTGCCGCCGCTTCCTGCCACGCTCCCGAAGGCCCCGGCCGGGTCTCGAGCGCACGCGGTCCGGGCTTCGCGTCTTTCGCGATCTGCACGTGCACGGAGACCTTCGAGGAGCCGAGCACCTTCGGCTTTCCGACGACGGACACACCCGCGCCGAAGCGCAGCTCGGTGCTCGCGGTGACGGCCACCCCGGAGACGACGACGTCGTACGACGAGCCGGCCTTCCACTGCGACGGGATCACGCTCCCCACCGGGAACCCGGGCGGAGGCGATGCCCCTCCCGCCAGAGGCGGCGGAGACGGCGCGACGACCGGAGGAGGCGCGGACGACGGCGGCGACGGCATCCGCCCCGGTCTCGGCGGCGCCGCGATTCCCGTCGGCGGCGCCGCGCGCACGGTGATCCGCGCGGGGCCTCTCGCCTCCCGCGAGCCGGCTCGCGCGCCGACGACGCGCACCCCCGCGGGCGCCCCTTCCGACACGCGAACGTGTACGCGCAACGTGACCGGTCCCATCGCGGCCGGAGCCAGCACCGGTGCACCGATCGCCTCGACGCCCTCGCCGAAGTCGAACACCGTGCGCAGATCGAGCCCCGCCCCCAGGATCACCAGATCGTAGGACTCCCCCGCCTGCAGGACCGATGGTGTCACGCGTTGCACCGAGAGCGCGGACGCCGGAGGCGCATCGCTCGACGGGCTCGAAGGGCTCGACGAGCTCGGCACCATCATCCCCGTCCCACCCTGCGAGGGCGCCGTCGGCTCCGAAGCCGTCGACGCCGCGGGCTCCGATCGCGTCGGTGGCGGTGGCGGACTCTCGCGGGTGCGCGTGCGCTGGGCCGCCGCATCCGCGGGCCACAGCGCGATCGCGACCACGATCGCCGGGAGCCCCCCGCACAGGAGAAGACGGCCGAGCGATCTCACCCCGCGCACGATCGGCTCAGGGCACCACGAGCTCGCTCAGCGGACTCGTGCCCAGGATCGCCCCTTCGGGACCGACGGCCACCACGCGCCACAGATACGTGTGCCCACTCGCGAGCCGCTCCCGCGTGATCGGCTCGAGAGCGACCTCGGTCTTGCTCGCGGGTACCACGACGCCACCGATGGGCGGCCGCTCGAGCGCGCGCGTCTCGACGAGCCGCTCCCACTGCGGCTCGGACGGAGGAGGCAGCGGCTCGGACGGCTGCGCGTAGATCTCGAGCTGATAGGCGACGGCACCCTCGGCCGGACGCCAGCGGAATCGCGTATCGTCGGCCAGACGCGAGAGATGCGAGGGCGACTCGACGATCAGGCCCACCGGCTCGGTTGCCGGCTTCTGCCCGGGCAGCGCCCCTACGTAGTAGCGAAGCGCAGGAATCGAGAAGGCGGTGTCGGGTTCGAGCACACGGAAGCGCACCACGTGCAGGCCATCGATTTCCGTCGGGAGCGTAGGGCTCGTGAAGGTTCGCTCCGACGCGCCCGAGAGCGCATAGCTTACGGACTGCAGCGGCCGGTAGATCGGACGGCCCAACGTGCTCGCCGCATCCGCGATCTCCCACACGCCGCGCAGGAAACCCGACCCGTTCGACTGGACCTCGACACGCGCACGCAGGTTCGAGCCCGTGTCCACCAGCCGCACGAGGGCCCCGTCGTCGAAGGCGATCTCGATGCGCGTGACGCCGAATCCCGCCCCCGAGGCACCGGTGAGATCCAGGCGGAACGTGGCACTGGCCATCTGGCCATCCGCATCCACGAACTCGCGGTGGTACAGCACGTACGTGAACCCCTCGCGCTGGGCGCGCGCCAGGATCGAGGCGGGAACCACGACGACTTCTCGCACCTGCGTGGTGATCACTCCCATCGTCGCGAGCGAGCGGCTGAGACGGCGATCCACCGTTCCCGCGAGCAGGAGATCCACCGTCGGGAGCAGGAACTGGCCCCGCTCCGACCAGAACAGCGTGGAGTCGTCCGTCTCCACCCTCCAGATCACACTAAAGCTGCTCGTCTGGGTCATCGCCACGTTCGTGCTCGGCGTGGTCGTGTTCGCGCTCAGCACCAGCGCACGGGCACCGAACGGTGTCAGCAGGACGAGGAGCGCGAGAGCCGTCGAAACCAACGATACGCGCATGTTCATGGGTGCGAGTCTCCTCACCGGGCCGCTGCCCAGCTCAACGTCACGCCGACGAAGGCCTGATCATCCTTTTCCCTGCCCGTGCCCGCGAGGTCGTCTTCGCGCTCCTGATGCGTTCCCCGCAGCCAGAGCTCGGCTCCGGGGTGCCGTGGCGTCGCCGCGAGCAGGTTCCAGTTGAGTCCGACCGAAGCGGAGCGCGTCTCGCTATCCTCGTACGGGCTCTGGTGGCGGAACAGGTTGTACGTGACGGTTCCCGTGACCCGCTCCGGCCAGAGCACGACGAGCACCGTCGCCCCCAGGTTCCGGTCCCGCTCCTTCAGGCGAAGCTCGGGATAGTGGATCGTGGACCACTGCGCGATCGGGCTCACGTTGAGCCGCGAGCCCAGGGCCGCGCTCGCGTTCAGCGAGAACGCCGCCGTGCGGGAGTCGTACTCGGGCGTCACGCTGTCGTCGAGGTCGGACAGGAACACGCCGCCGCCCCAGTTCCAGGTGTCGTGTCCGAAGTTCGCCTGCAGATCCACCGAGAACGTGCGGTCCTCGACCGGATACGCCGTGCTCGCCGCCGGCATCCGCTCCTGGTGACGCCACACCCAATCGACCATCGCCGAGTAGAACGGCTGTCCGAGCCAGCTCGAAGCACCGAGCCAGCCGCTCGACGGGTACCAGCCCGTGGTCACGGTGGCGCGGCGCGTGCGGACGCGGCCGATCTCTTCGATGTCGTTCACGTTGTCCCGGCTCTGCGCAAAGGACGAGATCACATTCGCCTCGGTCCACTGGAAGGTGGTCGAGGCCTCGGACATCTCGAGATCGGAGAGCAGCCCCGGGTTGCCCAGGCTGCGGTACCACGTGCCGATCCGGCGGTGCTGCAGCAGCACGCCCCACTGGAAGGGATTGCCGCTGCGCAGCGTGATCGCCGCCGGGTCGTACCGCACGGCCACCGAATAGGCCGAGTCGCGCTCCCGGTCGATCGGGCCGCGATCCCCATCCGCGTCGTGCCGGGTGCCCGCCCACTCCGCGCGGAATCCGACCTGCTGATCGAACATGCGCCCATCGAGCACGAAGCCGAGCGCGTTGCCCTTGCTCTCGTCCGGAGTTCCCGCGACACCCGTCCCCGCTTCGGGACCCGCGCCGCGCAGGTACGTGCTCGACAGCAGCCACGAGCTTCCCAGGATCTCGAACCCGCTGTGCGCCGTGACGCCGACCGTGCGCTCGTCGCTGTCTCCCATGTCGAGGCCGCTGCGGAATCCGGCCACCGGCGCCGTACGCATCGCGAACGCGGTCACACCCGTTCTCTCGTCCGGGCCCTTCAGCGTGGCCGACACGCCG
Source organism: uncultured Myxococcales bacterium (assembly GCA_964582775.1). GTDB lineage: Bacteria > Myxococcota_A > UBA9160 > SZUA-336 > SZUA-336 > CAZOTO01. The sequence continues at coordinate 12,216 of CAZOTO010000052.1, forward strand.
CGGCGGTGGAAGCCCGAGGTGACCAGGCTCTCTCCACCCACCTCGTGATGACCGAACCGCCCCTCCACGGGCCCACGGCCCAGGGCGACCAGGAAGTCCGCCAGATCGAGCTCGCGCTCGCTCGGCGAGCTCGGCGTCGCAAGCGAGCTCGCCTCCCCGCTCGCGGCCGGCTCGCTCGTGTCCTCGATCTTGTCGTGCATGCTGTCGTACAGCAGCGACCCATCCGCCGTCGCATACCAGGAATCGCCCTGCACTCGGCTCGAGATCTGCGCTCCCCCCTGCCCCTGGGTGCGCGGCGGCTGTCCATCGTTCTCGCGCTCGGAGATGCGCCGGGACACCTGCAAGCTTCCCGACGTCGATGCGCCGAGCTCGCGAAGCGACGTCGAGTGGCGGACCTGGAAGGCATACGAGCCCCGCGGCACCATCGTGCCGTCCGGAAGCAGCTCGACCACGCGAAGCGTGTGATCTCCGGCGGCCAGGAGCTGCGGAGGCGTGAGCTTCGCGAGCTCGCCCTCCCAGGCGATCAAGGACGAGACGTCGAAGCCGTCGAGCTCCAGGAAGAGCCGGGGAAAGGCATCGCTCGGGAGGTCCGCGGGGAAACGGACGAGATACGACGTTCCCGGTGCGCTGAACTCCCCCGGTGCATCCGCGGGAAAGATCTCGGCCGTCCACCCGGAAGCCGTCTGCGCGCTCTGCGCCGACGCAGAGAGAGCCACCCACGCACAGATACACCCCGTCCCGAGCAGAGTCGTCACGCTGCGGAACATTCCGCCCCCCCCTCACTCACGCGCGACGAATGGCCGGCACCGGTTCGCACGCGCTCCGAAACCCGGCCTCTTCATATCACAGTTCCATCCGAGATAGGAGAGATTCTCTTCGAGCCTCGATCTGCGGTGACCGACGGACCGAGGCCCAGGGACGCGAACACCTGCCCCGCGACGAGCGGCACCAGACCCATGCCCACGATCACCGCCCACCCCCGCACATCGGGAGGCACGATGTCGAGGAGCGCGGCGAGCCCGGGCAGGTGCGTCGCCACCCACAGCAGAGCCACGCACAGGATGATCGCTCCCCAGACATAGGGATTGCGCGTGATCCGATTGGAGAAGACTCCGGATCCCGCGCCGCGCATGTTGAACACGTGTGCGATCTGGGCCCACGCCAAGGTGAGGAACGACACGGTCACCGCCTGGCGCTCGTCCAGTCCGAGAGGGCCGAGCGCGATCCCCAGGGCGCCAAGGACCGCCATCGTGATCCACGCGCCATGGACTGCGATCGCTCGCCAGTGGCGGGCCTCGAGCACGCGTTCGCCGGGAGGGCGTGGCGGGTGCTCCATCGCATCGGCCTCCCCTTCGCTCACACCGAGCGCCAGCGCCGGAAACACGTCGGTCACCAGGTTCAGATACAGGATCTGCAGCGGAAGCAGCGGCAGGGGCGCATGGGCCATGGACGCCAAACCCACGACGAGGATCTCGCTGATGTTGCACGAGAGCAGATACACCACGAACGTGCGGATGTTCGCGAAGATGACCCGGCCCTGCTGGACGGCAGCGACGATCGTCGAGAACGCATCGTCGCGCAGCACGATCTCGGCCGCCTGGCGCGCGACTTCGGTGCCACGCCGCCCCATGGCCACGCCGATGTCCGCCTTCTCGAGGGCGGGCGCATCGTTCACGCCGTCGCCCGTCATCGCCACGATCGCTCCGCGCCGTTGGTGATGCGCGATGAGCTGGAGCTTCTGCTCCGGGCTGACCCGGGCGAAGATCCGCGCGTCGAGCCGCGCATCGGCTTGCGCATCCCCCTCGCACGCCTTCGCGAGATCGCGGCCGAGCACGACCGGTGCGTCCTCGTCGTCCACGAGGCCCACCGCATGGGCGATCGTCCGTGCCGTATCCACCTGATCGCCGGTCACCATGACGACGCGGATTCCGGCACGGCGACAGTCCTCGATCGCCGCGCGCACATCGGAACGCGGCGGATCGAGCAGACCGACGAGCCCCACGAAGACCAGATCCTCGTACACGTTCGTGTGGAGGTCTCCCGTGTGCCGCGTGGCCAGACCGAGCACGCGCAGACCTCGCCGCGCCATCTCCCGGTTGCGACGCTCCCACTCCCCTCGCACCGGATCGTCGAGCGTTCGCTCGCCCTCCGCGGTGAGCACGGATCGGCATGCCGCGAGAACGGTCTCGGGCGCTCCCTTCACCGCGACGCGAAGACCTCCCGCGGGATCGTCGTGCACCGTGGCCATCATCTTCACCGCGGGATCGAAGGCCTCTTCGCGCCGCTCGGGCGATCGCTCCAGGAGGGAAGCGCGTGCGAGGCCCGCCTTGAGCCCGGCGACGAGCAGTGCGACCTCGAGCGGATCGCCCACCGGGCTCTGGTCCGGCCCGAACGATGCGTCGTTGCACAGGACGCCGATCTCGAGCGCGCGCAGGAGCAGGGGATCCTCCCGCGGCTCGACGCGCCGGCCCTCGCGCTCGAAGTCTCCCGTGACCGACAATCCCTCGCCGCTCACCCGGATCGCCCCCGAGGCGAGCGCGAGCTCGGTCACCGTCATGCGATTCTCGGTGAGCGTTCCCGTCTTGTCCGTGAAGATGATGCTCGTCGCGCCGAGCGTCTCGACCGCGGACAACCGATTCACGAGCGCATGGCGCCGGGCCATGCGATGCATGCCACGCGCGAGCGCGAGAGTGGCGATGATCGGAAGCCCCTCGGGAACGGTGGCCACGGCGAGCGCGATCGCCGTCTCGAGGATGAGCAGCCAGTCGCGTCCGGCCGCAATCCCGGTGGCGGCGACGAAACCCGCGATGAGCAACGTCACCCACACCAGTCGCTGTCCCAGCCGGTCGAGCCGTTGCTCGAGAGGGGTGACCTCGTCGCGCGCGGATTCCACGAGCTGGGAGATGCGGCCGAGCTCGGTCTGCATGCCCGTGGCCACGACGACGCCCTCGGCTGCGCCCCGCGTCACCGCCGTCCCCTTGAACAACATGTTTCGGCGCTCGACGAGCGGTGCGTCGATCGCGACGGGCTCGGTCCCCTTTCCCACCGCCACCGACTCGCCCGTGAGCGTGGATTCGTCGGCCTGCAGCTTCGAGGCTCGAACGACCCGCAGGTCCGCCGTGACGACGTCCCCTCCCTCCAGGACGACCACGTCGCCCGGAACGAGCGCCGTCGCCTCGATGTCGCGCACCCGTCCGTCGCGCCGCACCGTGGCGCGCACGCTGCCGAGCGCGCGCAGAGCCTCCATCGAGCGCACCGCACGCAGCTCGGTCGCGAAGCCGATCGCGCCGTTGATCGCGAGCACTGCGAGGATCGCCAGACCCTCTACCCAGCTCCCGAAACCGAAGGACAAGGCCGCCGCAACCGCGAGCAGGGCGACGAGCACGCTCCGGAACTGGTCGCGCAGGATCTCCCATGCGCTGCGCCGCAGGATGCGACGCAATCGGTTCGGGCCGTACCGCGCGAGCCGGGCGCGGACATCGGTCTCGGACAGACCGCGCTCGAGGTCGACGGCGAGCTCCGAGAGAACCTCGTCGACGGCGCTCGCGTACATGGGTCGGTGGTTTCTCATCGCGTCTCCTCGCGTCGGAGGAAGCGGCGTGGATTCTAGTCGCTGGCGCCGGGGGGATCGACTCCCTCCTCGCCCGCACGGCACAGCCCCTCTTCGCTTTCGATTTCCCGTACCATGTCGGGAAACCTCGGACACGAAACGAGAGCATCCATGTTCTACGGCTGGTGGTTGGTGGGGGTGGCCTTCCTGGTCCAGATGGTCAGCTCGGGGGCGGTGATCTACTCGTACAGCGTGGTCGCCGTGCCCCTCGGCGAGACGTTCCAGGCGAGCCGTCTCACGATGATGCTCGGCATGACGGCGATGACGATGGCAGGCGGCGCACTCGGGCCGCTGCTCGGCCATGCGATCGATCACGGCTCGTTGCGCCGCATGATGGCGCTCGGCGCCGGCGCCCTCGCCGCGGGCTACAGCTTGCTGTCGATCACCACCGCGAGCTGGCAGGTCATCGCGATCTACGCGCTCGTGATGTCCCTCGCGCTAAATCTTCTCGGTCCCCTGTGCGCATCGACGCTGCTCGCGCGCTGGTTCACCCAGCGCCGCGGACTCGCGCTCGGCTTGGCCGCCGTCGGCACCTCCGTCGGCGGCTTCGTGTTCCCGCCGCTGCTGCAAGCGCTGATCGATGACCTCGAATGGCGCATGGCGCTGCGCGTCCTGGCGCTGGGGACCCTCGCCTTCACCGTACCTGCGGTGTGGATGGTGGTGGATCGCCCGGGCGATCGCGGGCTCCACCCCGACGGCGCGGCACCCCCCGCGTCCACCGCTCCGGCCGCCCCGCCGCTGTCGACGAAGGACATCCTGCGGGAGGCAAACTTCTGGTGGGTCGCTCTCGTGATCAGCGTACTCTTCGGAGTGTACACGGCGCTGCTCAGCAATCTGGCACCTTTCGCGCTCGGCACCGGCGCCAGCCGCGAGCAGGCGGCGCTGCTCATCTCGGTGATCGCACTGGCCGGCATCACCGGAAAGCTCGTCTTCGGCGCCATCGCCGATCACATCGACCTGCGTCTGGGGCTCGCCGCCGCGATCCTGCTGATCGTCGCCGGCCTCGCGGGCTACCGCGCGAGCGACTCGTACACCGTGCTCGTCGCGAGCAGCGTGGCGCTGGGCCTTGCCGCGGGGGGAATGCTTCCCGTGTGGGGATCGCTCATTGCAGCGCTGTTCAGCCCCATGAACTACGGGAAGGTCATGGGATTGATGGGCACCGCGATCCTTCCGCTCACGCTCGCGGGACCGCCATTCGCCGGCTGGGTGTTCGACTCCACCGGAAGCTACTCCGGCGCATTCCTCGGCTTCATTGGCGTGCTGCTCGCAGCGCTCCTCCTCCTTCCCGCCATCCGCATCCGCGCAGAGGAGCGCGCGTAGCGCCGATCCCTACGGCCGGAAGCGCGCATCGAATGCGGCGCGAAGCTTGCGGCGCTCGGCGAGGCGCTGCTCCGCGGAGACCGCCGGAAGCCCCGTCCGCTTCTGCACGTCGCTCGCCTTCACCACCTCGCACTTCGGAAGCGGAAGCTTCCCCTCGGAGAGCTGCCAGCGGATCGCGATGTGCCCCTCGCGATGGTGCGCCGCCTCGAGCCAGTTCACCGTGCCGGGATCCTCGTGCGCGACGACGATCGTCACCGACCCATCCGCGTTCGCGTGCGCCTGCTCGCAGGTGAACCCCGAGAACAGGTTCCGGTAGTCCCACGATTCGTACCAGCCGTTGCCCGCCTGCACGTCCCAGTACGCGCACGGCGTCGGTGGCGTTACGCGCACGAGCAGCGCCTCGTCCGGCTCCAGACACCAGCGCGCCGTCACCGCGTTGCCGCCCGGCACCCCGCCCTGGTTCGACGTGGGATCGCCGACGTCCGTCGCAAAGGAGTTCTTCGACGACGCCTTGTTCACGAGCTCCGACTGCATGATCGGCACGAAGAGCCGGTACTGACCCGCCGCCTTGCCGAGCTGTGCGAGCGCACGCTCGAGCGTGAGCGGCTCCACCGGTCGATGGCCGTTCGAGAGGTTCTCGATCGTGAGGTCCATCGGCCGCACGTCCTCGGGGGTGCCGAAGAACTGGCGCACGAGCAGAAGCGCGCTCCAGCGATCCGTGCGGATCCGGTTCCTCTCGCCCGCGTGCGCCTCGGGCGAGACGACGATCTCGAAGCTTCCGTCCGGCTCCACCGCCAGATGCGGCGAGAACAGTGCGTCTCCGAAGATCGTCTCACCCGCGGCGAAGCACTCGGGAGTGCGCTGCACCAGGAACGAGATCCAGCGCGCCGATCCCCGGGTGCCGCGCACGCGATAGGTGTCGGTGCCGTTGATCGGCGCCGCCAGATAGAGCCCCTGCGGATTGTCGCCGCCCATCTTCAGATCCGGGCCGAGCGCGCGCCAGAAGTACGGGTGATGGGAGTCGACGTTCTCGTTCGACGTCCCCAGCGTGAGCCGCACCAGACGGCCGAGGTAGCGCACGCCCTCCGCCAGGTCGATCTCGTCGTGGGTGATCGTATTGCGCAGCGCGGTGACGCCCGTCTCCTCGACGGCGCGGCACCACTCCATCCACGCCTGCGTCGCACGCTCGAGCGGCTCGTCCCAGGGGCTCATCGGGGCTCCTCACCTCGTTGCGGATCCCGTGCGGCCCGCGCCGCTGCGGCGCGCCGGCATCGGATCCCGATCGGGCCATCCTACCGGCAACGCCCGCTCGTGCGCAGCTCGCGTTGCGATCTTCCGAGGCTGCATGCTTCCAGGCGGATGGACGCGCGTCGGCAGAGGGTCCTGCTGTCGAAATTTCGCCTCTCTTGTCCGCGTGGTCCTCCCGCTTCTTCGAGGGATTCCGCGACGTTGGCTAGCTTGCTGCGCGCTCGGGAGAGGCCGACCCGCGAGCGACACGTACTTCGGCCCAAAACCACTGTGCCCATCTCGTCACGAACCCGAGGAAAGGTGGATCGGAATGCTGCGACTCCTTGCTCCCACGCTCCTTGCCTGCGCTCTGTGGATCGCGGGCCCGGCGCACGCCGTGTACATCGGAAACGCCCAGGGCGGCGCCGAGTTCCCGCAGGGCGAGATCTCATTCGCCGACGCGGTCGTCTCGTTCGCCGTCGGAACCGGCGGCGTCACCGCTCCGTATCAGGGCGCGGAGAACGCGCTGGGGCTTCCGGACTACGCGAGCGGAAACACCTGCGATCTAGAGACCTGCACCTTCGTCTCGCTCGGCCGGGGCGGAGCCCTGGTGCTGCGCTTCGACGACAACAAGCTCACCGGAAGCGGCACCA
>CAZOTO010000053.1:0-19019 GCA_964582775.1 uncultured Myxococcales bacterium
GCGCGTTTCTGCGAAGGACGCCTGGGGTGGCCCGAAGGGCCGGGGCCCCACCGCGTCCGCAGCAGACATGCGCCGCGCCGGCCGCATCCACCGGACGCAATCGCGTCCACTCAGGCGTCGTGCGTGAGCTGCAGCTCCACGAGCTCGCGGTACAGACCCCCGCGATCCATGAGCTCCTCGTGCGTGCCCACCCGCGAGATGCGTCCGTGCTCGAGCACCGCGATCCGATCCGCTGCCTTCACCGTCGACAGCCGATGGGCGATCACGAGCACGGTACGCCCCTTCATCAAGTGCATCGTCGCCTCGTGCACCAGCTTCTCGCTCTGCGCATCGAGGGCCGACGTCGCCTCGTCGAGGATCAGGATCTGTGGATCACGCAGGATCGCGCGCGCGATGGTGATGCGCTGGCGCTGCCCTCCCGAGAGCCGCCCGCCGAGCTCACCCGCACGCGTGGAGTATCCGTCGGGCAGCGCCGCGGTGAAGTCGTGCGCATGCGCGGCGCGGGCGGCAGCGATGACATCCGCGTCACTCGCCTCGCGCCATCCGTAGCGGATGTTGTCGCCGATCGAGGTATCGAAGAGGAACGGCTCCTGCGTCACCACTGCGATCCGCCGCCGCAGCGATTCCCGCTCGATCGATCGCAGATCGACTCCATCGAGCGTGATGCGCCCCGCGGTGGGATCGTGGAAGCGCAGCAGTAGATCCGCCATCGTCGTCTTGCCCGAGCCCGTATGGCCCACGAGCGCGAGCGTCTCTCCCGCCCGGATCTCCAGATCCACGCCGTCGAGCACCGGTCCACGCCCGTAGTCGAACGACACGCCCTCGTAGCGGATCCCCTCGCGAAGCTTCTCGAAGCGAACCGCACCGGGCAGTGCCGGGAGCTCCTCCTCGGCGTCCAGGATCTCGAAGATGCGGTTGCCCGCGGGCAGTGCGTCCTGGATCGCGCCATACAACCGCGACAGGTTCTTCAGCGGCCGGTACAGCATCGCGGTGATCGCGAGGAACGCGACCAGCACGCCGATCGTGAGATCCCACAGTCCGTGGAGCACGCAGTAGATGCCCACCAGGAGCACGGTGACGAACGAGGCCTCGCTCAGCAGCTCCACCGCCGTGCGCTGATAGGCGCGGTTGCGGATCACCTTCACGGAGCGGCGGAAGAAGCGCATGAGCTCGTCGCGGTAGTAGCCCCGCTCGAGATCCTCGGCGCCGAAGGCCTTGATCACCTTGATGCCCGAGAGCATCTGCAGCAGGCGCTGCGAAACCTCGGAGACCTGCTCCTGGCGCCGGCGGCTCGACCGGCGCACGCGGCGGCCGAAGTAGCCCAGCGCGACCACGGTGGGGGGGCCGACGGTCAGCATCACCGAGGCGAGCTTCCAGTTCAGGTAGAACGACCAGGCGAGGGCGACCAGGATCTGCGCCACGTCCTGGATCGCCTCGCCGAACACGAGGGACTGCGCGCGGTTGGCGACATTCGTGTCGCTGGTGATGCGGGCGACGAACTCTCCGCGTTTCTCGAGCTGATGGCGTGCAAGCGGGAGTGCGAGCATCTTCGCACCGAGATCCCACTGCATGTCGACCCCCATCCGTGTCATGACCCATTCGCCGGTATAGTCCCGGACGAAGCGCACGATCGGCATGAAGATCACGATGAAGAGCCCGACCACCACGATCTGCCAGAAGCTCTTCTCGACCCGCGCACGCAGCTCGGCGCGCTCGGCCTCGATCTGCTCGGGCGTGAGCGCGGGCGCGACTCCGTTCGCGTCGCCCTGGCGCAGGCTCTCGAGCAGGGTGCCCGCGCTCAGATGCGGCGTGACGACATCGTCGAACAGCGGCTGGGCCAAGTAGACCCGGCCGGTGAGCCCTCCGGCGTAGAGCAGGGAGAAGACGATCGTGATCGCAACGAACGGCAGGTAGCGCCGCGCGTAGCCGAGCAGACGGAAGATCGACCCAAGCTCCCCGGGCTCTTCGGAGGACCGTCGGCGGCGAGGAACGGATTCGGTCACGGAGCCCCCCGGGGGGTGGGCCAGGACGGACTCGGGATCAGGCGACCTTCGTCACCTTGCCGGAGCGCAGGCACTGGGCGCACACCCGCAGCCGCCGCACCTGACCCGCGACGATGGCCCGCACCCGCTGCAGATTCGGAAGCCAGCGGCGGTGGGTCTTGTTGTTCGCGTGGCTCACGTTGTGGCCGACGGACGGCTTCTTTCCGCAGAAGTGGCACTGCTGCCCCATGGCACTCTCCCTGTTGGCCGAACGCTTGGTACCAAAACCCGCGGTGCGGCTCAACCTTCGCAGCGACGGCCCTGGCGGGAGCGAGAGCCGCCCCCCTCACCGGCGCGCGTCCGGCGTGGTGCGTTCCTGCGAAGGACGCCTGGGGCGGCCCGAAGGGCCGGGGCCCCACCGCGGCCGGAGCAGACATGCGCCGCGCCGGCCACGCCCGAATCAGCCGGAGACGAGCGAACGGTACAACCGCTCCAGCCGCTCCGCCTGACTCTCGATCGTGTGGCGCGCCAGCACCGCCGCCCGCGCCGCCGCGCCGCGTGCTTTCCACAGCTCCGGCCGCCGCGCCACCTCGACCATCGCCTCGGCCAGCGCCTCCGCATCCTCGTCCACCACGCGCCCCGTCTCCCCCTCCATCACCGTCTCCGGAAGAACGCCTCGCCGGCTGGCGATCACCGGGATCTGCATCGACATCGCCTCGAGCACCGCTCGGCACGACCCATCGGAGCCAGGCACGAGGAACACCAACGCGTCCACGAGCGCCAGCACATCCAGGTAGTCGTGACGGCGGTAGCCTGCGCGCCGCACGAGCTCACCTAGCCCCCTCTGCTCGACCGGCCGTTCGAGAACCTCGTGCGCACGGGTGCCGCGGCCCACGACGAGCAGGCGCAGCTCCGGAGCTTGCCGCTGCGCCCGCTCGAACGCCTCGAGCAGCAGCTCGAAGCGGCGATGCGGCTGGATCCGCGCCACCACGCCGAGCACCACGTGCTCGGGCTCGAGCCGCAGCTGCTCCAAGAGCTCCGGGCGTCGCGGCCGCGGCAGGAAGCGGTCCACCTCCACCACGCCCGGAACCACCGCCACCCGCTCCGCGGGGCCCCCGAGCTCCGCGCGGACCGCACTCGCCACGTGCTCGGAGAGCACCGTGATCGCGTCGGCGCCGCGAGGCCCGAACAGCCAGCGGTTCCAACGACGCGCCGGGATCGGATCTCCATGGTGCCAGCTCGCCACGAGCTTCGTGTCGAGCCCGCGCCGCGCGCGGATCGCAAGCAGGTGGTCACGCGTGTGGTGCGTGTGCACCACGTCGTAGCGCTCGCGCACGAGAAGACGCCGCAGCCGCCGCACGTCGCCCGAGTCGCGCAGTGGCACATAGCCCTGACGCCGCCCGATCACGGCAGCGGAATCGAAGCCGTATTTGCGCGCGCGCTCGTCGAGCGCCCCCGCATGCCCCTCGGGCGCGTGCGGATAGAGCACGTGCACCTGATGGCCGCGATCGCGCAGTCCCCGCGCCGCGAGCAGCATCGGCTCTGCCGGGCCGGTCCACTTCCAGTCTCCCGTCGTGTGGAGGATCTTCATCGAGGCCCACGCTCCCCGCCGCGCGCCGCGCGATGCCGTTCGCTGCGCTCGATCTCCCAGAGCTTCGCGTACTTCATGAAGACGTAGTAGGCAGTGGAAGCGGATACGAGAAGACCGGGGAGCCCCAGACGAAAGCCGCCCCGCAACAGATAGCCCTTCACGAAGCGCAGCGGCGGCCGCAGGAGGAGATCCACGAGCCGGAAACGCATGCCCTGCTCGTGCATCGCCCGTGCGAGCCGGCCCGAGAAACGATCCACGGTTCGGATGTGATCGGAGAGATCGCGGTAGTTGCGATGCACCAGACGGCCGCGCAGACGCTCGACGGGGCCGTCCAGCTCGACGCGGTCGTGGGGATCCATTCCCACCCATCGGCCGCGAGACCGCCGGAACACCCGGAGCTGCCAGTCCGGATACCAGTCACCGGCGTCGTGCCACACATCGAGGTAGTACGTCATGCGATCGAGTGCGTATCCCGCCACGCGTCCGTCGTTGCCGGCGATCGCGCGTTCGATCTCGCGCGCCAGCTCGGGCTCGATCGATTCGTCCGCGTCGATGCACACCACCCAGTCGTGCTTCGCATGGTCGAGCGCAAAATTCTTCTGCGCCACGTAGCCGAGGAACGGCTGCTCGATCACGCGATCCGTGTACCTCCGCGCGATCTCCCGGGTCCGGTCCTTCGACCCCGAGTCGACGACCACGATCTCGTCGCAGAACGAGAGCGATGCCAGGCAGCGCTCGATCTCGTCCTCCTCGTCGCAGCAGATCACCACTGCGCTCACGGGTGGACGTTGCAGCCGACGGTCGTTCACGACCGCACCCGCTCCACGGAGAGCACGCCGCGGATCTTGGAGAGCTGCTTGATGACGTTGTCGAGGTGCTTGCGATCGCGCACGGAGAGATCGAACGTCTGCACCGCGCGGTTGTTCGCGCTCGTGGTGATCTGGCCCGCCTGGATGTTCACTCCCTCTCCGCTGATCATCTTCGTGATGGCGGCAAGGAGTCCTGGACGATCCTCGCTCACCACGCGCACCTTCACGCGTCCGAGTGGACCGTGCTCGCCCTCCCAGGTGACGGGCACGCGCCGCTCGGGGTCGAGATGGAACACCTTGGGGCAATCGCGCGTGTGCACCGTCACCCCACGTCCACGCGTGATGAAGCCCTCGACGGGATCGCCGTACACCGGGGAGCAGCACTTGGCGAAGCGGACCAGCACCTGGTCCATTCCGCCCACCTTCACGCTCTGCGGCTCGCGGCCGAGCGAGAGCACTCGGCGCAGCAGGGTGGGCTTGGGCGCCTCCTCGTCCTTGGCGCCGAGCGCGCGGGCGACGTCGCGTCCGTGGATCTTGCCGTAGGCGAGCGCCTGCAGCATCGCGTCGATGTTCGGATGCCCGAGCTCGCGAGCCACGCGCGTGAGCTCTCCCGCCTTCGAGAGCTTCTCGTAGGAGACGCTGCAGCTCGCGTTGCAGGATGTCGCGGCCGAGCGAGCGCGCATGCTCGACCTGCTCCGCCCGCAGGTAGTGGCGAATGCGATTCCGCGCGCGTCCGCTCACCACGTGATCGAGCCACTCCTGGCGCGGCCGCTGGTGCGGCGAGGTGATCACCTCGACGGTGTCTCCGTTCTGCAGCTTGTGGCGCAAGGGCACGAGCTGACCGTTCACCTTGGCCCCGGCACAGCGCTCGCCGATCTCGCTGTGCACGGTGAAGGCGAAGTCGATCGGCGTGGCGCCCGCGGGCAGAGCGACCACGTCGCCGCGCGGAGTGAATACGTAGACCTCGTCGGAGAACAGATCCACGCGCACGGATTCGAGGAACTCGTTCGGATTCTGCAGGTGCTGCTGCCACTCGAGCATCTGTCGAAGCCATGCGAACTGCGCCTCGTCCGCGTCCCGCGCAGCCTCCGCGGCCTTGTACTTCCAGTGCGCGGCGATGCCGAGCTCGGCTACGCGGTGCATCTCCTGCGTGCGGATCTGCACCTCGAAACGCTGCCCCTCGGGCCCGACCACGGTCGTGTGGAGCGATTGGTAGCCGTTGGGCTTGGGCATCGCGATGTAGTCCTTGAACCGCCCGGGAACGGGACGCCACAGCCCGTGCACGATACCGAGCACGGCATAACAGGACGCCGCAGTGCCATCGACGATCACGCGGAAGGCGAGCACGTCGTGGATCTCGTCGAGTCCGAGCCCCTGCGCGGTCATCTTCTTGTAGACGCTGTAGATCTCCTTCACCCGCCACGTAACGTCGGTGGCAAGACTCGCGGCGGAGAGCGCCTCGGAGAGCTGGCGCGAGACGTTCTCCATGTACGGTTCGCGATCCTTCTTGCGACCGGCGAGCCGCTCCTCGATCGACGCGTAGACTTCGGGATAGAGCTCCCGGAATGCCCGATCCTCGAGCTCTTCCTTCATCCAGAAGATGCCGAGCCGGTGCGCGAGCGGAGCGTAGATGTCGAGCGTCTCGAGCGAGATGCGCCGGCGCGCATCGTCGTTCATGTATTGCAGCGTGCGCATGTTGTGCAGGCGATCGGCGAGCTTGATCAGGATGATGCGGATGTCCTTGGACATCGCGAGGAGCATCTTGCGGAAGTTCTCCGCCTGCCTCTCCTCGTGGCTCTGGAACTCGACGCGCGCCAGCTTCGTCAGTCCGGCGACGAGCTCCGCGATCTGCGAGCCGAACTCTTCGCGGATCTCCTCTTCGGTCGCGAAGGTGTCCTCGACGGTGTCGTGCAGCAGGCCGACCGCGACGGTCACGGGATCGAGGCGCATCTCGGCGAGGAGAGCCGCCACGGCGAGCGGATGCGTGAGATACGGCTCTCCGGAGAGCCGCATCTGCCCTTGGTGCACGCGCGCCGAGTAGACGTACGCCTTCTCCAGCACGGAGCAGTCCACGTCCGGGAAGTTCTGCTGCACCTGGTCGACGATCTCGTTGATCCGCGCCATGGATGGACTCCGCTCAACCGAAGTCGAAACGGTCGCGATAGAGCGACACCATGCGTTCCCGACGCAGCCGGCAGGCGCGGATCACGCAGCCGAGATCCGCCACCGCACGCTCCAGATCTTCGTTCACGATCACGAAGTCGTAGCCGCCGATCGCGCGTAGCTCCTCCGTCGCGCGTGCGAGCCGACGCCGGATCACCTCGTCACCGTCCGAGCCGCGCCCGCGCAGCCGCCGCTCGAGCTCGTCGGCGGAAGGCGGGATGATGAACGCGAACACCGCCGCGTCGAGGCACCCGTGCAGCTGCTTCGCGCCCTCGACCTCGACCTCGAGCAGGACGTCGAGCCCGCGAGCCGTGTGCTCGCGCACCGCGTCGTGGCTCGTTCCGTACAGGTTGCCCTGGTACTCCGCCCACTCGAGGAAGGCGCCGCCCTCGGCGAGCACGCGAAAGTGCTCCCGGTCCACGAAATGGTAGTCGACGCCGTCGGTCTCCCCGGCGCGAGGTGGGCGGGTCGTATGCGACACGGAGAAGCGTAGCTGGCCGTCGGCGGCGAGGACACGGCGCAGGATCGTGCTCTTCCCCGCGCCGGAAGGCCCCGACACCACGAAGGGGATGCCGGGCACGCGCGCGGCGGCATCGGGCTCGGTGCGCGTTCCGGACCTGCGAACGGCCTCTCGCGTGCTCACTCGTGATCGTCCCCCTCTCCGATGGCTCCCGCGAGCCGGATGGCGATCGTCTCCGCCTGCACGGCGGAGAGCACGACATGATCCGAGTCGGTCACGATCACCGAGCGGGTCTTCCGCCCCTGCGTCGCGTCGACGAGCTTGCCCCGTTGGCGGGCCTCCTCTCGCAGGCGGCGGATCGGCGCCGCGGCAGGCCCCACCACGGCCACGATCCGGCTCGCGACCACGACGTTCCCGTATCCGACGTTGATCAGCTTCACTCTAGATTCAGCACCTGCTCGCGGAGCTTCTCGAGCTCCGCCTTGAGCTCGACCACGACGTGCGCGATCGGCGCATCCTGCGCCTTCGATCCGATCGTGTTCGTCTCGCGAACCATCTCCTGCAACAGGAACTCGAGCTTGCGCCCGACGGCCCCCGCTGCCGCGAGGGCCTCACGGAACTGCACGAGATGGCTGCGCCAGCGCACGACCTCCTCGGTGACGTCGAGCCGGTCCGCGTAGAATACGACCTCTTGCTCGAGCCGGCTCGGCTCGAGACCGAGCTCGGGGGCGAGCGCGGCGATCCGCTTCTCGAGCCGGTCGCGCAGGCTGCGCTGGATGTCGCCTGCACGAGCCGCGACCTCCTCCACCCATCGCTCGACGGCATCGAGGCGGCAGCGGATCTCGGCCGCGAGCGCCTCGCCCTCGTGCTCGCGCATGGCGAGCGCGGCGGCGCAGGCGGACTCGAGCGCGGAGACGAGCGCTTCGGCCGTCCGCTCCTCTTCGATCTCGGGCTCGCGCAGCCGCGCCACCCCGGGGAGTCCGAGCAGCGTCTCGACCTCGAGCGCGCCAGCAACGCCGAGCGCGCCCGTGAGTCGATGCGCGGCATCGACGTATCGGCGAGCCGCTTCGAAGTCGACCTCGATACGGCTCGCCGCGGCGCCCTCGGCTCCGAGGCGCACGGTCACCTCGACGGCGCCGCGCTCGAAGGCGCGGCTCGCGATCCGCCGCGCCAGTGCCTCGTGGGCGGCCAGCTCGCGCGGCAGGCGCAGCCGCAGATCGAGGTGACGCGAGTTCACGCTGCGAACCTCGGCCGTGAGGCAAACCGCATCGAGCGCAGCCTCGCCGCGTCCGAATCCGGTCATCGAGCGTCGGCAACCGGCGTTCACGGCGCACCCTGCGCCGCAGCGATCAGCTCATCGGGGCTGATCGTGGCCGTACCGGGAACCCCCACGACCACGCCCGCGGCCGCGTTCGCGAGCGCCGCCGCCTCTTCCCACGACGCCCCCGCCAACCGCGCGAGAGCCAGCGCCGCGATCGCCGTGTCCCCCGCGCCCGCGACGTCCGCCACGGCGAACGGCCGCGTGGGGACGTGGCGCATCCCGGCCTCGCGCGAGAAGAGGGTGATGCCCTCCCCGCCCCGCGTGATGGCCACCGTCGCGCCGTCGCACAGATCGAGCAGGCGACGGCCGAGCGCCGCGATGTCCTCTTCGTCCCGCACGCGCATGCCGGCCGCGTCCTCGGCCTCGCGCAGATTGGGCTTCACGAGCTCCGCTCCGCGGTATGCGTCCCACGAGAGCTTCTTCGGATCGACGAACACGCGCACCGACGCCGCGCGGAAGATCCGCATCGCCTCGAGCGTGACATCGTGCGAGAGCACGCCCTTTCCGTAGTCCTGCAGGATCGCGGCATCCACCTGGGCGGCGACCCGGCGCACGGCGGCGAGCAGCTGCTCGACGAGCTCGGGCTCGGCGGGCTCCTCGCTCTCGCGGTCATAACGGACCATCTGCTGGGCGCGCGCGAGGATGCGCGTCTTCTCCGTGGTGGGGCGATCGGGACTGCGCACGAGCCCCCCCACGTCGATCTTCCACCGCTCGAAGAGCCGCTCGAGCTCGGCCGCGGCGCCGTCTTCGCCCACCACGCCCACGACGTGGACCTCGGCGCCGAGGCTCGCCAGGTTGCGCGCCACGTTGCCCGCACCGCCGAGCATGATCGACTCGCGCTCCACGCGAACGACGGGAACGGGTGCCTCCGGCGAGATGCGCTCCGCGTTGCCCCACAGATAGCGATCGAGCATGAGATCGCCGAGCACGAGCACCCGCCGCCGGCGGAACTGCCGCACGAGCTCGGCCGCGCGCGCCGCTGCGATCACCGCGCGAGCCCCCGGCGCACGAGCTCGGCCTGCGCCTCGGCCACGCGATCCGCGGGCCGCTGCTCGCGCACGAAAGCGATCACCTCGTCGATGCCCTGCTCGAGGGCGACCCGCGGCTCGAAGCCGAGCTCGCGCTTGGCGCGGCTCATGTCGGCGATGCAGTGGCGGATGTCACCGGCGCGGAAGCGCTCGGTGATCTCGGGCTCGATCGCGAGCCCGAGCCGCTCGGCGAGCAGCTCCCCCACGCGGCGGATCGTGGTCGGCCGTCCGGTGCCGACGTTGAACACGCGCCCCCCCTCGGCCGGGCAGTGCATGGCGAGCAGATTCGCGCGCACGATGTCGGAGACGTGCACGAAGTCGCGCGTCTGCAGGCCGTCCTCCGTCACGAGCGGGCGATTGCCGTTCAACAGCCGCGAGCTGAAGATCGCCGCCACGCCCGTATATGGGTTCGACAGCGCCTGCCGCGAGCCGTAGACGTTGAAGTAGCGCAGGGCCACCGTCGGAATGCGATAGGCATTGCCGACGGAGAGGAAGAGCTCCTCGTGGTCACGCTTGGTGACTGCATACACCGAGGTGGGTAGGAGCGGCTTCGTCTCGGGCGTGCCCACCGGCCGCAGCGCCCGTCCCCGCGCGTCGCGGAGCTCCCAGTCGTGGCGCTCGAGCTGCGCGTCCGGTCGCAGCCCGGGAGCGGCCGGCTGGCCGTCCTGGTCCACGTACTGGCCTTCCCCGTAGATCGACATCGACGAGGCGACGACCATGCGCTGCACGGGGTAGCGGCCGCTCGCCACCTCTTCGAGCAGCACGGCCGCTCCCATCGAGTTCAGCGACACGTAGCGCGCGATCTCGTACATGGACTGCCCCACGCCCACGGCCGCCGCTTCGTGATAGACGACCTCGATGCCCGCGAGCGCGCGGCGCACGGCCTCGGGATCGCGCACGTCGCCGCGCATCCGTTCGCAGTCCTGGGAGAGGTACGCGGGCCAGTCCGCACCCTCGCCGTGCACCTGTGATTCGAGCGAGTCGAGCACGCGCACGCCGTGCCCCGCCTCGAGCAGGGCATCGACCAGATGCGACCCGATGAACCCGGCTCCGCCGGTGACCAAGACCTTCACGTGGCGCTCTCCTTCGCTCGTTCGCTGGCTCGTCCGTGGGCCCGCGCGCCGCCGCGCGGTGCGTCAGGCAGAGCCGAGCCCCGCGGTCGCGGGCTGCCCCTGCCGGTGCCACTCGAGGATTTTGCGGTACTCCTCGGCCCGACGCCCGCCTCCGATGCAGCCGAGGAGGATCTTCGCCATCACGATCGCGCGCAGCGCAAGGTAGCTCGCGCGGCTGCGGTTCTTGCGGAAGAAGATATACCGGCTGCGGTGGTACTCGATGCGCGTGCGCAGCGGGACCTTCTTCTTCGTCGATTCGCCGTACAGGTGGATCACGAAGGCATCGGGGATGTGGACCACCTTCCAGCCCGCCTGGCGGATGCGGTGGCACCAGTCCGTCTCCTCGAGGAAGAAGAAGTACGCCTCGTCGATCATGCCCACCTGTTCGACGACCTCGCGCCGCACAAACAGGCAGGCGCCGAGCACGGCCTCGACCTCGATCGGCTCGCGGTAGTCGACGAGCTTGCTCGGATAGCGGCGCGGGAAGAGGCGGCGCAGCAGCGACTGGCCCACGAGCTCGGAGAGCAGCGTCGGCGAGTTGTGGATGCAGTTCTGCTTGGAGCGGTCGGGATTGAGCAGCTGCGGGCCGACCACGCCGATCTCGGGGTGCGCGTCCAGGTAGTGGACGCAGCGCTCGAGCCCGCCGGGCAGCACGATCGTGTCGCTGTTCAGGAGCACCGCGTGGCGGCCGCGCATCCCCTCGAGGCCGCGGTTGTTGCCCGCACCGAAGCCGATGTTCTTCGGCAGCGCCACCACGCGCGTCTCGGGGAAGCGCTCGCGCACCGTCTCGACCGTCGCGTCGGCGGAGCCGTTGTCGACGACGATCACCTCGTAGGAGATGCCGAGCTTCACCTCGCGGATCGACGCCAGGCAGTCGAGCACGAGATCGCGCACGTTCCACGCCACGATGATGATCGACAGATCCACCCGCTCGTCCGCGGCGCTACCGGGTTCGTTCATCGCATTGCCTCCTGCTCGAGCTCCACGCTGCCCGTCCAGCCCTCCTGCGTGAGGGCCGCGCGCGCCTGCGCCAACACGCGCGCGGGCAGCAGCCGCGTCATGCAGCGATGGTCGATCGGACAGACCTTCTTCTGGCACGGCGAGCACTCCACGGGCTCGCGCAGCAGCCGGGTCCGCTTCAGGTTCAAGTTCGTGTAGCTCGGACTGGTCGGCCCCATGAGCACGATCGTCGGGATCCCGAAGGCGGCGGCGACGTGCCGCGCTCCCGCATCGTTGCACAGCAGCAGCTTCGCGCGCGCGATCACCGACTTCAGCAGCGCGAGGTCCATGCCCGCCCCGCCGAGCGAAACGAGGTCCGCCGCTTCTCCGGCGAGCCGGACGATCTCGCGGGCGAGCGGCTCCTCGCCGGGGCCGTGCACGAGCGCCACCTGGGCGCCGTCGCGGGCGAGCCCGCACGCCACCTCGGCGTAGTACGCGAGCGGCCAGATCTTCGACGGACCGTAGGCCGCGCCCGGCGCGATGCAGACGAGCGGCGGGCGCGCGGCGATGCCGTGGGCGGCGAAGAGCGCGTCGCGGCGAAGCTCCGCCTCGGGCTCCACGAAGAGCTCGACGGCGGTACCGGTGTCGGGGCAACCGAGCGAGAGCGCGAGATCGAGGTAGTAGCGCTCCATCGCGATCGGCGTGAAGCGGCCGCTCTCGCGCGGTGCGGGCACGGCGTCCGTGAGCAGGAAGCCGCGGCCACGGCGTTCGTAGCCCACCCGGCGCGGCGCTCCCGATGCGAACGCCAGCAGAGCCCCGGCGTACGAGTTGGGAAGGACGACCACGGTCCCCCTCCCCCGTAGCGTGCGTCGCAGCCGCCGCGCCAGCGCGATGCGGCGGGCCGCGCGCACGAACGGTCCCCGCCCCGCGTACACGTCGTGCGCCACCATCTCGTCCACCCAGGGGGCACCGCCCAGGATCCGGTCGAGGGGCCGGCGCACGACTGCGGCGATGTGTGCCCGCGGACGCCCCCTGCGCAGCGAACGCAGCGCGGGCGTCGCCATCACCACGTCGCCCAGGTGATTGGGCAGGAGGACGGCGATTCGATCCAGCGATGCGCCCGACGCGTCGGGCATTTCCACGAAACCGGCGGCCATGTGCGCGTGTTGATAGGACTCCCGGGGCCCGGGATCAACGCGATCCACCCTCGGCAGCACCCTCGCGGATCACGTCGAACGCTGCCCGGATCACAGAGCTGGGTGGAATATCCGACAGGCACGTCCGCGCGGAGCATCCCTCCCGGCACGGGTTGCAGCCCACGTCGCGGCGCACCACGCGGTGGGGAGCGCCCGGAAACGGCGCGTTCTCGATCGGGTCCGTGGGGCCGAAGACCGCCACGACGGGAACTCCCACCAGACTCGCCAGATGGAGGGGACCGGAGTCGCAGCCCACGAAGACCCGTGCGGACCGGATCAGCGCGAGCAGCTGTGCGATCGAACGGGTCGCGGGCGCGAGCCGTGCCGCAGCCTTCGCCAGGTGCACCACCTCGTCGGCCACCTCGCGCTCGCCGGGTACCGGCCCCCAGGTGACCAGCGAGGTGAGGCCCGCATGATCGTGCAGGGCGCGCGCGACCTCGGCGAAACCCGCGGGATCCCAGCGCTTGTACCGGGTCGAGGCGCTCGTGCCGGGATGGATCACGGCGAGATCCCCGGCAAGATCGTGGATCTCCGCCGGCCGCCCCGGCGGCAGGTCGACCGGCGGCGGCTCGGAGGGAACATCCCCGCCCAGGTAGCGTACGAGCGCCGCATTGCGCTCGAAGCGCGACACGTAGCGGGGTGCGAAGCGGACCGGGTGGGTCAGCAGGAGGGAGCTGCCCTCCTTTGCGACTCCCCGCGCGTAGCCCACGCGCTGGGGGATGCCGGCGGCCCAGACGAGCAGGGCTCCGCGCAGCATTCCGTGGAAATCGACGGCCAGCTCGTAGTCCCGCCCGCGAAGCTCGCGAATCACACCGGTGAGCCGGCGCAGTCGCGACGCGGGCGTTCCTCGTTGCAGGTCGCTCCGCGGCACCACGATGCGGCCGTCGAGCCCACGAATCGCCTCGAGGCCTGCGGCCGCGCGATCCTCGACGAGCCAATCGATGCGCGCCCGGGGATAGAGCTTGCGCAGCCCGCCGAACGCGAAGCGCGTGCGTACGACGTCGCCCATGGCACCGAGCCGGACGACGAGGATCCGCTGCGCGGGCAACGGAGCCGGCAGCGGGTGCAGCACGACGGCGCGGCGAGACACCACACGGAGCGACTCGCACGCGGGATGCGGGCTCGACTCGGTGGCGCCGGGGTCGCGAGCGGATAGCATTGGCGCCTGCATGGTCGCCCCGCGCATCCTTTGGCGCTACCTCTCGCGCGAAATCACGTTGCATTCGCTGCTCGGACTGGCCGTGGCGACGCTGCTCGGCGTGGTGCAGACGGTCCTGCGCTCGCTCGAGGACGTGCTCGCTGCGGGCATCGGCTTCGCGGGCCTGGCGAAGATCGTCACGCTCGCGCTGCCCACCGCGCTCGGGTACTTCATCCCCACGGCCCTGCTGTTCGGTGTGTTGATCTCGTTCGGGCGCCTCTCTGCCGACGGCGAGATCGTGGCGATGCGGGCCTCGGGGATCTCCGTCGCGCGCCTGCTGCCCCCGGTTCTCGCCCTCGGCGCCGTTGCCGCCCTGGTCACGGGATATCTGCTGTTCGAGGTCGAGCCGCACAACCGGCACGCCCGCAAGTCCTTCGTGCGCGAGCTGGTGAGCTCGGTGCGCGTGCTCGAGCCCGGCCGGTTCCGGTTCCTGGAAGACCGCACGCTCTACGTCCACAGTCATGGTGACGAGAGCTGCCCGCTCGAGGGCCTGCTCATCAGCGACCAGAGCCGGCCCGGTCGCGGCATCTACGTCTCGGCCCGCTGCGGAGCGCTCGTGAAGTCGGACAGCGCCGCGCAGCTCGCGTTGGATCTGTTCGACGGCTCGATCCACTTCTCCGACGCCGATCCCGAGCGCTACCGCTGGCTTCGCTTCGAGCAGATGCGCACCGCGCTCGACCTGGGCGCCTACGTGGATCCGCAACGCCGCGCCCGGGACCTCACCTTCGCGCAGCTGCTCGACGCGCGCGCGGCCTTCCGCGCGGGCGAGGGGCCGGACCTTCGGGGATCGAACGACCACGAGGCCGTGCTCACCCAGATCCATCGCCGTCTCGCCTTCCCCCTGGCAGGGATGCTGCTCGCCGTGCTCTCCGTCCCGCTCGGCATCCAGCCGGTGCGCACGGGGCGCAGCGCCGGGGCACTCACCGCAGTGGCCGTCATGGGTGCCTACTGGCTGCTGTTCAGCGCGGGCGAGATCGCGGCGGAGAACGCGTACCTGCCCGCGTGGCTCGCCCTGTGGTTTCCGAACGCCGCGGTGGCCGCCCTCGGCGCCTGGCTGCTCCATCGCTCGACGCGAGGCGAGGCGTGATCCACAAGCTTCTCGATCCGGTGCCCGCCGGATACGTCGTCCACCGGGTCGCCCATACCTGGATGGTGTTCGACCGGGCGGCAGCGCCCCACCTCGTCCCGCTGCGCCTCGCCGATCCAGCGGTGCGGGAGAAGCTGTTCGAACACGCGCCCGTGCGGGGCCGTGGTGCGGCGCCGACGGTGAAGATCCATCCAGGCCTCACCGCCGTGCTGCGCCGCTATCGACACGGGGGTTTGCTCGGCCGCCTGACGGGCTCGCTCTACTGGGGGCCGGATCGCGCGCTCGAGGAGCTGCGCGTCACGGCCCGCGCCGAGGCCGCCGGGGCGCCCGTTCCCCATGTGCTCTGTCTGGCCGTGTGGCCGGTGGGCGGTCCGTTCTGGTCGGCGCTCATCGGCACCCGCGAGGAGCCCGGCGCACGGGATCTGCTGGGCGCGCTGGCGCACACCGCCGAGCCTCGCGCGCGCCGGGAGCTGTTGCGGCGCGTGGGGGCGTCGCTCCGCAAGCTTCACGACGAAGGCGTGGACCATCGGGATCTGCAGCTGCGCAACATCCTCGTGGTGCCGGGCGAGCCCGAGCCCCGCATCGTGGTCGTCGATCTCGATCGCGCGGTGTTCCACTCCCGGGGAGCCCTGCCGATCGGACGTCGCGCGGAGAACCTGGGGCGACTCAATCGCTCCGGCGTGAAGAACGGCTTGTGGAGCCGCACCCCGTGCGCGCGGGACGCCGCTGCCTTCCTCTCGGGTTACACCCGGGGGAGTCGGGAGCTGCGCGCAGAGCTCGCGAGCTACCTCCCGCGGGAGCGGGCCAAGCTCGCGATCCGCCGGCTCCGCTACCGGCTCATCGGAACGCGGAATCAGGCGTAGCCCCGACGGTGGATCGGGTCGGCGAGCTCGCGCGCGGATCAGGAGATGCGGGCGAGCACCTCGTCCTTGAGGATGTCCTCCCGGCCCTCGATGCGGTAGGTCTCGTCGAGGCCGATCTCCTCCCACGGCACCACGGCGCCATCCGCGCGCTCCACGACGAAGCCCGCATCGCGGATCATCCGGTAGGTGTCGAGGGAGCTGCGTCCCTTCGTGGTGAGGTAGCCCTCGACGAAGAGCGAGTTCGCCGGATACAGCGACAGCGCCTCGAGCGAGCGCAGATGCCCCTCGCGTCCGGCCGCGATGCGGATCTCCGACGACGGATTCGCCAGGCGCATCACGCAGAGCACGCGCAGGATGCGCTCGGGAGTGAGCGATCCGTCCGAGCGGATCGGGTTGCCATCGATCGGGATCAACGCATTCACCGGAATCGAGGGAACGCCGAGCTTGCGCAGCTCGAGCGCCACTTCGACGATGTCGCGATCGCTCTCGCCGATGCCGATGATCAGGCCGCTGCACGACGCGAGCCCCACCGCCTTCGCCGCGAGCAGCGTCCGCACGCGATCCTGGTAGGTGTGCGTGGAGCAGATCTCCCCGTAGCGACGCTCGCTGGTGTTGAGGTTGTGGTTGAGCCGGTCCACTCCGGCGTCGCGCAGCCGTGCCGCACGACCCTCGTCGATCAAGCCGACGGACACACAGATCTCGACCGGAACGCTCGCCTTCACCGTGCGCACGGACTCGATCAGGTGCTCGAGCTGGCGCTCCGTGGGGCTGCGCCCGCTGGCCACGATGCAGTAGCGGAACGCGCCCGCCGCGTGTGCCGCTCGCGCCCCTTCGAGCAGATCCTCGACGGGCTTCCATGCATAGGGGCGCACGGGCGCCTTCGTGACGGCGGATTGCGAGCAGTAGCCGCAGTCCTCGGAGCAACGCGCATTCTGTGCGTTGTTCAGGATCTGCACGCGCACGCGGTTTCCGTAGTAGTGCGAGCGCACCACGTTCGACTCGTGCAGCAACGCGAGCAGCGGCACCTCGGGGCCGAGGAGCGGCAGGAGCTCGGCTTCGTCGAGTGCGGGGCCGTTCAGGCTTCGTCGGGCCAGATCCATCGGCGGCGGAACATATCAGCCGTGCGTGCCGGCGTCGACGCAGCCGAGGACGAGCGCGAGCAAGCGCGCGGGATCCTCCGGACGCACCTCCTCCTCCAGCGACCAGACCGATCGGCCCACGACCCAGTCCGAGGGGATCTTCACGGCGTCCTTCGCGGTGGTGATCCACTCGAGCGCGGGATCGAGCGCCGCGAGATCCCGTCGCGTGTAGGGGTGGTGGTCAGGAAAGACGCGGCGGGCAACGATCTCGGCGCCAAGCTCCCGGAGGATCCACTCGAATCGATCCGGCCGCGCGATCGCCGCGAGCAGGCCCACGCGGCGGCCGCGCAGCCGCTCCACGGGCTCGCTCGCCCGTGCCGCCCCGAGCCAGCGCAAGGCCCGCGGCGCGATCGCGATGCGAAGCTGCGGAAGGGCGGCACACCCCGCGGGAAGATCCGGCAGGGGCTCCTCCGCGGCGCCGACACGCGTCCACAGGATCGCATCCGCGCGCAGGAGCGAGGAGGCAGGCTCGCGCAGCGGTCCCCGCGGCAGCACGTGCCCATTGCCCATCCCCAGACGCGCATCCACGCAGACGAGGTCGAGATCGCGCTCGAGACGATGGTGCTGGAAGCCGTCGTCCACGATCACCGCCTCGACCCCGAACGCAGCCGAGGCGCGAAGCCCGAGCGCCACGCGATTCACGCCTGCGAGCACGGGCACTCCAGGTGTCGTCGATGCGAGCAACACGGGCTCGTCGCCCACCTCGGCCGGACCGAGCAGCATGCGCTGTCCGTCGGAGACGACGTTCACGTCGCGTCCACGGCGGCCGCGCACGCCCCGGCTCAGGATCGCCACCTTGCGCCCCCGCGCGCGAAGACTGCGCGCCAGCCAGCCGACGATCGGCGTCTTCGCGGAGCCCCCCACGGCGAGGTTGCCGACGGAGATCACCTTCGCATCGAGGCGCACGCGCGGGCGCAGCCCTCTCGCGTAGATCGCGCGGTGCGCCCAGGCACCGGCGCGGTACAGCCCTTCGGCGAGCACGAGCGGCGCGAGCAGCGCCTTGCGTGCCCTGGACTCGTCGACGGCCCACAAGAACTCAGGCACGGACGTTCCCTCCTTCGCATGCGTCCGCATGCTGTGCCAGGACGAGTGCGAGGTTTCGCTCGGCCGCGCCGCGGTGTGCATCGAGCACGGGGCCCGCCACCTCGGCGGGCGCGTGACGCGCAGGATCGCGCCACAGCGCCTCGAGGGTCGAGGCGAGCTCGCGCGCATCCGACACGCGGTGCAGCACGGCGAGCGGCGCCAGGAGCCGCAGCTGCTCGCGCTGGTTCTCCACGTGGGGGCCGTGCACGACGACACGCCCCGCGCGAACGGGCTCCACCAGATTGTGTCCACCGATGGGAGCGAGGCTTCCCCCCACGAAGACGAGATCCGCGAGCCGGTACAGGGCGCCAAGCTCTCCCACCGTGTCCACCACGACGACGTCGGCGTCCGCAGCCCGCCCCGAGGAGCGCAGCGCCGCCGGCACACCCATGCGACGCGCGGTGTCCACCGCATCGGCGGCGCGCTCCACGTGCCTCGGCACGAGCAGCAGCCGCAGCGACGGCGCAGGCCCCGAGCGCAGCCGCTCCCAAGCGCCGAGCAAGGCCTCCTCCTCTCCGGGATGGGTGCTGCCCCCGACGAGGAACGGGCCTTCGCCGAGGGCGGCACGAAGCCCGGACGCCGGCTCGGGCGACATGGGCAGGTCGAGCTTGAGATCCCCCGTCACGCCTACCCGTTCGCGCGACAGCCCCAGGCGCACGAAGCGATCGCGATCCCGTGCGGACTGCGCGCCGACCGCATCGACGAGCCGCAACACGGCCGAGAACAGGGGACGGGCGCGCAGGTACAGTGGGAAGCTGCGATCGGACAGGCGCGCGCTCGCAATCACGACCCGCCCGCCGCGTGCCGTCACTGCCCGAATCGCATTGGGCCAGATCTCCGTCTCGACGAGCACCAGAACCGACACGTGACTGCGTCGGACGGACAGATCCACCAGACCCGGCAGATCGAGCGGAGCGATGCGCGTCTGCAACCGCGGGAAGCGCGCGCGCAGCCGCCCGCGTCCCGTCGAGGTGAGCGCCGTGGCGACGACGGGGATGCCGCGATCGGCGAGCGCCTCGAGGAGCGACGAGGCCGCCTGGACCTCGCC
>CAZOTO010000054.1:0-18749 GCA_964582775.1 uncultured Myxococcales bacterium
CCTCGATGCGGATCTGGCCATCGCCGACAAGCGCCGCGAGCGGGCGAACGTCTCCGAGATCCTACACATCGTGGGGGATGTATCCGATCGCACGGCCGTGATCGTCGATGACATCGTCGACACCGCGGGCTCGCTCACGCAGACGGCGGAGGCGGTCATGGCTCGCGGCGCGCGGCGCGTCATTGCTGCGGTCACGCATCCCGTGCTCTCGGGACCGGCGGTCAAGCGCATCGCCGAATCCCCGCTCGAGCGCCTGATCACGACGGATACGATCCCGCTGCGGGCCGAAGCGGAGGAGTGCAACAAGATTTCGGTCACGACGATCTCCCATCTGCTCGGGGAGTCCATTCGTCGCATTCACAACGAGGAATCCGTGAGCTCGCTCTTCGTGTAGGGCGAGCATCCGGAGGAGAGCCATGCATCGACTCCAGCTCGAAGTCTCTGTCAGGGAAGAAGTAGGAAAGGGAGCCGCGCGCCGCACCCGCCGCGCAGGCCAGGTGCCCGCGGTCCTCTATGGCGCCGGCATCGATCCGATCTCTCTGCGCATCGATCGCCGCACGCTCGAGCGCATCGCACACAGCGGTGCGAACACGCTGCTCGATCTGCGAGGCCCCAATGCGGTGAACGGGAAGATCGCGCTCGTGAAGGAGCTGCAGCGCGATCCGCTGAGCCGTGAGGCCGTTCACTGCGACCTGCATGCGATCGACACGCGCAAGAAGCTGCACGTGTCCGTGCCTCTCCACGTTTCGGGCAAATCCAAGGGCGTGGAGATGGGCGGTGTGCTCGACACGCTGGTTCGCGAGCTCGAGATCGTGTGTCTGCCGATGGCGATTCCGGACTCGATCGACATCGACGTGTCGGCGCTCGAGATCGGCGGCACGATCCATGTGAGTGATCTCTCCCTTCCGGAGGGAGTCGAGGTCGTCGCCGAGCCGTCCCTGTCCCTCGTGCACGTGGTGCCGGCGCGTGTGGATCGTGGCGGTGCAGGCGCCGCCGCGGGTGAGGCGGCAGCGGCGGAGGGGGGCGCAGCCTAGTCCGCGCTCATGTGGTTGTTCGTTGGACTGGGAAATCCGGGTAGCCGTTACCGAGAGACACCACACAACGCGGGTTTCCGGGTCTGTGATCGATTCATCTCGCGCGCGCGGCTCGGATCGCCGGTCCGCAAGTTTCAGGGAGCCTTTGTCAGGGGGCGTTTCGAGGGGGAGGACGTCGCAGTTCTGAAGCCGGAGACGTACATGAATCTCTCCGGCGAGTCCGTGGCCGAGGCCGTGCGCTATCTGCCGGTCGTGCCCGAGAACATCGTCGTCGTCTTCGACGACATGGATCTTCCCGCAGGCAAGCTGCGCTTGCGAAAGTCGGGAGGCCACGGGGGCCACAACGGGATCCGGTCCATCATCGATGGGCTCGGGACGGTCGCTTTCCCACGCCTGCGCGTAGGGGTGGGGCGGCCGCCGACAGGACGCGACGCGACGGGGCACCTCCTGTCGAAGGTTCGGAACGAGGAGCAGGAGAGGGATTCGAAGACCGTCGACAGGGCGGCAGATGCCCTGGAGATGATCGTGAGGGATGGATTCGAGGCGGCGATGAACCGGTTCAACGCGATGCCGGCTCTAGGAAACGGAGAGGAGGCCGAGGCGTGACGACGACATTGTTGGCAGTGGGAGCCGCGGGATTGGCCGCGCTCGTGTTCGCATGGCTCAAGGCGCAGGGCGTGGCGCGAGCCGATGCGGGGACGGATCGCATGAAGGAGATCGCTTCCTACATCCAGGAGGGCGCGATGGCCTTCCTGATGGCGGAGTATCGCGCGCTCGTCGTCTTCGTCGGCGCCGTGGCGGCCCTGCTCGTGATCGGCAACTGGAGCCAGGGTACCTCGCTCATCGCGCTCTCGTTCGCGGTCGGCGCGCTCTGCTCCGCGGCTGCGGGCTTCTTCGGGATGCGCGTGGCGACGCTCGCGAACGTGCGCACCAGCGCCGCGTGCCGCACCTCGCTCGTCGGCGGCCTGAACGTCGCCTTCGGCGGCGGGGTGGTGATGGGCATGTGCGTGGTGGGGCTCGGCCTCGTCGGCATCACCTCGCTCATGCTCCTGTACACGAATCTGTACGGCACGACCGTGGAGCAGGTGACGGGTCCCGTGCTCACGATCATCTCGGGATTCAGCCTCGGGGCGAGCTCGATCGCGCTCTTCGCGCGCGTGGGCGGCGGCATCTACACGAAGGCCGCGGACGTCGGTGCGGATCTCGTGGGCAAGGTCGAGGCCGGCCTTCCCGAAGACGATCCCCGCAACCCCGCGGCGATTGCCGACTGCGTGGGCGACAACGTCGGCGACGTGGCCGGCATGGGCGCCGATCTCTTCGAGTCCTACGTCGGAGCGATCATCGGTGCGATGATCCTCGGCGTTCCGTATGCGATCTCCCGCGGCATCGCACCCGAAGCCCAGCTCGATTACGTGATGCTGCCGCTCATCCTGGCGGGGCTCGGCATCCTCGTGTCCATCGCGTCCACCTTCCTCGTGCGCACCACGGAGGGAGGAGATCCGCAGAAGGCGCTCAACCTGGGCGAGTTCGGGTCGATCGCGATCATGATTCCCGTTGCGTGGGTGGCGATCTCGCAGGTGACCGGCGCGGGGATGACCGAGAGCGGGACGCTCAGTCTGCTCGGGCCCATGATCGCGGGTCTGATCGGCGGCGCGGTGATCGCGCTGTCGACCGAGCATTACACCGCGACCGGCACGAAGCCGGTGAACCAGATCGCGCAGGCATCCACCACGGGCGAGGCGACGAACATCATTGCGGGGCTGGGTGTCGGGATGGTCTCCACCGCGATCCCGGTTCTCGTGATTGCGCTCGCGCTGATCGCGGCGTACGCCATGGCTGGTCTGTACGGCATCGGCCTCGGTGGTCTAGGCATGCTCTGCACGGTCGGCGTGCAGCTCGCGGTCGATGCGTACGGCCCCATTGCGGACAACGCGGGTGGCATCTCCGAGATGAGCGAGCTTCCCAAGGAGGTTCGCGAGCGGACGGACCTTCTCGACGCCGTCGGAAACACCACGGCGGCGATCGGCAAGGGCTTCGCGATCGGCTCCGCGGCGCTCACGGCGCTCGCGCTGTTCAGCGCCTACCGGACGCAGTCGGGCCTCGAAGCCCTCGATCTCCTCGATCCGGTGGTCATGGGTGGCGTGTTCGTAGGGGGGATGATCCCCTTCGTGTTCAGCGCCATGGCCATGAGGGCAGTGGGCGACGCAGCCGGTGAGATGATCGAGGAGGTGCGCCGGCAGTTCCGCGAGATCCCGGGCCTGCTCGAGGGCAAGGCCAAGGCGGAGTACGCGCGCTGCGTGGCGATCTCGACCCAGGCCGCGATCAAGCGCATGATCGCTCCCGGCCTGCTCGCCGTGGCTGTCCCCGTTGCGTTCGGCTTCATCCCCCTGCTGGGCAGGGAGGCCCTCGGCGGTCTGTTGGCGGGGGTGACGGTGTCCGGCGTCCTCATGGCGCTGTTCATGGCGAACGCGGGTGGCGCCTGGGACAACGCGAAGAAGACGATCGAGAAGGGCGCCCATGGCGGCAAGGGCAGTGCGGCCCACAAGGCTGCGGTAGTGGGTGATACCGTCGGCGATCCGTTCAAGGACACCGCCGGCCCCTCGCTCAACATCCTGATCAAGCTCATGTGTGTGGTCGCCGTGGTGATCGCCCCGCTGCTCCGGGGCTGATCGGGGCGGCCCAAGGGACGCCATTGCCCGAAGGGGCGCGGGTGGTCTACACTCGCGCCCCTTTCGAGGTCCTCGGTCCCGCCGAGAGCGGGGCCTTCATCCAGGAGGTCCGAAGCGTTGCGAGAGTACGAGCTCGTCTACATCATCCAGCCCGACGCCGCGCCCGAGCGCGTCGAAGAGATCCACAAGCGGATCGACGACGTGATCGCGAGCGGGGGCGGAACCTTCCTTACCCGTGACGACTGGGGCAAGCGCAAGCTCGCGTACGAGATTCGCAAGTTCCAGAAGGGCCACTACGTCCAGGTGAACTTCCTCGGCGGTGGCAGCATGGTCACCGAGATCGAGCGGTGGCTGCGCCTCGATGCCGATGTGCTCCGTTTCCTCACCATCCTGCACAGCGAAGAGGTGAGGGACGTCGAGGCCCGGATGATCGAGGCCCGTCAGCATGCGGCCGAGCAGGCTCGCCGGCGCGAGGAGCGCGCACGGCTCGAGGCCGAGCGCGAGGCCGAGCGAGCGCGGATGACCGCGGATCGCGATTCCGACGATGACGGGAATGGGGACCGGGATACCGACCGGGACGAGGAAGAGGAAGACTAGGAGTCATGAGCGAGATCGTTGCCAAGAGGCCCTCGAAGCGGCGCCGCGCAGGCAAGAAGCTTTTCACCCGGCCCAAGCCGTGCCGGTTCTGCATCGATGCGACCATCGAGATCGACTACAAGGATCCGAAGGTGCTGCGCACGTTCCTCACGGAGCGCCACAAGATCATCCCGCGCCGGGTCACCGGGAACTGCGCGCGTCACCAGCGAAAGCTCACGACCGAGATCAAGCGGGCGCGCCTGCTCGCCTTGATTCCGTTCACCTCGGCGCATCAACAGTAGGGGCATTCCGATGGCGGGACACATGGAGGTCATTCTGGCCGAGGACGTTCCCAACCTCGGCCATGCCGGAGACGTGGTTCGGGTACGCCGGGGCTACGGGCGCAACTATCTGCTCCCGCAGGGCAAGGCATTGCTCGCGACCGCGGAACGCGTGAAGCAGATGGAGCATGCGCGCCGCGTGATCGAGGAGCGCCAGCGCAAGGAGGTCGCGGCCTGCGAGTCCGTTGCGCGCGAGCTCGCGAAGGCGTCTCTCGTGTTCGAGGTCCAAGCTGGGGAAGAGGGAAAGCTATTCGGCTCCGTCACGAACGTCGACATCGCGAGTCGGCTCTCCGATCAGGGCTTCGAGATCGATCGCCGGAAGATCGACCTCTCGGAGCCGATCAAGCAGCTCGGAGAGCACTCGCTCTCCGTGCGCCTGCATCGCGAAGTCGTCGTCCAGCTCACGGCCAAGGTCGTGGCGGTGGGTGGCGACCCGGAGTCGTCCGCATCGCCCGGCGCATAGTAGAATCCCCTTCGGCCCACAGAGCGTAGGGGGAGCATCGTGGCGGGAGGCGACCAAGCGGTTCGCGTGATCCCGGCGGATCACGAGGCCGAGGCCGCGGTGTTGGCCGCGTTGCTGCTCGATCACGACGCGCTCGACCGCGTCCAGGACAAGCTCAGCGGTTCTTCGGCCTTCGACCATCCGGCCCATCGCGTCGTGTACGAAGCCTGCCTCGAGCTGGCCTCCCGCCGCCAGGCGATCACGCTCATCACGCTGAGGAACTTCCTCGCCGAGAGCGGCATGCTCGAGCAGATCGGCGGCGCGTTCTTCCTGGCGCGGCTCGCCGAGGCGGCACCCACCGCGGCGCACATCGAGCACCACGCCGAGCTCCTGCGCGAGAAGGCGATCGGCCGGGCGCTCATCCGCACGAGCGAGTCCATCGCGCGACGCGGCTACGCGGGGATGGAGCCCGTGAGCCAGATCCTCGAGGATGCCGAGCGCGAGATCCTTTCCATCCGCATGGGCCACCTGCAGAGCGGATTCTCGTCCATGCGCGACGAGATCTACTCGACGGTCCGCTACATCGAGCAGGTCCAGGCGGGCGAGATCACCGGGGTACGTACGGGCTTCGAGGACTTCGACAAGCTGACCGGCGGATTGAAGGGCGGCGAGCTCATCGTGCTCGCCGCGCGACCCAGCATGGGCAAGACCGCGCTCGCACTCAACATGGCGCGCAACCACGCGGTGAGCGAGCACGGCTGCGTCGCTTTCTTCTCGCTCGAGATGAACAAGCGCGAGCTCGTGCTGCGCCTGCTGCTCTCCGAGGCCGGTATCGACGGCTCTCGTTTCAGCAATGGATTGCTCAGCAATCGCGACTGGAGTGGGCTCTCGCAGGCGGCAAGCACGCTCCAGGATGTCGGCCTCTTCCTCGACGACAACATGGCCGTCACCGTGGGCGATCTCTCCGCGCGCGCTCGGCGGCTCGACCGAGAGCGCAAGCTGAGCCTGGTCGTGGTGGACTACATCCAGCTCATCCAGGGCAGCTCGCGCATGGAGCGCCGCGAGCAGCAGGTGGCGGACATCAGCCGCTCGCTCAAGCTGCTGGCGAAGGATCTCGACGTGCCGATCCTCGCGCTCTCGCAGCTCAACCGTGGGCCCGAGAATCGCCCCGACAAGCGGCCGCAGCCGGCGGATCTGCGCGAATCGGGTGCGATCGAGCAGGACGCGGATCTGGTCCTGTTCATCTACCGAGACGAGGTCTACAACCCGGACAGCCCCGACGCGGGGATTGCCGAGGTGATCGTCGCCAAGCACCGCAACGGGCCGATCGGAACCGTGAAGCTGCAGTTCGACAAGAACATCGGTCGCTTCCACAATCTGGCGGGCCGCCATCTGGCGCCCCCCATCGAGGCCGGTTTCGATGCCGCGCCCGATCTGGACGACTGGGGCCCGTCCCCCGGTCGCGCGAGCTCGCGGGGTGCAAGCGCGGGCGTCGCCTCCGGCGGCGACGCCGAAGGCGATTTCGGCGGCGAGCTGGAGCCGCCCTTCTGATGCCCGGCCGGGTGCACCAGGGAAGGCGGCCTTCCCTGGTCCGACCGCGGGCCGTCGCGGCGGGTGCCACCATCGGCGTCTGTGCGCCTTCGGGCCCAGTGCGGCCCGAGGTGCTCGAAGCCGGCATCGCCTGGCTCGAGCGCGAAGGATTTCGCGTCCGCCTCGCCAGCCATCTGCGCGAGCGATGCGGCTACCTCGCAGGGACCGACGACGAGCGCTGCGGAGATCTCGCCGCGATGGTCGGCGCCCCCTCCGTCGATGCGATCCTCCTCGCCCGCGGAGGCTACGGCTGTGGCCGGATTCTGCCGCGGCTCGATCCGCAGCAGTTTCGCGCCGCCCGCAAGCCGATCGTCGGCTACAGCGATGCGACGTTGCTCCTGCTCTGGCTGCTCCGGCGGGCGGGGCTCGTCTCGATTCATGGCCCGATGCTCGAGCGTGCCGATGCCGACCCCGGCGCCCGCGGCCGGCTGCTCGGCCTGCTTCGTGGCGACCACGTGGGTCGCGAGCCGCTGCGGGGGGATGGGATTCGTGGGGGCCGCGTGCGCGGTCGGCTCGTCGGGGGGAATCTCTCGATGATCGTCGCGAGCCTCGGCACGCCGTGGGAGATCGATACCCGAAACGCGATCCTCTTCCTGGAGGAGGTCGACGAGGCCCCCTACGCGATCGATCGCATGCTCGTCCATCTTCGCGACGCGGGAAAGCTCGCGCCGCTCGCCGGCGTCGCCGTGGGCCGTCTCGTGGACTGCACCTCCGAGCGCTACCCTGAGCCCCGCGCGCGAGAAACGGTACGCGACATCCTCCTCGAGGAGACCACCTGCCCGATCGCGATGGAGCTTCCGTTCGGGCACGTCGCGGACAACCGCGCCTTGGGCCTCGGGGTCCGGGCCGAGCTCGACGCGCGTGCGGGAACCCTTGCGCTCGTGGAGCCAGTGGTCGAGGGGGCGGTTTGAAGCTCGCGGCGGTGGCGCGGAAGCTCGAGAAGGTCGATCGAGCGATCGAGAAGGCGATCGAGGCGGGGGAGATCCCCGGTGCGGTCGTTCTCGCTCGCGGACCCGATCCCGAGCTCCGACACGAACGGGCGTATGGCGCGGCGACGCTCTCGCCCGAGCGGCACGAGGCGCGGCCGTCGACGATCTACGACCTCGCTTCGCTCACGAAGGTGATGGCGACGACCGCGGCGGCGATGCTGCTCGTGGCGGATCGCAAGCTCGACCTCGACCGGCCGGTGGTCGAGTGGCTCCCTTCCTTCGGTGATCGCGGCAAGGACCGCATCACCGTGCGCCATCTGCTGACGCACTCCTCGGGTCTTCGCCCGTGGCGCGCCTATCACGCAGATCTGCTCGAGCGCGCGCGCCGCAAGGGCGAAGAGATCCTGGGTACGAAGGCGGGCCGCGATGCGATCCTCGCGCGCATCCTGCGCAGCGCTCCCGTGTACGAGCCCGGCGAGGCCGCGGTGTACGGCGACCTCGGCTTCATCGTGCTCGGTGCGCTCGTCGAGGCCGTCGCCGGTGAGCCGCTCGACGAGCTGTGCGCGCGGCGGATCTACCGCCCTCTCGGCCTGAACGACACGCACTTCCAGCCCATTCCGTTCACTGGTGATCGCACTCGCTATGCCGCCACCGAGCAGTGTAGCTGGCGGGACAAGGTCGTCTGGGGCGAGGTGCACGATCCGAACGCGTGGGCCATGGGCGGGGTCGCCGGCCACGCAGGTCTTTTCTCGACGGCGTACGATGTCCTGCGCTTTGCAGAGGAGATGATCGCGGCCGATCGTGGCGCGAGCGAGCTCTTTGCGGGGGATGTCGCACGCCAGTTCTTCCGTCGCCAGTCGCTCCCCGACGGAAGCGACTGGGCGCTCGGCTGGGATGCGCCCACGCCCGGGCACTCCACGTCGGGCCGCTACTTCTCCGAGCGATCCATCGGCCACACCGGATTCACGGGCACCAGCGTGTGGATCGATCTCGAGCGGGACGTCGTCGTCGTCCTGCTCTCCAACCGCGTGCACCTCGTGGCCAAGCGCAGCACCTTCGATCTGCGCCCGCGCGTACACGATCTGATCCGAGAGGCCTTCGATGCTGCCTGAGCTGCCGCCGATCGACGAGATCCGCCACGTCCACTTCATCGCGATCTGCGGCACCGGCATGGGATCGCTCGCCTGCATGCTCGCCGATCGCGGCTTTCGCGTGACCGGAAGCGATCTCGACGTCTATCCCCCGATGAGCGATCAGCTTCGCGCTGCCGGCATCGACATCCTGAAGGGATACAGCGCGAGCCACGTCACCGAGAATCGCCCCGATCTCGTCGTGATCGGCAATGCGGTACGCAGGGACAATCCCGAGGCACGTGCTGCGATCGACGGCCAGCTTCCGTACATCTCGTTCGCCGATGCCGTCACGCACTTCTTCCTGCGCGGGAAGCACTCGATCGTCGTCACCGGAACGCACGGAAAGACCACCTGTACCAGTCTGATTGGCTGGATCCTCGCGCACGCGGGGCTCGATCCCAGCGTGCTCGTCGGAGGGGTCGCTGCGAACTTCGGCAGCAGCGTGCGACTCGGTGAGGGTATGCACTTCGTGATCGAGGGAGACGAGTACGACACCGCATTCTTCGACAAGACGCCGAAGTTCCTGCACTACCCGGCGCGCACGCTGCTCGTCACGTCGTGCGAGTACGACCACGCCGATATCTACGCATCGCTCGATCAGGTGAAAGATGCCTTTCGCCGCTGCATCGAGGCCGTTCCCGAGGACGGGTGCATCGTCGCTGCCACGGACTCACCTGCCGTGCGGGAAGTTCTTGCGGGGGCACGCGCGCGCGTCGAGGGCTACGGCTTCTGCGAGCCCGCGCTCTGGCGCGTGAGCGACGTTGCCTTCGATCGCGCGGGCACGCAGTTCACACTGTGGCGTGGGGACGATCGCGTGTCGCGCGTGCGGCTTCCCATGTTCGGCCGCCACAACGTCGAGAATGCGATGGGTGCGATCGCAGTCTGCGCCGCGGCCGGCCTCGAGCCCGAGCGCGCCGCACGGGCGCTGGCCGAGTTCCAAGGTGTTCGACGCCGGCAGGAGCTCCGCGGCGAGGCGGCAGGCGTTGCCGTGATCGACGATTTCGCGCACCACCCCACGGCGGTGCGCGAGACGATCGCGGCGATTCGCGCGCGTTATCCCGACCGCAAGCTGTGGGCGATCTTCGAGCCCCGCACGAACACGAGCCGAAGGCGCCACTTCGAGGCCGAGTTCACGAAGAGCCTCGAGGGCGCGGATCACGTGATCCTCGCGGGGGTCTTCCGCACCGAGCAGATTCCGGAGAGCGAGCGGCTTCGACCCGAGGTCGTGATCGCCGATCTGCGCCGCTCGGGTGTCGATGCGTACTACCTGCCCGAGGTTGACGACATCATCGAACACGTTGTACGCCATCGCAGTGGCAAGGACGTGGTGCTCATCATGAGCAATGGCGCCTTCGGGGGAATCTGGGAGCGCCTTCTGGCGCGCCTTCGCACGAGCTAGGAGCAACAAAGACCATGGCGGACGTTCAGGCAACCGAGCTGCGCAAGGGCATGGCGGTCATCTACGAGGGAAATCCGTATCGCGTGCTCTCGTTCGAGCATCGCACTCCGGGGAACAAGCGCGGCTTCGTGCAAACGAAGCTTCGCAACATGCGCGACGGTACGCAGCGCGAGGTGAAGTTCTCCGCCACAGAGCTGATCGAGCGCGCACACTTGGAGTCTCGCGAGATGGATTACTTGTACGCGGATGGATCGAGCGCCGTATTCATGGATACGGAGTCGTATGAGCAGATCGCGATCTCCGACGATGCGCTCGGCGAGGCGAAGCCGTGGCTCGCGGAGGGCATGCGGCTCTACGTCGATCTGCTCGACGGCAATCCCATCGGCGTGCAGCTCCCGAAGAGCATCGAGGCCACCGTCCGCGAGGCCGAGCCTGTCGTGAGGGGCCAGACGGCCGCCAAGTCGAACAAGCCCGCCGTTCTCGAGAACGGAATCGCGATCCAGGTACCGACGTTCATCGAGGCGGGGGATCGCATCCGCGTGGATCCCACCGAGCTTCGCTATGTCGAGCGCGCGAAATAGGGGATCGCTCCGGGCGGTCATGCGCCGTGGGTACGCTCCTGCTGCAGCCGCTCCGCGAGATCCTTGGGAACGGCCATCGTGAGCTCCGGCGCACGCATGAACCGCATCATGACCATCGGGTGGAATCGCGAAGGCCGCTCCTCGAAGGCGATCTCCGACCACGGAATGAAGAGCGGAGGGTGCCCCGGCCGGAACGGGAACAGGATGGACACGTGCAGTCCATCGAAGTCCGCTGCGAAGTCGAGACAGCCGTTGTAGTTCGTTCCCCAGCGAAGCTGTGCGCTCTGGAAGCGGTGGACCTTTCCCATCGGAGAGCGCGGCGACGGGTAGATCTCCGCGAGGCGGCGCCATCCTCCGACCGAGGAGAGGACCTGCGTCGCGAGGCCCCAGACCGCCGCGAACAGGATCGGGTAGGCGGGCCAGTCCCAGGACTCGATCATCGTCGATGCCCCCCCTCGCGGTATGCTGGTGGTGCCGCGTACATCGGCCCGAGTCCGCTGTGGCTCGAGGCGCGAGTGCCGACCGCGATCGTACCTGTCGCGAGCGCGACCTTGCTGTCGAGGAAGTCATGCATCCGAGAACGCATCTGGGAATCGATTCGCGTCTGTGTGGCGCCGCCGTCGAGCTTGCCGAAGGCCGCGCGCGCGTGGTCTTGGATGCGGCGCCGCAGATGTCTGCCGATGACCGGGGCTTGGTGCACGGCGGCTTCGTCTTCGGTGCTGCGGACTACGCGGCGATGCTGGCGGTGAACGATCCGAACGTGGTGCTCGGCGCGGCCGAGGTGAAGTTCGTTGCCCCCATGTGTGTGGGCGAGAAGGCGATCTTCGATGCCGAGCGCGTGGAGGTGAGCGGCCGCAAGCATGCGATCACCGTGCGTGGGCGCGTCGCCGAGCGCGAGATCTTCCAGGGCCGATTCGTCGCGCTCGTTCTCGACCGCCATGTGCTCGACCCGAGCTAGCCTCGAGCGCACGATCGGGCTCATGGCGCGGAGAGATCGTCCGCCCAGGAGAGCCCAAGCACCGGCCGGCCGCGGCCGATCGCATTCGCGTTCGCGATTCCGCGCTCGATCCAGCGCTTTGCCCCGCGCACTGCCTCCACCAGGTCCGTGCCGCGCGCGAGCCGTGCCGCGATCGCGGCCGAGAGCCCGCAGCCCGTTCCATGCACGTCGCGCGCGTGCCGCTCGCCGCGAAGCCAGGTGCCCCCCTCGGCCATACACAGGAAGTCGTCGGGTGGGCCGTCCGCATGCCCCCCCTTCACCAGTGCCGCTTGCGCGCCCATCTCGAGTAGCGCCGCTGCCGCCGCCTCGGGATCGCGAAGCCCGGTGAGCGTCTCCGCCTCGTCGAGATTGGGCGTGACGAGCGCCGCGCCTGCGACGAGCCGCTCCACCAGGCTTCGCAGCGCCCGCCGCTCGAGCAGGTACGAGCCGTCGCTCGCGCGCAGCACGGGGTCCACCACGCGCGGCCGAGGGAAGCGATCGAGCAGGTCCGCGATACGAAGTACGGTGTCGTCCGTCGCCAGCATGCCGAGCTTGATCACGTGCGGCGGCGCATCCGCGAGCAGTGCGACGAGCTGCTCGCCCACCACGTTGGGAAAGCACGGAAGCGTACGCCGCACGCTCTGTGTCGTCTGCACCGTGAGCGCGGTCGGAACGGCCATCCCGTGCACGCCGTGCAGCGCGAACACGCGAAGATCGAGCTGCAGGCCGGCGCCGCCGGTCGGGTCCGATCCGGCGATCGTGAGCGCAATCGGCATCGGATCGGCCATGGGAAGGCTCAGGGCGCGGCCCACTCGATGTCTGCACCGAGCAGCGGCGCGTCCTGCTCGTTCAGCACGGCGAGCTTGCGTGCCACGATCCCCGCGAGCTCGAGGAAGGCCCGGCCCGCCGGTGAATCCGGTGCCGCCACCACCGTGGGCTTCCCGGTATCCATGTCGCTCACCACCGTCGGCTGCAGCGGGATCTGGATCAGGACCTCGGTCCCCAGGTCGCGTGCCGCGCGCTCGCAGCCGCCCTGTCCGAAGATGTAGTACTTCCGGTCCGGAAGATCGGGCGGCACGAAGTAGCTCATGTTCTCGACGATGCCGAGCACCGGAACGTTCACGCGCTGAAACATCTGCAGCCCCTTGCGCGCGTCGATGAGCGCGACCTCTTGTGGCGTCGAGACGATCACCGCGCCTGCGATCGGCGCCGTTTGTGTGAGGGTGAGCGCCGCGTCGCCCGTTCCGGGCGGCAGGTCGAGCACCAGGTAGTCGAGCTCGCCCCATTGCACGTCGCCCAGGAACTGCCGGATCACCCCGTGCACCATCGGCCCGCGCCAGATCACCGGCCCATCGTCGCCCACCAGGAAGCCGATCGACATGAGCTTCAGGCCCTGGCCTTCGAGCGGGATGATCTTCTTGTCCGCGGTCGCGCGCGCAGGACCCTTCACGTCGAGCATGAGCGGGATCGATGGCCCGTAGATGTCGCAGTCGAGCAAGCCGACCTTCGCGCCGGTGCGTGCGAGCGCGAGCGCCAGGTTCACTGCGACGGTCGACTTCCCCACGCCGCCCTTGCCGCTTGCCACCGCAACCACGTTCTTCACCTGGGCCAGGCCCTCGGGCTTGCCCTCGTGGCGGCTCGCGCGCGTCTGCGCGGTCATCGTCACCTCGACCTCGGTGACGCCCGGCACGCCCAGCACCGCCGCGCGCGCGTCCCCGCGGAACTTCTCCTTCACCGGACAGGCCGGTGTCGTGAGCTCGATCGAGAACGAGACGTGGCTGCCTTGGATTCGCAGGTGCTTCACGAAGCCCAAGTCGACGATCGACTTCTTGAAGTCGGGATCCTGTATGCGGCCGAGTGCCTCGAGGACGGCGGCCTCCGTGGGGGTGCTCATTCGTGGTCTCCGTAACAACCTGATAGCGGACAGGTTCTTGGGGATCGGGCCGGATCGGATCCGGCGCCTGATCGAATGAATACATACTCCGGCGTCAAGATTCCAGCCGCCCTGCTGGGCCACCGGCATCCGGCGGCCTCCTATGCAAGAATGCCGAGGAACCGCGGCCCGCGAGCATCCGCGCCGGCCGCCCTCGTGACCGCTGGAGGACCCCCATGGAGCTCAGGAAGGTCGTCATCGTCGATGGTGTTCGCTCGGCATTCGGCCGCGGCGGGCGAGGCAAGCTCGTCGCCACGCGACTGGACGAGGTGGGCGCGAAGGTCGTGCGCACGCTGCTCGACCGGAACCCGAAGGTGAAGGACACGATGGTCGAGGACGTCGGCTTGGGCAACGTGGCCGGTGGGACCGAGTTCGTGGGCATGGGAAACGTCGCGCGGCTGGCAGGGCTTCCGCTGGAGGCCTGCTGCTTCAACTCCAACCGCCAGTGCGGATCGAGCATGGAGACCATGTTCCGCATCGCCATGGCGATCATGACCGGGAACATCGACTGCGGAATCGCACTCGGCATCGAGCGCATGGGTCGCGGGCTCACGCCACATGCGATCGGCCAGACGCGCGCGAACGCGTTCAACCCACGGCTGCTCGAGATGAACGAAGTGCAGCGGCGCATGGCGCACGATCACTCCGAGTACTTCTCGGTGCCTTTTCCTGACTACATCCTGAACTCGCCGCCCCTGCAGGCGATGCCGCAGACCGGCCAGAACGTGGCCGAGGTGTACGGGCTCACGCGCCAGGAGCTCGACGAGTTCTCCGCACGTAGCCACCAGAAGGGGAAGGCCGCGTACGAAGCTGGCGCGTACAAGGACGAGATCGTCCCGCTCGAGGTCGAGGATCCCGTCTTCGACGAGAGCGGGAACTGGATCGAGGCCGAGAAGGGCCCGACGATCGTGTTCGATCGCGACGAGTGCATCCGCGGCGACACCACGGCGGAGAAGCTCGCGGGTCTCAAGCCCATCAAGGGCGTGCAGAGCTTCGGCGGCAAGGAGATCCTGATCACCGCCGGCAACTCCTGCCCCACGAACGACGGCGCGGCCGCCGTGCTCGTCATGAGCGAGGAGAAGGCGCGCGCGCTCGGGCTCTCACCGCTCGCGCGCATCACCGCGATGGCGGTGGGCGGGGTGAAGCCGCAGCTCATGGGCATCGGGCCGATCGTCTCCACGAAGAAGGCGTTGCGCCAGGCCAATCTCACGGCGGATCGGATCGATCGCGTCGAATTCAACGAGGCCTTCGCTTCGCAGGTGATCCCGTCGCTGCGCGATCTGGGCATTCCCGAGGAGAGGGTGAACGTGAACGGCGGCTCGCTCGGCATCGGCCACCCGCTCGGGGCCACCGGCGCGCGGCTCGTGCTCACCGTCGCTCGCGAGCTCCGCCGCAGCGGCAAGCGCTACGGCCTGGCCACCCAATGCATCGGCGCCGGCATGGGCATCAGCACGATCGTGGAGCGGATGGACTAGGCGGCTCGCTCGATCGGCTCGCTCCGGAGGTCGAGCGCGATGCGCGCACGACCCCGAGGCCGAGGAGCCCCGACGCGAGGAGCAGCGCCGTACCCGGCTCGGGTACGAAGACCAGGGATCCTACCGTCCCCTGGATGTCCCAGTCGTTGTTCGAGCAGTTCCCCTCGGGGCGGATGCGGCCGACCTGGCAGCCGTAGATCCGCATGCCGCGGCTCTCGAATTCGGAGAGATCGAGGGACCCGGTGGGGAGCGCATCGCTCGAGAGAACGGTCTCGTCGCTGTCCCCGAACCAGAGCCCCAGGATGTCGATCTGCAGGAGCGGATCGCCCGGGAAGGCTTCCGTGAAAGAGTTCCGGACGTCGAGGTCGTCCCCGATGATGCCGTCGTCGTTCCTCACCAGCACGTCGACATTGCTGGCCGAGAACGCGTAGCTGCCGACCTGGACCTCCAGCACGAACGCTGGCGCGCTTCCGGAGTAGAAGCCCCGCGTGGGGTCGGGATTCCAGTCCGCGCTGGTGGACTCCCAGAGCATGCGCCCCGTGAAGGTCGAACCCGCCGCCACCGAGCCGTCGAGATCGCCGAGGATGTCCTGGAAATAGGTGACCGTCCCCGAGAACTCGAAACCCACCGTCGCGCTGGCTGCCGGTCGTGCGAGGCTCAGCGTGGCGACGAGCCCGCCAGCGATCACTAGGGCGAGAGGCATCCGCAAGAACCGCATCGAAGAGCCCTCCCTCCGCGGGAGTCGAGACCCCCGGTCTCCGGAATTGTACCCCCAGACAGGTGGCAGGTGTGAGAAAAAAGCACCGGTTGCAGGACCCAGGAGGCCGAGAGCGTCAAGACCGCCTTCGATTCGCGTTGGATCCGCCGATCCCGCACCGGATCGGAGGAGAGCGATGCCCCGGCAAGGTCCCTTGAGCCCGATCGTCTCTCCGGCCCGAAGCGATCTTCTCACGCCCGCGCTGTCCACTGCTGCGCTGGCGCAGCCTCGTCGCAGGGAGAGCGCCTGCGGCCTGGCCGCTCGGACCCAGGGATGTTTCGGCGCCGGCACGGGCATCCGCACGATCGTGGAACGGATGGACGAGGAGCGGCGACACCGGCGCTCGCCATCACGGGTGCCGGTGCCGGAACGCGCCTACCTGGATGGGCTTGCACGGGAACGCGTGTGCGAGGCGCGAGCCAGCGCGAGACCGACGAGCCCGGGCGCCAACAGGAACGTGGCTCCCGGCTCGGGAACCACGGGGAGCGACCAGTCGACCCCGGACTCCGACGTCACGGTGTAGCCCGTGATCGGGATGTGCGTTCCATAGCTCTCCACGGCGGTGAAGCCCTGCCACGTGGCGGTGTTGCCGAACAGAGCAATCGCGGATCCCGAGCCGTCGGAAGATCCGGCCGTGGTCGAGGTGTCGATCATCACCCCGATCACGAAGGGTTCACCGAAGTGGAACAGCCAGAGGCCGGAGTCGTAGGTGCCGCCGAATGGATCGCCGTTCACGACTCCCGTGGCCACCTCTCCCTCACCGAGAATCCGCGAGTAGATCCCGACTCCAGCCTGGAGCCGCCACGTGGCATGTCCCGTTTCCGCTGCAAGGCTGCCCTCGACTTCCATCGCGAAGCTGAACAATCCGGGCGTTCCCGCCGCGATGCCCGGGGCGTTGATGGTGACCGTGTCCCGGAAGAGCGCCGAGGATCCGGAGTTTGCGACGTCGTTGGTGGCGTGGGCCGACGACTGCGCCTTGAGGAGGCCGAAAGCGGCGACCGCCGTGGCATCGGAGCTGGAGGACATCCCGTAGGCCGAGTGGCTTCCCGACCGGCTGGCGACGATGGAACCCGACGATCCCGTCACCGTCTCAAATGAGCCGGCGTCGGACGCGCTCGCATACGCCTCGAGGTACGGTGCGGCCACCGCCGCTCCCGGGTTCGGGCCGTGCCAGAGAAGAACGATCCAAACCAGGAGCACGAGTTTCGCTGGGCGAATCGAAAGCGTAGGGAACATGGGCCGCCTCCTCTCCGGTTCTCCGTTCCGTGTACGAGTTGTGGCTGCAGGATGCTCCCCGTGTCAACCGGCAAATCGTGTACGCAAGGGGGCCCTGGGGGTCGCATCGGCGGGCGCCCATCGAACGGCCGCCCCGAGTATGATCGCGCGAGGCGGTACTGCGCGAGAGGGGGGGCACACATGGACGGGGTCGTCTTTCCGACTCGAACCGATCTCCTGACGCCCGAGCTGCTCACTGCGGCGCTGGCGAAGCTGCATCCAGGGGTCGTCGTCGAGCGGGTGCACGTCGCCGGAGAAGCGCACTGCGACACCGGATCCGCATCGACCGCAGCGCGGGCCGTGCTCGATCTGGACTACGCCCCGGGGGCCGATCGCGGGCTGCCCAGCCGGGTCGTCCTGAAGACGGTGCTCGTTCGGCCAGGTGCACCGAGCGCGATGTACCAGAACGAGGTGCGCTTCTATCAGCAGCTTCGTCCGGAGCTCGAGATCGAGACCCCGCGGGTCTTCGCGAGCGTCTTCGACGAGGCCTCGGGAAGCTTCGGCGTGATCATGGAGGATCTGCGCCTGCGCTCCGCGCACTTCCCGAACGCGACCGAATCGATGAGCGAGCCTCGGATGCGCAGCGTGCTCGATCAGCTCGCGCGGCTCCATTCGAAGTTCTGGGAGAGCCCGCGGTTCGCGCGAGACCTCGACTGGCTGTGGACTCCCGTCTCCGGCGGGTTCCATGACTTCCTGCAGGGGCCGGGAGGCGAGTTCCTCCGGTACCAGGTGGATCGAAGCGAGTACAAGCAGGGATTGCTCGTGCGGCTGGGGCGCTCGTTCGACGAGGCATGGCGCGCACTGTGGAACGCGCAGCGGATCCTCGCGTCTGGCCCCACCACGCTGCTGCACGGCGACACGCACCTAGGCAACACGTACCTGCTGCCCGGCGATCGCATGGGGCTCGTGGACTGGCAGCTCATGATCCGCGGTCGGTGGTCCCATGACGTCACGTACATTTTGATCACCGCCATGGACACCGGAGAGCGGCGCCGGCACGAGAAGGAGCTGCTCGCGTATTACCTGGATCGGCTCGCGGAGGGCGGCGTGCGCGACGTGCCGAGCCTGGACGATGCGTGGCTGCTGTACCGCCGGACCGCGATCTGGGGCTTCCTGATCGGCTGGATGATCACGCCCTTCGAGAACTACGGGGAGCGCATCACCCGCGCGAACCTCGAGCGCCTGACGGCCGCGCTCGAGGATCTGGATACGTTCGCGCTGCTGTAGCTTCGCGGTGGCTAGACGGGCCGCTCGCCGCGGGTGACCCTCTCGGTCTGCCGGTCGTGCAGGCGAGAGAGCAGCGCCAGCGCCACGATCGCGTCGGACAGCGTTCCGCGCCGGCGCGGGCGATTCTTTCATGACTCGGCGTGAGCCGGTGCGGTGCGACGGAACTCACTCCGCTGCGAGCGGGGAGTCGGGTCTACCAGAACCGCGGGGGGCGGCGGGCGAGGAAGGCGGCGGTTCCCTCGCGCATCTCCTCGGTGCCGCAGGCGGCGGAGAAGGCGCGCGCTTCGATTTCGAGGCCCTCGTCCAGGTGGGTGTCCAATCCGTCGCGAATGGCGGCGAGCGATGCGGCGAGCGCCTGCGGACCGTTGCGAAGGATCTCGGCGAGAAGTGTTCTTGCGCGCGCGAATAGCTC